>NZ_JAGXJM010000031.1:0-149481 GCF_019091445.1 Streptomyces sp. GbtcB7
ACGGCCTGGCGGCGGGGGTGGGGGTGGGGGCGGTCTGGCGGCGGGGGTGGGGGCGGCGTCGGGCGTGGTGGGCGGGCTGGCGTCGGGCGTGGCGGGCGAGCCTGACATCGGGCGTGGCGGGCGAGCCTGGCCTCTGGGGTGGTGCGCGGCCCAGCTTCCGGCGTGGTGGGTGGCCCGGCGTCCGGCGCGGCATACAACCCGGCGTCCGGCATGCCTCCCTGCCCGACGTCCGGCGCGATGCGCGGTCGGCGTCCGGCGTGACGCCAGGCCAAGCATCCGGCCAGACTCCGGGCGCAGCATCCTGCGCGGCGCGCTGCGTAGCATCCGGCGTGCCTCCAGGGCGGCCCCCGGCAGAGCATCCCGCGCAGCGCACGGCCAAACATCCGCCGTGCCTCCGGCAGAGCACCCGACGCGGCTCTCGGCAGAACATCTACCGAGACTTCCAGCAGAGCATCGCGCGCAGCGCACGGCCAGGCATCCGCCGCGACCACCGGCCGAGCACCGGGCACGGCTCCCGCCAGGGGATCCCACGCAGCGCACGACCAAACATCCGCCGCGCCTCCAGCTGAGCACCCGACGCGGCTCCCGGCAGAACATCTACCGAGACTTCCAGCAAGACTTCCTGCGCAGCCGCCCTGCCAAGCCCCCGGCGCGGCTCGCGATCGGCATCCCGCGCGGCAAGCGGCCACGCGCCCAGCGCGGCTCCCGGCCAAGCGCCCAGCCCAGCGCAGCCCATCCCAGCGCGGCACGGCACGGCGCGCGGCCGAACATCCGACACGGCCCCCAGCTCAGCATCCGCCCCAGCCACGGCCCGGCATCCGTCCCAGCCCACGCCCGCACACTCGCCCCAGCCCCCACCCCCACGCCCGCACATCCGCCCCACCCCGCACCCCCACGCCCGCACCACCCCGCCCCATGGCCAAACCTCTGACGCGGCTCCCGTCACCCTTCCCCCGGCAAGAAACCCACGTTCGGGCTCTTCCAGCGCGCGCCCCCGCATCCCCCGTCACAGGGTGATCGCACAGGGTGCAGCCGGTGACCGGGCGGCTGCCGTGAGCGAAGGGCCCCTGCATGCAGCCGATGCAGCCCACCACCCGCCGGATACGCTCGCGCCGCGTGGCCGCCCTCGCCACGGTGACCCTTCTGACGCTGACGGTCAGCACCTCCGCCGGCACCGGTCACCTCCCGGCGGGCTCCACGACGGCGGGCTCCATCGCGCTGGCCCGCTCCACGGCGCTCGGTCCCTGCATGATCACCGGCGCGATGGGCGTACAGATGGGCGAGGGCATACCGACCCAACCCGGATACGCCCGCTCCACCGGCACCGTCCGAGCCCTCACTCTGATGGTCGACTTCTCCGACGCGCCCGGCCCGGGCAGCGCACTCGACCGGCTCGCCGAGTTCTTCCCGCAGACCCAGAACTGGTTTCGCACCAGTTCCTACGGCCGCCTCGACTACCGCCCCGAGACCCCCATCCGCCACTGGCTGCGCATGCCCAAGCCCTTCAAGGCGTACGGCATAGAACGCGGCGCCCCCTTCGACCCCGGCTACCGCGATCTGGTCCAGGACATAGTGGCCACGGCCGACCCCGAGGTGGACTTCCGCTCGTACGACCTCCTGAACGTGCTGGTGACGCCGAACGCCGGGCCCTCCGCCCTGGACACCGTCCTGTCCGTCACCTTCGCCGGCAACACCGAGGCACCCATAGCCGACGGCGTCCCCGTCTCCAACGCGTCCTTCGTCTACAGCCGCCAGGACGACGGCTCCGGCTCCTACGCCGAGACCGGCTACCGGGTACTCCCCCACGAGAACGGCCACACCTTCGGCCTGCCCGACCTCTACACCCCGGAGGGCGGAGGCGCGGTCGGCCACTGGGACATCATGAGCGAGGACTGGGGAGCCGACAACGACCTCCTCGGCTGGCACAAGTGGAAGCTGGGCTGGCTCGACGAGTCGCAGGTGAGATGCGCCGCGTCGCCCGGGACGACGGAGTACACCCTCACCCCGCTGTCCCGGCCCGGCGGCGAGAAACTGGTCTTCGTACCCACCAGCACCAAGACGGGGTACGCCTTCGAACTGCGCACCCACGACGGCAACGACTCCGCCGTCTGCCGCCCCGGCATCCTCATCTACAAGGTCGACGCGGGCGTGGACACCGGAAACGGCCCCATCACCGTCTACGACTCCAAGCGCCACAGCGGCGGCTGCACCCGCAGCCCCAACGTCCACGCGGAACTCTCCGACGCCCCCTTCACCCCCGGCGAGTCCTTCAAGGACCCCAAGACCGGCATCACGATCGCGGTCACGGCGTCGGATCCGAACGGTGACTACCGGGTGTCCGTCACCCGCCGCTGACCGGCCGCTCCGCCTCCCCCGACCGGCCGCTCCCCCACCCCTCCCGGCCTCCGACCTGCTGACCTGGCCGTGCAAGGACTACGGTGTCTGTTCTGAGTCTCTTCGGAGATCCGCGACTGCGTCTCTTCAGAGATCCGCATCGGAGAGCCCATGCCATCGAACGTCGCACCGGCCCCCGGGACCGGCACCAGCAGCGCCGCAGGCGCCGAGGCCGCGGTGCCCGCCGAGGCCGTCACCCCCCTCATCCGCGGTATCGCCGTACTGCGGCGGCTGACCGACGCCGACGGAGTGTCCAGCCTCAGCGGTCTGGAGCGGTCCACCGGGCTCGCGCGCTCCACCGTCGACCGGATCACCGCGACCCTGGCGCGCCGGGGGTACGTACGCCTCGACGGCCGCGACGCCGTCCTGGCCCCCCGTCTGATGGAACTCGGCAACGCCTACCTGGCCGCCCTGCGCCTGCCCCGCCTCCTCGACGCGCACGCCGACGCCCTCGCCGACGAGCTCGACGAGTCCGTCTCGCTCGCGGTCGGCGACCAGGACGGCATCCGCTTCATCCACCAGGCGACTCGCCGCCGCGCCATGTCGCTGAGCTTCCGCATCGGCGACCTGCTGCCCGCCGAACGCACCGCGCCCGGCCCGCTGTTCGCCACCGAGTGGGGCGATCGGGAGTGGGCACGGTGGCGCGAGCGGCGCGCGGCCGACCCGGAGGACCGGGGGTTTCCGGCGGTCCCGGCGCGGAGCCGGCCGATCGAGTACGGCGAGGACGACCGAAACGATGAGAAGGACAGGATCGGCACGAACCGCACGAACCGCTCGAACGGCAAAAACGGCAAAGACCTCACCGTCGCCAAAGACCTCACCGTCGCCAAGGACCTCACCGTCGGCAAAAGCCTCGCGGCGGACAGGCCGGAGGAGCCGGGCGCCGGCCGAAGCGCACGTCGACTTCCCGCCCTCGGCGACGACTTCGAGCAGCGTACGGCCGAGGCGCGGGAGGCCGGCTGGGCGCTGGACGACCAGTTGATCGAACCGGGCCTGGTCGCCCTCTCCATGCCCGTACGGGAGGCGGGCCGCATCGCCTGTGTGGTGAGCGTGGTCAGCCACACCAGCCGGCACACCGCGGCCGATCTGCGCGACACCCTGCTGCCCCGGCTACGGGAGGCCGTCGCCGCGATGGAACGGGAACTGCGCGAGGCGCAGCACGCCGAATCCGCCACGCCCCGCACCGCCGCCACCCCCTCCGGCCTCGCCGTCTGGACCGGCGCCTCCAAGCAGGAACTGGGCCGGGAGTTCATCGAGTCGCTGGCCCGGGGCCTCACCGTCATCACCGCCTTCGGCGAGGGCCGCGCCGAACTGAACCTCACCGAGGTCGCCCAGGCCACCGGACTCGCCCGGGCGACCGCCCGCCGCGCCCTGATCACCCTGGAGCACCTCGGATACGTCACCGCGCACGACCGCGTCTTCCGCCTCACCCCCCGCGTGCTGGGCCTCGGCTTTCCTCCCCTGTCACGGACCTCGCTCGCCGAGATCGCCGCCCCGCACCTCACCGAACTCTCGCAGCGGCTGCACGACTCGGTGTCGCTGGCGGTCCTGACCGGCGACGAGATCCAGTACACGGGCCGCGTCTCCACCAGCCGCGTCATGAGCGTCCACATCACCATCGGCACCCGTCTGCCCGCGTACCCCACCGCGCTGGGCCGGGTGATGCTGGCGGACCTGCCCGAGCCCCCGCTCACCGAACTGCTCCCGTTGACCCCCCGCACGATCACGGACCCCGCTCGGCTGAGGGCCGTCCTGGACCGCGTACGGGAAGAGGGATACGCCCTGGTCGACGAGGAGTTGGAGGTGGGGCTGCGCTCGGTCGCGGTGCCGGTGCGCGAGCGCGGTGGGCGGGTCGTGGCCGCCGTCAATGTCGCGATGCACAGCAGCCGCCGTACGGCCGAGGAGTGCGTCGCCGAGGTGCTGCCGGAGTTGCGGGCCACGGTGGGGCGGATCGAGGAGGACCTGTGGGTGGCGGGACGGTTCCGTCGGGTAGCGCGGACGTGACGCGTCGGCGCGCACCCCTTGTGACGACCGTTTGAGCACGTGAACGCCCGTGTCCGGGCCACGGGAACGTGGTCCGGACACGGGCGGTAGCAGGTGTGGGGGGGTGCCCCTGGGCGTCAGTGGCTGACCTCCACGCCCCCGGCCGACACGACCTCCGCCACCCCCTCGCCCAACACACCCTCGTCCGCCGCACCCTCCTCCGACAGACCCTCCTCCGACGCGACCTCGGTCGCACCCTGGTCCGAGGCTCCGGCGGGCCCGCCGTCGCGCATCAGGAAGACGGCGAGTACGGCCGCGACCAGGACTCCCGCCCCGCCCGCCAGGAAGCTCGCCGACATCGCGCTGGTGAAGGCGTCGTGGGCGGAGGCGAGCAGGGACTTGTCGCCGGTGCGGGCGGCGACGGCGAGGGCGTCGCCGATCGAGTGGCGGGCGGCGGCCGGGGCGGCGGCGGGCATGTGGCCGGTGAAGGTGCTGGAGAGAACCGCACCGAGGACGGCGACACCGAGCGCGGCGCCAGCCTGCTGAACGGTGTCGTTGAGCGCGGAGCCCACACCGGCGTGCTCGTCCGGGATCGCACCCATCATGGCCGACATCGCCGCGGGCATGGTCAGCCCGCCACCGGCGCCCATCAGGCACATCGCACCGGCGAGGACGCCCCACCCACTCTCCGGGTTCAGCGTGGACAGCAGCCCGAACCCGGAGGCGATGACGAGGAGTCCGAAGACCACCATGGCGCGGTTGCCGGTCTTCGGCAGCAGGGCGGCGCCGACGCTGTTGAAGGCGAGGGTCGCGAGGGCCAGCGGGGTGAAGGCGAGACCGGTCTGGGTGGCGGAGTAGCCGAGGACGAACTGCAGGTACTGGGTCAGCACCAGCATCAGGCCGCCCTGGGCCAGGGTCAGCAGCACGAGGGAGAAGCTGGCGCCGGTGAAGACACGGTTGCGGTAGATCGAGACCGGGATCATCGGCGAGGAGCAACGGCTCTCCCACACCCCGAACCCGACCAGCCCGAGCACGGCGACGCCGAGCGAGAGCTGCGTGCCCTGCTGACCCAGCCCGCCCTTGGGAAACTCGATGATCGTCCAGATGAGCGCGGTCATGCCGACCATCGACAGCACCATGCCGATCGGGTCGGCCTTGCGCCAGGGTCCCTTGGACTCGGGCATGAGGACCAGCGCGGCGATGATCGCGAGACCGGCGATGGGGATGTTGAGGAGGAAGACGACCCCCCACCAGAAGTGGGCCAGCAGCGCGCCACCGACGACGGGACCACCGACGAGCCCGACCATGGCGACGGCGCTCCAGGCGGCGATGGCCTTGGGCCGTTCGGCGTCGTCGAAGACGGTGACCAGGATCGACAGCGTGCTGGGCATGATCAGCGCGCCCCCGACGCCCATCAGCACCCGCCCCAGGATCAGCGCCCCGGGCGTGGCGGCCTCCATGGCCACCACCGAGGCCGCCCCGAAGAGCGCGAGCCCGATGACCATCACCTTCCGCCGCCCGAACTTGTCGGAGAGGCTGCCCGCGGTCAGCAGCAGCCCGGCGAAGACCAGCATGTACGAGTCGAGGATCCACTGGAGGTCCTGGGCACTGGCCTTCAGGTCCTCGGCGATCGTCGGGATCGCCACGGTGAGAACCATGTTGTCGACGACCAGCACCAGGGTGCTGAGGCACAACACGATCAGGATGAGCCAGCGACGCGGATGACGGTCCATCTCATTACCTCTCGAACGGCGGGCTGAGCCGCACACACCGTGCGCTCCGTGGAACACCGTACGGCGATGCGCACACTGTATGCAAGAGGGAACACCGTACGGACCCATGGTCACCCGTACGCATCCTGCGCATGCTGTGCGCTACGGTGGCCGGACCGGGAGAGAGGAAGCCGTATGTCCCCCCAGGAGCAGGCCGAAGCGGGGCCGCCGACGCCCGTCCAGTCGGTGTGGACCCGCCCCCGAGCCGGCCGCGAACAGCCGGCGCTGAGCCGGGACCAGATCGTCGCCGAGGCGCTACGCCTGCTCGACTCCGACGGCATCGACGCCCTGAGCATGCGCAAGCTCGGCACCCGCCTCGGCGCCGGAGCCACCTCGCTCTACCGGCACGTGGCCAACAAGGACGAGCTCATCGAGCTGGCCATCGACGAGATCTACGGCGAAATCGAGATCCCCCGGTCCACCGACCCCGCGACCTGGCGCACGGACGCGACCCACTGCGCCCAGAGCCTGCGCGCGACGATGCTCCGCCACCCGTGGATCGCCTCGGTCCTCGGCGAGATGGGCATGTCGTACCTCGGCCCGAACGCGATGCGCCTGGCCGAGTTCCTGCTCGCCCTCTTCACCCGCGCGGGCCTGCCCACCACCGAGGCCGACCAGGCCGCCTCGACCCTCGTCGCCTACGTCACCGGCATGGCCACCAGCGAGGCCGCCTACCTCAACGTCCTCGCCCGCAGCGGCCACACCGAACAGCAGTACGTGGAAAGCCTCTGGCCCACCGCCGAACAGGCCGCCGAGTCCTACCCCCACCTCCGCGAGGGCTACGCCGAACAACGCGGCAAGGATCCCCGCACCGCCCGCGACGAGAATTTCCAGTACGGCCTCGACCGCGTCCTGGACGGCCTGGAAACCCGAATCACCCACTGACCGAACGCCAGAACCCCCACCCCACCGAATCCGCTACGCTAGTCGCCGGGTCTCACCGAGATCCCCCCGCCTTCGTAGCTCAGGGGATAGAGCACCGCTCTCCTAAAGCGGGTGTCGCAGGTTCGAATCCTGCCGGGGGCACAGTGCCTGACCAGGCATGGAGCATCAAAAAGGCCCCTCGGAGTTGATCTCCGAGGGGCCTTTTGACCTTCCATGGGAACGCCATGGGAACGCGCCGTTAGGCAGCGTCCTCTGTGGGAACCTCACCGCCCTCTTCCGCGGGAACGGCGGGCGTCTCCCCCTTCTCCTGGGGGTCGTTGCGCCGCGCCGCGGACCTGCGCGGAACCAGAGCAAGCGGGGCCTCGGCCTGAGCTTCCTCGAACTGCGGTAGTACCGAGGTGTACGTGTCGGCGGTCAGCGAGTAAGAGGAGTGGCCCAGCAGAGTCTGGATGGCCTTCATGTGCAGGCCGGCGGCCAGAGACAGGGTCGCGGCGCAGTGCCGCAGGTCGTGCAGCCGCACTGGCGGCAGGTTGAGCTTCTTCATCAGGCGCATGAACACCTGGGACAGGTACTCCGGGTGGTAGGCGCCTCCGTCCTCCCAGGTGAACACCAGGCCGGTGCGCTTCCAGGCCTTGGCGTGGGCCTCCCAGTCGGCGCGTTCCCTGTTCTGCCGCTCGCGCCACAGTTCCAGCAGCTTCCGCGTCTCGGAGTCCAGCTTGATCGTCCGCTCGCCGCTTTCGCTCTTGGGGGTGTCCTCCCACACGTCGTACGAGGAGGCCACGAGCTGCTCGCTGATGTGCACGGTCCCCTGCGCCAGGTCGGTCTCCGCCCACGGAAGGCCGACCGCCTCGCCGCGGCGTAGCCCCCTGAAGACCATGAGGTGGAACATCGGGTAGAGGCGGTGCTCGGCGACGGCGTCCAGGAACTCCCCTGTCTGTTCCGGCATCCACACCATGACCTTGCCCGGCTTCTCGCCGGTCTGGCGCCATGCCTCGATCCGGGCCGGCGTCCACACGAGCGGCTTGGGTCGGACGTACTTCGGCAGGACGACCTGCTTGGTCCAGTTCTCGGCGATCAGCTTCTCTTTCACGGCATCCTCCAGGGCGCCGGAGAGGGTGTTGAGCATCTTCACCTGCGTGCCGGGGCCGGTCACGTGCCAGGGCAGGGCGCGGGCTTCTTTCAGGGCGGTCTTGGCGTCTTCCCACGCCTGGCGCAGTTCCTTGGGCCGAGGCCGCTCCACGCAGTCCTTCCACGCGGTGCGGGCGGTGCGCTCGGCGGCGAGGGCCTGGTGCGCCTTCACGTGGTTCTCTGCGTGGACCTCGTTGTCGGCCCACAGCTTTTCGAACATCGACTGGATGTGGCGGGTGCGCAGTGACAGCAGCTTGATGGCGCCGAGGTAGGGGATGAAGACTCGCTCGATGTAGTCCTCGTATCCCTTGCGGGTGGACTTCTTCAGGTCGACGCGCTTTGCGAACCAGCGACGGAGGTAGTCGGCCACGGTCTCCTCACTGAGGACGTCCACGCCGTCCTGTGCGAGTTTCCATATCTTCTCGGCCTCGGCGGTCGCTTTCGTCTTCGTGTGGAAGCCGCCCTTCTTCGCCCGGGGGAGGCGCTTGCCGTTAGGGCCGGGCGGCAGCTCTATGGAGTAGTACCAAGAGCCGTGGTCTCGCTGCTTGAGCTTGGGGCAGGTCTTCTCCAGGTAGCCGATCTTCTGCTTTCCGTCGCTGTCGAGGACCGGCCGGCTGTCCTTGTCGACCAGCGGCCCCTTGCAGGAGCACCGTTTATACGTCTTGTCCTCGAACATCTCCCCCACCCCTACACCGAGTTGTCACTGTGAGCGCACATTCTTCCCTAGCGTTGCTTGGCTTGGCTGCCTGTAATGAGGTCCCGCGTGTATGGTGTGGCACATGTTGGCGCGGGGGAGATCGCGACAATGAGATGGCGACGACGAGCACTCTGGCTGCCGATCAGCGCGGAATGAGCCTGGATGAGGTCTTGGCACTGCCCGCGACGGTCAACGTCGTGACCGCGGCCCGCGCGCTGGGCATCGGGCACAACAAGGCGTACGACTTGATCAAGGCCGGTCAGTTCCCTGTGCGGACGCTGACGATGGGGAGCACGATCCGTATCCCGACGGCCGCCCTGTGGGAGGCGCTCGGGATCGCTTCGCTGCGTCAGGGACCTGTGCG
Source organism: Streptomyces sp. GbtcB7 (assembly GCF_019091445.1). Classification (NCBI taxonomy): domain Bacteria; kingdom Bacillati; phylum Actinomycetota; class Actinomycetes; order Kitasatosporales; family Streptomycetaceae; genus Streptomyces; species Streptomyces sp. GbtcB7. Next base: position 9,224 of record NZ_JAGXJM010000031.1, read on the forward strand.
GGCGGCTGGATGAGTGGGGAACGGTGGCATGCCGCGTTTGTACGGCTTCGACAACCAGTCTCTGACGCGTGTTCGCGCAGAGGAGCGCCAGGTCGTACGTGAGGCTGTGAGCCGTATCCGGGCCGGGCAGTCGCAGTCTGAGGTTGCGGCGTGGATGAACGCCGAGGGGCACCGCGGCACCATGGGCGGCGAGTGGACCAGCATGTCGCTGGGCCGTCTCCTGGACAACCCGGCGATCGCGGGCCTGGAGCGTGCCCCCGAGGGCGGTGAACTTGTCGAGACCGGCCGTGAGGCGTTGATCACCCCCGAGGAGTTCCGGGAGATGCAGCAGCGCCCTGGCAGGCGCGGCAGCGTCCGCTCAGGCGAGAGCCGCGAGCCTGACTACGAGTACCTGCTGGCAGGCGGGGCCACGGTGTGCGGCCAGTGCTCCACACCTATGACGGGGGGGCGTACCAGCGCCGGTACACCCTCCTACCGCTGCCAGACCAGTCGCGGAGGATGCGGCAAAGTCCGCATCACCGCGTCCCTGTTGGAAGATCACGTGGCCGAGCACGTCTTGGGCGAGTTGGCCCGCCCCGATTCGCGCGCCGTCCTGGAGCAGGCCCGCGAGGAGGCCGAGGCTGAGGCGCAACAACTGCGCGGGCGACTTGTCACGCTGGAGGAATCCCGCGTCGAACTGGCCGCACCGTATGCGGCCGGCCAGCTCTCACGGGACGCATTCGTAGCGGCAGACAAGCGCATCACCGAGGATCTGAAGGCGGCGCGATCCCGGCTGCGCTTTGTGGAGCAGGCCGCCGACGTGCCCTTGGGCGCGGTGGAGGACCTGGCCCGCTGGTGGGAGCACGCGCCGTACAGCTCCAAGCGGGCGCTGGTGCTGCTGCTCCTGGAAGAGATCGTCGTCCGTCCGGCGCGTGCCCGAGGAGTGCGCGATGTCGACGATCGGGTTGAGCTGAACTGGCGCGCTGCCGAGGCCGCTTGAGTTTGAGGCGGCAGCGCGCCGGATGTCACGGCTTCACGTCGTGATCAGGCGAGGTCGGCCACCAGTAGATGACCTCGTTCATCGTCTCCACGTCGAGAGTCTTGCGCAGGTCGCTCATCTGCTCGTTGGCCCAACTTGTGCTGATCCCGCACGCCTTCGCAGCCTGCTTCTGGTTCTTGCCGAGGCACAGCTGGCGCAGGATGGCCCGCTGGGTGGGATTCGTGTTCAGTGTTCCATCGGGGTTGCTGCCGCCCCGACCGCCGAGCCAGGGGTCTGCGCCCTCCCAGAAGAGGTCGAACACGGCGGCGATGAAACCACACACCAGAGGGTCGCGGACCAGGACTGCCTCTTCCGAGGAGTCGACGTCGGTGTTGTGAACAGGTATGAACGCGGCCTGGGTGTCATACATGACGATGCGTGGAAACGGCGTGTTGAGGGTGCGGATCTGTCCGCCGGCGGCGGCCATCTCGTGCGCCCACTCACCGACGTTGGCGACTCGGCGGACGGAGCTGTGGTACAGCGTGCGCAGTGCCAGGCCGCGCGCAAGGGCTTGCGGGTCGCGGGTCCTGGAACGGGTGAGGTCTTCGGCCGTGCGCTGGCCGGGCTGGGCGGTACGGACCACCTGGCGTGCGGCGGAATTCTGCTCGGCGATGCGTGTGTTGATGAGCTTCTTGCCGGTTAGAAGCTCCACCGAGCCGGTCGCGCGCGCCGCGTCGTAGTGATTGCGAAGCTGCATTAAGAAGTCGGGTAAGGCGCCGACGTAGGTGGTCAGTGAAGTCAGCTGCTGGTGCGCCAGGTTGACCATGTGCGCGTAGGTGTGGCGTGGCTCGACGGCGGCGTAGACATCCGCCTCATACGGGTGCGAGACCGCCAGGCCCACATCAACAAGTTCTTTCAAGCCAGCGGTCGTTGGATCCAGTTTGTCTCCCGCGAGGATGCGTAAGTAAGTGTCTATGGCCTGAGGAGATAAATCAGGCAGCTTCGGTACTTGTGGCACCTTTCGTACCCCTGACAATGTCCAGTGGGCGAAACCATGGGTAAGGAACGCTTGATGATCGCACAACATCACTACAGGGTGTTTACAAAAGGCGCACTTAATTCAACATGTGACGCCTCTTCGGGGCGGGTGATCTGAAGGCTGCTGTCGTGCGCCTGCCTCCTGACTCGGACAAGAAGGGGAACCTTGCATGGTCATTCGTCGTGCTTTGCGGCTCGTGGCTTCTGGTGCGCTCGTGGCGATTGCCGGCCTGGGCGTGGTCTCGGTAGTTGAGGCGCCCGCACAGGCGCGAGTGGTCGCCGAAGATCCGGCCGATCTTTCGTCGGTGACGGACCAAGCCCAGGGTGGGAGCGGCGCCCTGACCCCGCTCGACGACAGCTCCTGGTAACAAGCCGAGGGTAGGCCTGCCGGATACCTGGGAAGACGGGCCCAGGCCTCCGGTACGTGGGCCTCGGACGCTTTTGGGGGAAGTGCGGGGAAAACGGCGAGGGGTGGCGCGCGCGAACCGTTCGCGCGCGGCGACAAGAAGGGCGCTCGCCGCCCAGTTGGGGAGGAAGGACGTGGCTGTCGATCCGGCGCGCATCCGTCGGCGCATGCAGGAGGCCGAGGGATCGAACCGCCGCAGCCTGGAGGTACGAGAAGCACGGGTGGCGCTGCGGGCGCTGGCCGTGGTCTTGGATGGGGGGGCACACGAGGAGCCAGGCCATGCGGGGGTGGCGCTGGAGCAGGCAAGTTGACCTGAACCCCCATGCATGCAGAGGCGGGCGCGTCCCACAGCGCCCGCCTCTATGCACGTTCTGACCTGCGGAAATCGTCTGGAAAATTCCTTGCCCCCCACCCAAATGCAGCTAGAATAAGAGCACAGAGGCGAGGAATCGCCTCCGCCCGACCCGGCCTCTTGGAGCGAGCCATGACGATCCGCGAAATACAGATCACCGAGATCCATCGCAACCCGCAGCAGCCGCGAGAGCACTTTGACGAGGGTGACCTGAAGGAACTGGCCGAGTCCATCAAGCGGTTCGGCCTCATGCAGCCGATCGAGGTCCGCCGCATGCAGCCCGTCGAGGCCAGCGTGGACGGCGAGGTCCACGCCTATGAGATCGTCGCGGGCGTGCGCCGCTGGCGCGCCCACCAGATCGCCGAACTCGCAGAGATCAAGTGCATCGTCACCGAAGACGACCTGACCGTCCTGGAGCGTTTCAAGCGGTCGGTCGCTGAGAACATCAACCGCGCCGACATGACTCCGATGGAGGAAGCCAAGGCGTTCCGTCGGATCCTCGACGAGGAGGACGGCGCCGAGGTCGGCGCCGTCGCCAAGGAGTTCGGAAAGTCCACGCAGTACGTGAACCTGCGCCTGGCGCTGCTCAACCTGACCGAGGAAGTCCAGCAGCACGTCAACTCGGGCGCTATCGGCACCCAGGCGGCCGTGCAGATCGCGGCTCTGACGCCCGGCAACCAGGCGGCGGTCATGAAGAAGTGGGCGAAGGGCGCCTTCGCTGGCGACAACGATCTGGTGCACTTCGCGTACGCGCTCAAGCAGCAGCAGGGCCAGGTGGTCGCCATGATCATGGAGGAGATGACCCCCGAGGAGCGTGAGGAGCGGCAGCGCGACCGCACCAAAACCCGCTCAAGCATCGACCGGATCGAGCAGGTACTGGGCCTGCTGGAGGAGTTGGCCAAGGCGGACCCGATGAAGCTGGCGCTGGCCCTTGAGGGCGAGGTCGGCAAGCGCCTGGACCAGATGGACCGCGTCGCCGACGCGGTCACCAAGGCGCGGTTCAACATGCGGCAGGCCAAGGCGCACGCCGAGGCCCGCGAGATCGCCCGCCTGAACCCCGACGCCGAACACGAAAGCCTCGCCGCCCAAGCCAAGCCCAAGACCCCGGCCGAGCCCGCCACCAAGGTCGAGGCCGCCGCGCCCAAGCCGAAGGCCCCGGCCAAGCCGCAGGTACCGGCCAAGCGCAAGGCCCCGGCCAAGCGCGCCTCCTCCGCTGCCGTCTGACCCGAACCGGCCCGCCCCGCCCGGGGGCGGGCCATGCCTTGTGCCAACCACTGAAGGGAAACCCTGTGAGCGACGCCCCCAGCCGCCCCGACTGGCAGCGCATGACGCCCCAACACTTCGGCGCCCGCGCCAAGGCCAATCAGGACGCGCTGTTCCTCGTCGACGAGCCCGACGCCAGCGGCACCGACGCGCTGGACGGCTATGGCTTCGGCGCCGTCCTGTGGGCCGGAAAACCCGCCACCTCCCCGGCCGGCGCAGACGCCCTCGCTGAGTACCCGCGGCGTGCAGTCGAGTCCGACGGAACCGTCCACGCGGCCCGGTACGCCGAGGACCGCAATCACTTCACCACGAAGTGCGCCGAATACCCGGCTCCGGTCGTCGACCGGCTGGAGCACGGCAGCGACCGCAAAGTCACCTGTCGAAACTGCAATCGATAGATGTGCCACAACATTCGATCGTGGTACGTTCTGCTCGCTGATCGGGAACGGCTGCAGCCGCGGAACCGGCCCGTCAGCACTGCCGTGGCATGCGGCATCCCCCAACGGTGTCTGGCGGGTGGCAACCCCCCGCGCCCTACCCGCCAGACACCGGCACCGTCCATGCGGAGCCGCACGGGGACGCCGCTCCACGCACCCGCGAGTGGACCCGCCCACGCCACCAGGCCGGGCGGGTCCCCGCGTACCCAGGAGAAACCTCGTGACCGCGACCTACCGCTCCGACCATGCCGCCGACCCCGAGCTGTACGAGCGGCTCATGCGTGAACGCTACGGACCGCTGGACAAGGTCATGGCCGAACGAAGCGGACCCCGCTCACCTGCCCGGAGACCCCTGATGGACCGCGCCGACCGGGCCACCCCCGGCCCTGCCGCTGCGGCGCACCTCGCCGAGCTCAAAGAGGCGATCGCGCAAGGCCCTGTCGGCCAACCCGGCCCCGCTGTGCCCGTAGAGCAGCGCACCCCGCCAGCCCCCGGCATGACGTGGTGCTACGCGTGCGACGGCTGGTGCACGCCACAGGGCATCTGCGGCTGCAACGACCGGTAGGCGAGGACCGTTGCGCTACTTCCACGGTGGCGTCACCGGGCTCAAGCCCGGTGACCTCATCGCTGGTACGGCGGCCGCCGCCCTCCCCACCAACGACAGGAACCGCACATGAGCGCCTCCCCCATCGACGAGTTGCGCGCCGACACGGACACCTGGACCGCGCGAGGTCCTCGACGCGGCCGAGCCGACGGTGCAGCGCCTGATCGACGACCACACCGCAGCCCTGAACGCCGTCTACCGGGAACGCAACCACCTCGCCGCCCTCCACGCCAGCGTCCTCACGCCCGCGCCCGACGTCGGCGACGGCTGGCACCGGCTGTTTCCTGTGCGCCGGGGGTTGGCAGGTCACCTGGCCCGTCCAGCCCGCCGACCTGCTGCTGTTCGACCACGTCAAGCGTGTCCCCGCCGACGACGCCCGCGCCCGCTGGGACGGGCACACCATCGCCCAGAAGTACCTGCGTGCCCGTACCCACACAGCAGTGCTGTGCATGCCCGGCGAGACCAGCACCAGCGCCGCGACCTGTGCCAACAGCGGCCGGTGGTGCTGCTGCAGGCCTCCAACAGCACCGCTACGGTAGGCGGTACAACCCAACAACGCGACGGCCCCTGGCGGTTATGCCGCCGTCGTGAGGCTCTCTTGTCGGAGCTCGGCATCAATTCGTGGGGCTCGCCTCGCCAGGTGCGGCGGCAGCACATTCTGGGGTCAGCCCGAATTGCTGAATTCCCTCCGCCTCGTTTTGTCGTCCGGTTCGCCTGCGCTAGTCACGCCCAGCCAGCGACACTCAACAATATCGTGTTACGAGCTCTTACCGAAACTTTCTCTGAGTACGTCCTTGCCTGCCATCGTGAAGGTTGCAGCGACGTATTAGTGGGTTCCCGCCACGCTCGATTTTGACCCCTGCGCGAGCGTTTCCGTACGTGGTGCAATTTTCGATCACGCCATTCCCCTGGTCGAAGACAGTGACTCCCCAGCTTTTCCCGTCGTGTATGCGGCAATTTCGGAGGGTTGGATCGCCACCGGACGCTATACCTACACACGACATTCCATTCGCGAATATCTCGCAGCTTTCGATGGTGCCCCGCCCCTGACCGTACACCCAGATTCCGACTTCCTTGCCGTCGTGTACCTGGCACGCCCTGATAACGGGATCCCCTCCATTCGAGATTCCTATCCCTGCCTTGGTATTGCCGTAGATTTCGCAGTCTTCGATGGTGCCGCGGCCTTGCTCGCGCACCCAGATTCCGGCCTCCTCGCCGTCGTGTACTTGGCACGCTCTGATAACGGGATTCCCGCCCTCTGATATTTCTATCCCTGCCCTGGTATTGCGATAGATTTTGCAACCTTCGACAGTGGGTTCGCTACCGGAATCGATAACCACACCGGCCCGGGCGTTGCCGAAGATTTCGCATTCCTTGATTGTGCCCCCACCCTTCTCCAGCACCCATATGCCGGATGACTTACCGTTGTGGATGCGGCACGTCCATACAGTGAGATATCTAGCGGAGGAGATGACGATGCCGGTCTTATTGTTGCCATAAATATCACAGTCTTTGATTGCGCCTCGGCTTCGCTCGTCGAGTACGTAGATGCCAGCATCTGATCCGTCGTGAATGCGGCAGGATCGCACGGTTGGGTCGCCGCCGCTTGAGATTCCTATCCCTGCCCCGGTATTGCCGCAGATTTCGCAATCTTCGATGGTGCCGCGGCCTTGCTCGCGCACCCAGATTCCGGTCCCTTTGCCATCATGTACTTGGCACGTCCGGACGGTGAGGTCGCCGCCGGTCTCGATTGAGATGCCTGCGCCGTCGTTGCTGTGGATGTCGCATCCTTCGAACGTGCCCCGCCCCTTTTTGAGCACCCATACGCCGGATGACTTACCGTTGTGGATACGGCATGTGCGTACGGTGAGAGCAGCGCCGGAGACGACGATGCCGGCCTTGGCATTGCGGTAAATTTCACAGTCGTCAACTGCGCCACGGCTTTGCTCATCGTATATGTAGATACCTGCATCTGATCCGTCGTGAATGCGACAGGATCGCACGGTGGGGGCGCCGCCGGTCGTGATTGCGATGCCTGCGAGGATGTTGCTGTGGATATCGCAGTCGGTGATGGTCCCACGACCCTGCTCGTATACGACGATGCCGCTCTTGCAGTTGTGGATGCGGCAGTCCCGGACGGTCGGGTCACCGCCCGACTCGATCGCGAGGCCGATATTCACGTTGGCGAATATGTCGCAGTCGGCGATGGTGCCCCGGCCCTGCTTCAATATCCAGACGCCACGTCCTGGAGCGTCATGAATTCGGCACCCCTGGACGGTAGCGTCTCCCGCCCTGCTGATACATATTCCTCCTTGCGTGTTGGCGAATATGTCGCAGTTCTCGATGCTGCCGCGCCCCTGCTCATACACCCACACGCCCCCCTCGTTTTCATGGATGCGGCAACCCCGAACAACAAGATCACCGCGGGACCTGATGGCGATCCCGTCATAGGCATTGGCATAGATGTCACAGTCCTCGATAGCGCCACGCCCCTGCTGGAAGGCGTAGACGCCAGTGCGCTTTCCGTTGTGGATGCGGCAGCCTCGTAGTAGGGCGCTGGTTTCGGACCCGCTAATGGCTACACAGGCCAGGGAGTCGGACGTGATGTCGCAGTTTTCAAGGAGCATGTGACCCTGCGACGCTTCGACGCCGAAGAAGGCGCGCTGCACTGTCGCGGCCCGGCCGCGGAGCGTCAGCCCGCGGATGCGTCCGTAGTCGGTTCGCAAGCGGACACAGTCCGCGTCCGTGGTCTCCACGACAATCTCCTCAAGCGGACCGTCGCCCACGATCTCCAGGGATTTTTCCAGGACCAGGCCCTCCTGGTAGACCCCCGGCCGGACCAGGATCCGGGTGCCGGGATTAGCTGCGGTGATAGCGGCAGAGATGCTGCGATGGTGTGCCGGCCCGGTGGGGGCAACCACCAGGGTCGGGGGCGGGGGCGCCTCTGACCCCATCCCTGCGGCTGTTGACCAGATCGCCTCCTGGGGAGGCGGCGGACCAGCGGGGACTGCCGGAGCAGGCGTCACGCCCAGGGCGAAGATCCATGTCTCCACGGCCCACTGCGCCGCATGCCTCGTGAGGTGGCGCTGGTCCTCAAGGTATTGGGTGAGACTTGCTGGCTGGAGCGATGCGAACGGGCCGCTCTGTGAGTCAAGAAGTTTCTGAGGCACCCGCGCTTCCGCAGCGGCCAGCAGTAGGAATACTTCTGGAGAATGGTCTCCTGCCAGGTCCATCAGGAGCGCCTTCAACCGGCGAGGGTCCTCGGTCACGGAACTCCCGTCCCGTGCCACGATGTCGCGCAAGATCTCCCGGATTTGCTCATGCATGGAGGTCTCACTTTCTCGGGCCGAGCAGGTGGGGTGTCGTCGGCCGGTGCGCCGTGTGCTCGGGGCCGCACTGGTCCCCCGGTCCGGTCTTGGGCTGCGGGCGGCTTCCGGGCTATGTCCGGAGGTCGCCCGCTACGCGACCGAAGTTGATCTTCCGGCCGTCCTCGAGCGGTACAGTCCGGCCCGGGGCGACGTCCCGTTGGATTCCATCGGATCCGGTGAACGTCCAGAGCTGGTCGCCGAGGTTCTTCAGGCCCCACTGTCCTTTGCGGGCTGGATTTTCGTACAGTTCGGCGAGGACGGTGGAGAAGTCGTAGCGGCGGCTGGGGTCGAGGTGGTGGGGGTAGAGCTTGGTGTCCGGGGTTAGGACGACGATGGGTGCGCCGGGGCCGAGCCGCAGCCGGCCGGGGGCGCTCATGCTGAGGCCGCAGGCCAGGCAAGTCCCCGATGGTGGGGTTGAATGGACGTCGTAGAAGTTCTCGCGCCCGCAGTTGGGGCAGGGCAGCACGCAGTCGCGCAGTTGGGCGAGGGCCTGCTGCCACTGGCTTTCGCCGACCCGCGCGTGGGGGTCGCGGATCCCCGTGGTGAATGCCTGGGTGAACAGGTCGCGTAGGAATCGGGGATAGAGGGGCCATAGGGCGATCGCGGCATCGTGTTCCCCGGGGACTGGCCGGTTGGAGTCGTCGTGGGGGTCGTAGATGAACACCGGCCGTTCGCCGCACAGCCGCCGGAGGGCGGCGGGATCCAGACAGTGGATGTCCATCTCGGCCCTGCCGCGCAGTGGGTGGTCGTTGATGTACAGGTGGAACAGCAGGACGGCCAGTGACCACAGGTCGGTCTCCCGGCTGGGGCTCGCGGTCTCCAGGATGATTTCTGGTGCCACGTAGGCGGGTGTTCCCCAGATGTCCGAGGGGTGTCCGTCCGTGGACACGTGGTCGTTGTCGCAGACGACGATGTCGCCGGTCGCGGGATCGAACATGACATTGTTCCGGGAGACGTCGCGGTAGGCGAGGCCGCAGCTGTGGAGCTGCCGATAACTGTCCGCGAGTTGGAACCCCGCGGTGGCCAGGACAGAAAGTCTCGGCTTGATCCTGCGGGCGAGGAGATCGGCAAGGCTACGGAAGCGCGTCCGATCGATCAGGGGCATGATGTACCCGAAGGGTTCCCCGTCCGGCGGAGGGGAACCGCTTCGGCTCACCAGTGCGAGCGGCCACACGAACCGGGCGTTAGGTGCCCCCTTCTCCAGGAGCTGCTCCAGGGAGTGCCATTGCCGGAGGGTGGCGCTGGCGGGGTTGTACCACTTGACGGCCACGGCATTGCCGTTCAGGTCGCCCGCGTACACCTCGCCTTCTCCTCCACCGGCAATGTGCTCGTCGATCCTGCACTCGGTCGAGGAGAGAGTTCGCAGGACAGTTCCGGTAGCGAGACGCTTAAAGGTCATCGCTCCTCCGTTTCATCGAGTGTCACTCGATGCGCTGGTCGCTTCGCCAGGTGACGGCGACGGTGATGTCGTCGCCTGATCCTTCGCTGGTGTAGCGGGTTAGGGCGGTCTCTAGCCGTTCATCCAGCTCGCCGGACGGTGTTTTGCTGGCAAGTTGGCCGACGCCGTCGATGAACTGGGTCATTCCGGTGGCTTCGGGAAAGGAGGTGGCGAGACCATCGGTGGCTGCGAGCACCAGCCTGGGATGCAGGACCTCGGTGGGCACGACGGCGATGCGGACATACCGCCACGCGTCCGGCATGACGAGCGATGTTGCGTCCGTGCCAAGGTTCAACGGCTCGGCAGGCAGCGGTGCGAGTATCTCGCCGCTCTCGGTGGCGACGTGCAGAGTACCGTCGCCGAGCTGGAAGAACACGCAGCAGTACTCGGTCAGTAGGGCGAATATCAGCGTCGACCCGTAGACGTCGATGGCCTCCTCGAGGGGAACGGGCGGTGCCGAAGCCCCGCCAGTCGCGGGCGCGGCCTGTGAGGTCGACATGCCAGGCCCCGGCCTGACGTCGCCAGCCTTGGGGGGCTCAGAGCCGCCCCTCGCGGCCTGGATGCCGGTCTCTTGGCCGCCGCGCAGCGGATCTACTCGCAGATCGGCGGTGACCAGCTCATTCCAGCGGCGGACGACGAATCGCGCCAGATCTTCGTCGAGCCAACGAGTGAACTCCCGCACGGCATTGCGGTGCCGCTCCAACCTGTCGAGGTGGGAAACCATGGCCCGGGCCGCCTGCTCGGCCACCTCGCACGCCAGTAGTGCTCCCATCTCACTTCGCACATAGGGGTCAGCGCCGTGTCCGTCGGCGACCGCGATGAGCCGGCGCCGCGAGGGCAGGCCCCTCGTCGGCCAGATCGCGAGGGCGTCCTGGTTGCGGCGTCCTTTCCGTCGGTGGGCCGCACCGCGCACGGAACAGCCTGTGGCGTACCACAGCGGGCCGGAGACAGGGCCCTCGCCCGGCGCCTGATCAGAAGACAACGTCGCCTCCGGGGTCATCCGCTGGAGGCAGCACCACCACGTTCTTGCCATGATGCTGCCTGTCGGCGGCGGCGGCCCCGACCACCTTGGTTGAAGCCCAGCGGATGTGGTCAGTCAACTGCTCTGGGTTGTTCGCGTCGAGCACCGGGTACTCCGGTCCGGTGAACTCCCGCAGGACGTCCCTGTCCGCGTCATCGCCGATGGCGATGGCGACGCGGACCGCCTTCTTGGCCCACAGTTCGCTGTTCAGCTTCTCCAGCCCGCTGGAGAAGTCGTCGGTGGGCTGGCCGTCGGTTACCAGCGCGAGCACCGGCGGAAGCCCGCGCTCCACCATCGGCGGCATCTTGAGCTGATCCGCGATCTCTGACAGCGCGCCCCCCATCGCCGTCCTCGCCCCGTACGTGGCGTCGAGAGTCGTCCAGGCGAATTTATCGACGAGAGTCGGTTCGGTAATCCATGACGGAACATCGTCGAACTTCAAGACCCGAACCCACACCTGGGCTTCCACGTGCTCACGGGCCGCGTCACGCATGTGAGGAAGCGCCTCTTTGACCGCAGTGTTGAGCTGCTGGATCTTCGATTTTTGAGTCATCGACCCGGAGGTGTCCACAATCCAGAAGAAGTGCAGCGGCCTAAAGCTGACTGGAATATCGAGCGGATCCCTCGGCATAGACCTTGGCTCCCTTCGTTCAACTGGGGCGTTGGAGGTCTGGATACGGCCCTTCCGAAACCCAGCGGATATGGGCCGTCAGCTGGTCGGGGTTGTTCGCGTCGAGCACAGAATATTCCGGTCCTGCGAACCTGCGCAGCGCCTCTTTATCGGCGTTGTCGCCGATGGCGATGGCAATGCGGACCGCCTTCATCCCCCATGGTGCGCTGTTGAGCTTTGCAAGTCCGGCTGTAAAGTCATCAGTACAGTGACTTCCGGACAGTAGCACCAGCACCGGCGGAAATCCCCTGTGGGGCATCGGCGGTATATGGCACTGTTCCCCGAGCTTGGTCAAGGCACTTCCCATGCTGGTCAGTGCCTGCTCCGTGGCGGCGAGGTCTTTCCACTCGAAGTCGTTGAGATCCGTCGACTTGCCGACCCACTGGGATGTGTTGTCGAACTTTAAGACCCGAACCCACACCTGGGCTTCCACGTGCTCACGGGCCGCGTCACGCATGTGAGGAAGCGCCTCTTTGACCGCAGTGTTGAGCTGCTGGATCTTCGATTTTTGAGTCATCGACCCGGAGGTGTCCACAATCCAGAAGAAGTGCAGCGGCCTAAAGCTGACTGGAATATCGAGCGGATCCCTCTGCATACCTTGGCTCCCCAACGGCGTGGGCCCTTGGTTGCTCAGGCACCCGGTTCCGGCTGCTCGTTCTGCACCAGCGGACGGTCGAGACGAGACAGCTCAGCCTGCTCGTGCTTGGCCCCGGTGCCGGGTAGCGGGGTATTCGAGCAATCGTCCATCAGCAGCGCGGTCTGCTCCAGCACCAGCCGACTGACGCGGGGATGGCTGAGCTCCTTGTACTCGACGGGCCGCCACTCGACGTCGTCTTGCGACCACCAGAGGCGGAATTCTGCGTTGTACGAGCTCCTGCACGTAATGGCCGGTGCCGTTCGTCACCCATCCGCGCTCCCGGGTGTCCAGGACGGACACCTACATTTCCAGGCTGGCATGTGCCTGGCGCGCTGTCCACCGGTCGCCATTTCTGGCGCGGAGGGCGAGTCGGCGCCGTGTCCGTCGGCGACCGCGATCAACCTGCGCCGCGCGGGCAGGTCCCCCGAAGGCCAGAGATGCCGACCTAACTCGCCCGGCACACTACGCGGTCCGCTGGCCTGCAATAGGACCGGTCAAGGTTCAGCGAGATCGGCCAAGGGCCGGTGAACCAGGACATCTGCGAGTCCTTGAATACGGCTGCGGCCCCGGCCGAGGATGTGCCACGAACCTGAGATACAACACCGTGGCATCGCTCATGAGGCAGTCGGAACGCCGCAGGCCAGCACCGTGTCAGGTGCCACCGGCACCGACGTTACAACCCAGCTTACGAGCCGACACCACGCCCGGAATGCCAGTCGGGCCCCAGACCCGCCCCGTGTGGTTGCCGTCCAGGAGATGGCTTGCTGCAGGCGCCCAGATACCCCAGAGAGCCGCCTTTCAGCTCGGCTGGGCCGTGCGATTGATCAGGCTGCCGTCCGCGCTCGTTCGCCTCTGTCAGTGACGGCCTGACCCGGCCGAAGGATGAGTCACCGAGATCGGCCGGCGACGTTTGCCCGATAGCGTTCCAACACTCCGACGGACAGTGCTGAAGCGGCCATCAGACCCAACACGATGGAGCTCGAACCCCCGCTGTGCTCGCGCTGCCAGACACGGAGTCCGCCCAACAGGACAACGAGCCCGAGCAGCGCGACCTGTATCCGCCTGATGACCACGGTCCGCCGGCTATGGCCACCGAGGAGCAGTGGATCGCCCTGACCTGCGATGCGCTGCCCGACCGGCCCGAGCTGACAGCATCCCAGCGCGCGGGTCGACATCGGCAAGGGCGAGACGCGGGCTCGGGACCTGCTGCGCGCGGTTCGCAAGCCTGCCGCCGACGCGCAGCTGGAGCTGCTGAGCGCATGATCCTCTAAGGTTGGCGAGCGTAGGGCGCGGGGGCACGCTCCTACACGAAGGGCTCCTGCTGTGAGTGCTGCGCCCGCCCGCATTCCCGAGTCGCTGCTGTCGCTGGCGGTGCCGGTCGACGAACTGACCGGCTACCACCGCAACCCGCGCACCGGCGACGTCGACGCCATCGCCGAATCCCTGCGCGTCAACGGCCAGTACAAGGCCATCGTCGTCAACCGCGGCACCCACACCGGCCGCCCCAACGAGATCCTGGCCGGTAACCACACCTGGGCCGCCGCCAAGGAGCTCGGCTGGGAGCAGATCGCCGCGACGTGGGTCGACGTCTCCGAGGAGGACGCGGCCCGCATCGTCGTCGTCGACAACCGCACCTCCGACCTCGCCGGGTACGACAGTGAGCTGCTGGCCGACATCCTGGAGGACCTGCCCGACCTCGACGGCACCGGCTACGACCAGACCGCCCTGGACAAGCTCCTCGACAGCCGGGCTCTGCCCGACACGATCGACCTGCCCTCCGACGGGCAGGGCACCGGGGCCATGGCCAAACTGGAGTACCTGCAGTGGGGTTACCTGCAGTGGTCCACCACCCGCGTGCAGATCACCGCGGCGGAGGTAGAGACCCTCAACTCGATCTACGAGCGGTACCTCTCCCAGTCCCGCACCGACCTCGGTTTCGGCTGGCACCTGCTGCAGGAGGCCCACGCCGATACCGCCGAGGTGCCCGGCGACAGCGAGGACGCCCCCGACGACCAGGTCGAGCCCGCTGGCGACGACACCGACGCCGACACCGAGGACGAGGACGAATGAGCAGCGAGCCCGGTATCAGCGCCCCCAACAGCAGCGGCCCCACCACCACCTTCTACGACGCGTATCCGCTGAAGGATCTGCGCCCGGCCGAGTACAACCCGCGACATCTGTCCGAAGAGGCCTTCGAGCGGCTGCAGGCGTCCATCGCCCGTCACGGCGTCGTCAAGCCGGTCATCCTCAACGCCAACGGAACCCTGGTCGCAGGCCACCAGAGAACCAAGGCCATGACCGCCATGGGAATGATGCACACCCCTGCGGTGATGCTCGGCCAGGTCGTGCGCCTGACCGACGAGATCCAGTTCAACCTCCTACACAACCGTGTCGAGACCGAGGCGAGCGTTGTGTACGCGCAGCCCGGCCCCATCGGCCAGTGGTCATGGATCCCGTGGCAGAGCATTGATGTGGCCGTCTCCCGCAACAAGCCGTTCCAGCAAGCCATTTCCCACATGACCGGCGGCCACGGCGCGTGGGGCAGCGTCGTCATCGACGACCAGGGGCAGATCGCACTGAACGCCGAGTACGCGGTGGTCGCCGCCGCGAACCACTTCGACGTCCTCGCTTGGACCTGCCCGTCCCTGGACGCGGCGCAGCTGGTCGCCGACCTCACCGGCGAGTACGGCGTGTACGACTGGTCCGGCCTGGAGGACCAGGCCCCCGTCTACAACCAGCACATCGTGCAGCCCAAGCGGCTGCGCCAGTACACCTCGCTGCGCAAGCAGGGGAAGCTGGCCTACAAGTCGGAAGTGTGGGAGAAGCTGGCGCTGCCGCGGCTGCGCGAGCGCCCCGAGACGCGGGTGGTGGACTTCGGCGCTGGGCACGGCGACTACGCGAAGAAGCTGCGCCCTGAGGGCTACAACATCGACGACTACGAGCCGTACCGTACGACCCCCGGCAAGTACGCCGTGGACGTCAAGGGCGTCGTCTCGATGATCCGCACGATCGAGCGGCGGCTGGCCGAGCACGGCCTGTACGAGATGGTGGTCCTGGACTCTGTCATCAACGCCACCACGTCGCTGGACTACCAGCACTGGGTGCTGACGGCCGTCAACGCGCTGTGCGCCAGCGACGGCACGGTGTGCATCGGCACCCGCAACCTGCTGGTGGAGCAGGCGTTCGAGGCCAAGCAGCACAGCACCAGCGCCAACGACTCCACCCGGCTGTCGTTCTTGGACGCCCAGAACGTGGACATGCGGTTCATGCAGGGCAAGTGGATGCGGATCCGCTACCACACCCCCGAGTCGCTGACCGAACTGCTGGGGGCGTACTTCGGGCAGGTGAAGGTCGCCGGCCGTTCCAACGCCACACTCAGGGCCGTGTGCAAAGACCCCCTGCCGCTTTCTGACCTCGATTACGAGAAAGCCCTCGACGAGGAATTCAATATGCCTTACCCCAACGACTTCCAACACGGGCGCCATAAGAAACTCGTGGAAATTTTGATAAAATTGGTTAAAGAAAGGAATGTCGCCGGGCCTTAATTCTGGGCCCTAATTCGAAGGGGAAATGCACGCATGTCACAGCCGCCCGTCAGGGTCGGTATCAACGCCGCCGCACCGTACCTGATCATGTGGCTGGCCGGGGTTCGCAACGTGAACCTCGACCGCCACTGCCTGGAAACGTTCGGCTGGTCTGACCGCCACCCCGTCAACCCGAGGGCACCCCGCCAAAATGTCACCCTGCCGGCGGAGAACCCGCCGCTGGCCTGGTACTTGTGCGCCCTGCCTCATCCCTGGGAATGGTCGAAGAACGCCCACCTGGCCTTCGAGTACGCCGAAGACCACCGGTGGGAAGGCCCCGCCATGGTGCGCGGCCTGCAGGTGACCCTCGAAAACGCTCGCCCCATCACCGGATGGGGCGAGCATTCGATACCCGCCACCGCCACCCGCCGGGCCCAGTGGAGGTACCGCACCTGCCGCAACTGGCAGTTCGCGTGGTGGCTTCGAACCAACCGGAACGCACCCGACACCCCGCCCCCCAGCTGGCAGCCGCCCAACGATCCTGACACTCCCGAGCAGCTGACCTTCCTGTAGGGCAGGCGGCCCGGCAACCAGGTCAGGTCGCCGGGCCGTGGTGCGATCATGTTTCTCAGCGTGGGGGCGCGCAGCAGCGGAAGGAATCCTGCCGGTGGGACGCCCCGACAAGGCCGCGCGCGCCGCCATCGCACGGCGGCGAGCCGACGCCATCGACCTGCACTTGGCCGGCGTGGACTGGCTCACCGTAGGCCGCAAGCTCGCCGCGGACCCCGCCGTCAACTCCGACCGCATCGCCTACCCGCAGGGCTACGGCATCGAGCGGTACACCAAGGGCCAGGAACCCCCAGACGACAAGCAGCTCATCCACGCCGCGTGCAAGGACGTGCGCCTGGCCCTGCAGGAGCGCACCACCGACCTGGAGGGGAAGGTCGAGGAGCTGCGCGCGGTCGACAACCTGCGCTTGGACCGCCTGTTCTTCGTCGCATACCGGCAGGCCGTCAAGGACGGCAACCTCAACGCCATCGACCGCGCGCTGCGCATCCTCGAACGCCGCGCCCGCCTCAACCGCCTCGACAAGGAAGCCCCCTCCAAGGTCCTCACCCCGGAGACGGCAGACGGCGAGCTGACCGCCGTCGCGCTCGACGAACTCGAAGCCCTCATCGGTATCAGTGAGGAGGCGGCACATGGCTCCGACGAGTAGCAGCGAACGCGGAGCCCAGCTGCTGGCCGCCTACCGCACCAAGCCGCCCGCGGTGCGCCGCGCCATGGCCGCGAAGGCCTCCCCCGAGCTGCGCACCCAACTGGCAGGCATCGAACGCCACATAGCCATGGACGCCTCCCCGGGCGCGATGGCCGCGGTCCTCACCGAACGCCGCGAGATGCAGGCCCGCCACCTCCACTTGATCGACCAGGCGTGGATCGACATGGCCGAGGGCCGCGCCGACCGCGTGATGATCACGATGCCGCCGCGTCACGGCAAGTCCCGCCGGGCCTCCCGCTGGGCGCCCCTGTGGTACTTGCGCCAGCATCCCGACCGCCGCATCATGATCGCCTCCTACTCCGGTGACCTCGCCGAGGAACACTCCCGATGGATCCGCGACGCCATCGAAACGTGGGGCGACGAGCTCGGCATCCATCTCAATCCCTCCAGCCGGGCCGCGATGCGCTTCGACATCGCCGGCCACCAAGGCGGCCTCGTCGCAGCGGGCATCGGCGGCAGCCTCACCGGCAAGGGCGCCACCATCGCCCTCGTCGACGACCCCGTGCAGGACATGGCGTCCGCCGACTCGCCCAGCATGCGTCGCAAGACGTGGGAGTGGTGGCAATCCGTCCTGCAGACCCGTCTCGAACCCGACGGAGCGATCTGCGTCATCCAGACCCGGTGGAACGAAGACGACCTCGCAGGCCGCATCCTCGCCGACGCGCAGGCCAACGAGTGGAAGATCATCGACCTGCCCGCGCTCGCCGACAGCGACGATGACCCCCTCGGCCGGCAGCCCGGCGAGCCGCTGTGGCCCGACCGCTTCGACGCCGAGCACCACGCCACCACCCGCCGCCGCGTCGGCGAACGCGTGTGGGCCGCGCTCTACCAGCAAAAGCCCCGCCCGCCGGAGGGCGGCGTGTGGCAGCGGGCCTGGATCACCAACCACCGCCTCACCACCGTCGAGTTCGGCGGCCTGGACATGGCCCGCGTCATCGTCGCCGTCGACCCCGCCGGCGGAGAGTCCGCCATCGGCGACGAGACAGGCATCATCGGCGCCGCCCGCGGCTACGACGGCCACCTGTACGTGCTCGAGGATCACTCCGGGAGCATGGGCGCCAACGACTGGGGCCGCGCCGCCTGCCATCTCGCCCTCGCCCTCAAGGCCGACGCGATCGTCGTCGAGTCCAACTACGGCGGCGACATGGCCCGCCAAGTCCTCTCCCAGGCGTGGGAGCAGCTGCGCCGCGAAGGCACCACCAACCGCGCTCTCATGCCCCGCGTCCTCGAAGTCACCGCCAAGGTCGGCAAACGCCTGCGCGCCGAACCCATCGCCCAGCTGTACGAGCAGGGCCTGGTCCACCACGTCGGCGCGCACGTCGCCCTGGAGGACCAGATGGTCACCTGGGTCGTCGGCATGGACAGCCCCGACCGCATGGACGCCGCAGTGCACGGACTGACAGAACTCGCCGACCCCGACCAGCTCGCCGCCGTGGCCGGACACATCCACGACGACCGCCTCGGCGGACGCCGATAACCCCCCCGGAAACGGCCCCATAAAGGCCAACGGCACAGCGGGGTCCCGAAACCGGGCCCGGCTGCTAGCCTTCCGGGCCATGTCGATCAGGGGGAAAGTGGCGGCCGCGACCGCCACCGCCGGCGTGATCCTGCTGTTGGCTGGCTGCAGTTCGTCGGCGCCCGCAGAGCCCACATCGGACAGATCAAGGCGTCCGCACAGGCGCGCCTCGACGCCTCCCGCGATGCGGCGCGCGTAGCCCGGGCGAACCTCAAGGCCACCGGCAAGACGCCCGACGAGACGCAGTGCCAGGCCGCGTGGGACAACCTGCTCGACTCGGAGCAGAAGGAGCTGCGGCGCACGATGTGGATGATCGGCTGCTCAGAGCCCGCCACCCCGTAGGCGACAGCGGTTGTAATCTGCGGGCATCGTTCAGGCTCGGACGCTGGGGGGACAGCACGTGATCGTTCGATCCATCGCGCCGGAGGGAATGCCTCGGGCTGCAGGAGCAGAAGGCCAAGCCCTTCTCGATGAGATCTGGGCGCACTTCAAGACCCACCAGAGCTGGCCCACGTTCGACGACATTGACCGGAAGCTCTACGCGGCCGGCCGGAACTACGAAGAGGCCGTCCAACAGCTATGCCCTGCGCTGCTACGCGGGATCAGTTCGGACATCTTGCGGATGCCGCAGGGCTCGGACCCGCTTTCGCTGACCATCGCTGGCGCGGCGAACTGCGCCGATGCCGATTCCGTTCTCGATGAGTTCCTTCGCATGGTGCGGACGGCGGCCTCCATCGAACCCCACTTCCGGTCTACGGAGCCCGGCGAGCAGCCGCGGCTACTCCCCAAGGACCTGGACCTGCCGATACAGAGTCCCAAGGCCCGACTGAAGATCAAGCTCTGGGACTTGATGAAGCTGCAGGCGTTCAAAGCAGCTGCACTGGGCCTGCACGAGCCCTGCTTCCGTGGGGGCGCCACCAACGTGGCAGATCTGACATGGTCGTTGGTCTTCGACCGGGGCATCCGACCGTACGCCAGCGTGCAGCGCCTGGACGACTACTGGCGCGTCCGCGAGCGCGTCGCGGAGCCAGACAGGGTCGAAGCCGAGAACCGACCCTTTCACAAGGGCCCGGCGTCCAACCTCCTTCCCCCGCCGCCCCAGGCGCCCGTTGTCCCGTTGCTCGCGGGGCTGTCGCAGAAGGCCCCCTCTGTCGCTGCAGAGTCCTCAGAACCCATGTCTGTCACCTGCACCCTTCACCCTCTGATCGCGACGGTTGCTGAAGAGCGGTACAGGCGTGGCGCGTACAACGATGCGGTGAGGAGTGCATTCCAGGAGGTGGAGCACCGCGTCGCGACGCTGGTCGGCGGCAACCTGGTCGGCGCGCCGCTGATGGGCATGGCCTTCGGTACCAAGCCAGACCCACCGAAGATCAAGGTCACTCGGTTCACGGGAGCCTCGCTCGATAGCGAGCAGACTGGCATGCAGTTCCTGTTCAAAGGCGCGATGCACGCAGTGCGCAACCCGCTGAGTCACGGTCCGGATGAGAAGTTCGACCGCGACGAGGCCGAGGAGATGCTGGTGTTCGCCAGCTTCCTCATGCGGCGTCTCGACATCGAGGACGACAAGCGCAAGGCCGCCGCTTCAAGTCCGTGAACGCACGCTGCCTCAAAGTGGTCGAGTTCGGAAATCCTTCGGAGGTTGATCACGCTGCCGGGTCGGCGGAGGATTCTTCCTGGTGTCCTCCAGCGCACCGGCAAGTCCCGGGCCACCCGCCGACTCGTCAGCCAGTTCAACCAACTCGGCTATCAGGGCCGGCTCCAACCCGTCGAAGCCGCCTGACCCGCCCCGCGGTATTTGCCACCACCTAATTTTCGTATCAGGGAACGGGATGGACGTGGGCATGGGTGAGCGGCACAGTGACGGCGGTGCCCTTGGCCGTCGGCGCGTGCACCCCGGCGATGCCGTGTCCGGCCCGGAGGGCGCCGCACTGGAGGCGCTGCTCGCCGCGCTGCCCGAGGCTGGCGCCGAGACCGAGGGTGAGCAGCGGGCCGTGGCCGCGTTCCGGGCCGCCCGGGACGCCGGGCCCCACCGGGCGCTAACGCGGCGGCGGGACGACTGGCGGCCACGCGTGCAGCGGCGGGCCTGGCACTCGGTGCGGGCCGCCGTGGCGCTGTCCCTGGCCGGCCTCACCCTGAGCGGCGTCGCGGTGGCCGCCATCGGTGTCGTCCGCTCGTCGGAGGACGGCCACGCGGTCCGGCGGCCTGCGCAGCCGTCGGCCAGCACCTCCCGCCGGGCCGGCGCGGGGCCGTCTCCGGCCGCCTCCCGCACCCCCGGTGCCTCCGCGACGCCGGACCACCCGGCCAGCGCCCGGGACACCGAGGCCCGCTGCCGCGCCTACGAGAAGGTCAAGGGCCGGGGCAAGGCGCTGGACGCGACGGCCTGGCAGCGGCTCGTCGAGGCCGCGGGCGGCGAGAAGCACGTCGCCGCGTAATGCGCCGAGCAGTTGACGCAGACCATGGGAAAGAAGCCGTCGCCCGCGAAGCCAAGGCCAGCGGGAGCGAGCTGCGGCTGCACGCGGTCCCGCACCCCCTGGCCCGGCTGCTGCCGCTCACCCACACCGGCAGAGCCTTCACCATCGAGCAGCCGGGCATACGGTGACGACAGGGCCGGCGAGTGATCGCAGCGGATGCAGTGGCGCGGCAGCAGCAACAGTGGCCCTGGTCGTCTTCACCGCAGGCATCGCGGCTGAAGACTCCAGCTACCTGATCAGGCCACGCGATCCACAGCTCTTGATGCGAATACCCTCCGGGCTGGGGGCGGCGTCGGCGCCGGAGGACGCGCCCGCCGAACGGCGTGCAGCGGCGCCATCTTGCACTCGGTGTAACGCATGGCGGCCGCCGGGTCGTTGCTGGCCGCCTTGATTCACGAGACGTGCGACAGCCCCTCTGGTACCTCGCCCGGGCCGCTGTCGGCGCAGACGCCAGTGCCGAGCGTGTTGGCGATGCTGTAGGCGGTCTTCAAGTCGGCGTTGAGATCGTCGATGGTCTTGTTCGTCGTGGTGATCGCCGCGGTGAGGTTGGCCTCGGCCGTGGCGATGGCTGTGCTGGCGCCGGGAAGCGTGGGCAGCCCGTCAGCAGTGAGGGCCGCCTGTGCGTCCTTCAGGTCGGTGATCCTGGAGCGTAGTTGCTCGATGCCCTGCTGCTCCTGGTCGACGTCATAGCTGGCCGAGCTCGTGACGTCGTAGCCGACGACGCTCTCCGCGTCGTACCCGACGACGCTCTCCACGTTGTAGCAGTCCTCGCCGTTGCCGCCCTTGGCGTCCTTACGCAACTGGGCGAGGTCGTTGTCGGCCGTCGTGAGGTCGCCCCGCACCGACTTGGCGTTGGTGAAGGAACTGTTGGAGTCCTGGAGCGTGGCGAGCGCGTCATTGGCGGTGCGCTGGTCTGCCGCCCGCGCACTGGCCTGGGCACTCGCATGCACCGTCTGCTGGTCCTGCTGCTGCGCAGTCCCCTCGGCCTCCGCATCTTCAGCCCAGCCGCCTTGCAGCAGGGCGCTGCACAGGCCCTGCCCGAATATCTGGGCGTTGGTGTCGCGGACCACGACGACGACGCCACTCTTTTGCACGGCGCACACCTCGGGCACGAGTCCCTGTACGGCGACGGCCTGCGTCGTCCAGAAGTCGCCGCCTTGGGACAAAGAAGAGGCCAGGGTGCGGCACTCGCCCGCCGCATCGGACTCCCCGCTGCCGCGCACCTCGGCACGGGCGGCATGCCCGTACAGGTAGATCGTGCAGGCGCCCCCCGCCGCCGCGGCTGCTGTGCTGCTCGTGACCGAAGTCGGTGAGGAGAGCGGCCTGAGGCCCGGCGCGGCAGCGGGTGTGGGTGAGGATGTGCAGGCCGCGAGCAACGCGCCACAGCCGGCCACGACCGCAGCGACGACGCCTGTTCTCATCGAGTGTTCTCCTCGCGACTTTCTTGTGAAGCAGGTGTGTTGGGGCTGTACTCTCCCACCCCTCTCCGGACGCCGCGACACCAATGGCCGCACTCCCCTGCATGCGTATCCTGGTCGGCGCGGGCGCGGGGGCTTGCACGTCTGGAGGGGCACCCGTGAGGCTGCGCGAACTGCTCATCGACGCCTGGTCGTGGCTCAACTACAAGCAGGCGATGGCCGACCCGAACCGGCCGGGTCATCACGCCTTCCCCGAGCTGAACTCCTCGTGGGTGCCAGCCGAGGAGCTGCGCCGCCTGGCCGCCTACAAGTTCCTTGCCGCCTACGACTCCAACCAGGCCGGGCAGCTCGCCGCCGTCACCGGCGACCACCACGGCGTGGAGCGCCGCGAGTTGGGCGATCCGTCCAAGCTGATCGACACCACCCTCGGCTATCTGCTGGGCGCGGAGCAGACCATCGTGGTGCCCGGCGCCGACCACGCCGAGCAGGGCAAGCCGACCCCGAAAGACCAGGCCGCCGCCGACCTGCAGGACAAGCTGCGTACCTGGGCGGACAAGGAGCTGCTGCCGCTGCGTATCCAGCAGGCCGAGCGGAGCGCGGTGCGCTGCGGCGACGGCGTGTACACGCTGGCGTGGGAACCGGCCAAGCGGCGGGCGCTCCTGCGGACCTACGACCCCGGGTTCTACTTCCCGGAGTGGGACGAGGGCGAGCAGGACGCCCAGGAGTACCCGCAGCGGGTGCACTTCGCGTGGGAGCTGGCCGCCGACCCGGTGCGCGGCCTGAAAGCGCGTGTACGGCGCATCACCTACGAGCTCGGCCCGATCGGTCCCGCGACCGCGCCCGGGCGCACCGATGATGGGCGCGCGGTGCGTGAGCAGGTGGCCGGCGCTGACGGAGACCCGGTGCTGACGGTCGGCGACACTCGCGACCCGCTCACCGGCACCGTGACCCGCATCTACCCGTGGGCGCCGGGCAAGCCGTCGTCGACGACGTGCTACCTCACCGACGCTGAATGGCTGCTGGAGGACCTGGGCCGCGCCCACGACGTGTTCTCCCTGCCGCCGGACAAGGCCGCCTACCGGGTGCGCTCCGACGGCCAGGTCCTTAACCGGCTCGACCTGATGCACGACTTCATTCCGGTGGTGCACATCCCGAACACCATCCCCGACGTCGGCGAGCACTGGGGCAAGTCGACGTTGGCGACGGTGCTGCAGCTGCTGGACGAGCTGGCCGCCACCGACACCGACAGCGCCTCCGCCTCCTCCACCACCGGCACACCGATCGTCGCGCTCGCCGGGGCGCGGCTGCCCATCGACCGTTCCACCGGGCAGCCTCTGCCGGTGCGTGTGGAGGCGGGGACGGTGTGGCAGCTGTCCGACTCCGGGCGCATGGACACCCTCGACACCTCGGCGCAGCTCGCCGAACTGCGTCAGCGCATCGACCACCTGCTGGACCGGCTCGCCTCGAACACCCGCCTGACCACGGCCGGCCTCGGCACCCTCGACGTGGCCAAGGTGCCGTCCGGGTACGCGCTGCAGCTGGCGCTGGGGCCGCTGGACTCCCTCGTCAGCGCGATGCGCCTGGCCCGCAACCACAAGTACCAGCTGCTGCTGCGCATGGTGCAGCGCCTGCACCAGGCCGGACAGGTGTGGCCCGCCGGCGAGTCGCTACCCGCACGCCTGGCGTGGGGTGCGCACACCCCCACCGACCGCACCACCGTCCTCAACGACGTCACGGCAGGCTACGAGGCGGGCGTGTTCTCCCTGGAGACCGGTGTGCGGATGCTGCAGGAAGCCGGGTACCCGATCGAGGACGTCGCCGAGGAGATCGAACGGATCCAGAAGCGGGCCTTCGACCAGGCCGCCCGCCTCGCCGACGCGACCGGCGACAACGGGGCCGTACGCGAATACCTGGGCCTGCCCGAAGCCGACCCCGTGCAGCAGGTGCCGCTCGTCCAGCCGGGGCAGACCGGTCAGCCTGCCGCGTAGGGTGGCCTGCCTGCCAGCCCGCGCTCGGTGTAGCCGCAGCCCCCCGCCCGCCCAGCTGCCTACGTCCGGAGCGACCGGCGCGGTGGGTGGAGGCGGGCCCAGCCCCCGCTGACCCTTCCTGCGCGCAAGTCCCTTCGGTGCACTGGGGTTGTGGCTACACTCCCTGACGCGATGAAGCCGCGAGGGCTGTCGGCGCGTCATGTGTTGCACAGCGGTGTCGGAGGAGGCACATGTCCGTCCAGTCACACCAACACCGCCTGCTCCAGCAGCGTCTCGCCCGTTCCCGGCCCCGTCCCGACCGAGTTCGGGCCCCACGCGTGGTAGCGGAACCGACATCGGTGTGGTCGCGCGTGTCCTTTGTGACGCTGGGCACCGTCATGGTGGGGATAGCTAGCGTCGCTGGCTTGGTTGCTACCGGGTACGCGACATGGGTATCAGCCCAAGCATCGGCTGACGCCCTTAAGCAGGGAAAGGGTCAGCCAGTTGCCGACCCCATCCCTTCGTGGGTCGGGCCAGCAGTGCTGTTCGGTGTCATGGCCTTGGCCGTCGCTGGCATCAGTGTGTACTGGCTCGTGTCCAAGGCGCGGCTCAAGGAGGCGGAGCGTGAGCGCAAGATCCTTGAATCGGCGGCCGACCGGCTGCGAGAGAAGATGGAACTGCCTAGCCTCGTCGACTTCAACCGGGTCCTACTGGACAGGTACCACGGCATCGCAACTGATCAGGCGACGAAGGCGTACAACGCTAGCCGCGTCGCCATGGGAATCGGGCTGGCCATCCTGGTCGTGGCGTTCTTCGCGGGCTGGCAGCTCAATGCTCAAGGCGATCGGCTGTTTGTCGGGTCGTTCGCTGCGGTCGGCACCGCCTTCACCGCTTACCTGAGCCGTACGTACATGCAGACGTACGAGCGGGCTCTGCAGCAGCTCAACCAGTACTTCAACCAGCCAGTCCTGAACGGCTACTTCCTCACCGCCGAACGCATTGCCTCAACGCTCAGGGACGACCGCAGGGCGGTGGTCATGGAGATGATCGTGGGTGACATCCTGGAGAGCGGCAAGGAGATGCACCGGAACGTCACAACCGGGACCTCGCCCCAGACCACCGCGCCGAAGCCACGTCGGCAGAGGCGTACGGCTACAGCCGAGGCCGCCATCCCCACGCAGCAGAGTTAGCGACCCGCCACCAGCACACGGGCAGGTGGCCGCGGCTGTGGCTACACTGATCGACGGCGCGGGGGCGCTGCTGCTGGAGGACTGGATCCGCATGGACAGGCTGCTGCCCCACCCCCGTACGCCCGTCGGATACCGGCGTGACGGCCGCCCCATCTACCCGATCCTGGGCGCCGACCCCACCGACCCGTCCAACCAGCAGCTGCCGCCTGGCCCGAACACCGACCCGGCCGTGCCACCGGCGCAGGTGCCGGACCAGGAGGCGCTGAACCGGCTGCTGGCCCGCGAGAAGCAGCAGGGCGAACGGGCCGCGATCCGCAAGCTCGTCGAGCAGCTGGGGTTCACCAAGACAGACGACCTGACGACGTTCGTGCAGCAGCAGCGTGACACGCAGGCTGCGCAGCTGTCGGAGATCGAACGCCGTGAGCAGGCCGCCGAAGAGAAGCTGAGGTCAGCTGAGACGCGTGAGGCGCAGGCCTTGGCCAGGGAGCACGCCGCCATCCGACGTGCCGCCCTCGGAGGACTTGGCGCGGCCGGGGACGACCTTGATGACGCGGTGCTCCTGATCGACCGTGCCCTTCAGGACCAGCCCGACGCCGACGAGGAGACTGTCGCCGCTGCCGCTGAGCAACTGAAGGAGCGGCGGCCCGAGTTGTTCGGCCGGGCCCGGGAGACCGCGCCGCCCGCTCCGGGTGGATCTCCCGCCGGCGGCCCGCCGAAGCGCGGAGGCATTCCACCCAGACGCGGAGCGGCGGGTCTCGAAATGGCCCGGCGACGAGGGCTCATCAGCGACTGACCCCGTCAGCAAGACGTGGCCCTGGGACCACGCCCCTCAAACCGTGGACGCCCTTCCGGAAGTCGGTCGGGGTGATCAGGGACCACGCCCTGGAGCGGCTCGGCCGCCGTCACTTCGTGGACACCGCCCCGCGCCGACCTGCGCCGGGTGCGGGAGGAATCCGATCCGCACCCACGAGGGAGACATCGTGAGCGACTACCAGGTCCTCACCACCACCACGACGGTCACCGACGACCGGACATGGCTGGCTTCGCTGGACGGCGTCCATGAAGCCCAGACGATCCCCATCGACACCAGCAAGCTCACGTCGGGCACCCACTACACGGCGGGCACGCTCAAGCAGCCCCTCAACATCATCAAGTCGGGGCTTCCGCTCGGCAAGATCACTACGTCGGGCCTGTATGCCCCCTACAACTCCTCGGCGAGCGACGGCACCCAGATCCTGGCTGGGTTCCTCGTCGCCGAAACCGCCTTCACCCCCGGCTCGCCGAGGACCGCGGGTGCCTTGCTGTGGCGCGGCGAGGTGTACGCGCCCAAGCTTCCCGTCGCCTTCACAGCCTCGGCCGTCGCGAACACGACGGCGTTCATCCACTACCGGTAAGGAGGTAGGCCCCCTATGGCTCTTGAGAAGCTTCTCGAGGCGATCGTCCCCGAGGACATCCAGGCCTTCATCCGAGCGATCACCACGCCGGAGGACTACCTCCTCACGCGCGAGGTGTTCGCCGAGCGAAGCATCGACAACGTCAAGTTCCGTACGAAGAGCAGCAAGCGGCGCGTGAACGCGGCGCGGTTCCGCGCGTGGGAAGCCGCTCCGACGCTCGCGAAGCGGCGGGCCGAGCAGGTCATCAACGAGGGCATGCTTCCTTGGGTCGGCCAGGAGCTGCCGTTCTCCGAGCTCCAGATCATCCTGTCCGCCGTCGCCCGAGGCCAGGACACCAGCGAGTTCCTCGACCTGCTGTACGACGACCTCGAACAGCACGTGGAGGCTACGAAGGCCGCCATGGAGATCGCCGCCGGTCAGATGCTGTCCACTGGCGTGGTGTCGCTGCCCGGTGTGGCCCTGGACGTGGACTGGCGGGTGCCAGCTGCCAACCGGCCGACGGTGGCGGTGCCGTGGTCCCAATCGGATGCGGCCACCCCGGTCACGGACGAGCTGGCGTGGATCCAGTACCTGAAGAGCATCGGCGCCCCGCGTCCGGAGCGGGTCATCAGCTCGGAGAAGGCGCTGTCCCTGCTCGGGTCCACAGCGGAGTACCGGGCCGCGTTCCACAACTCGCCGTCCAAGGACCAGATCCCGACTGGGATGCTCGCTCCGGAGGAGGTCGACCGGGTCCGTGCCAAGTACAATCTGCCGCCCGTCACCGCCTACGACGTGCAGGTGTACGACAGCAGCGACAACCTGGTGCGTACGACCCCGGAGTCGCTGTGGGCGATGATCCCGCCGCGCCGCGAACAGTGGGGCGAGACCCAATACGGCTTGACTGCCGAGGCGATCGAGCTGCGCGGCAAGGGAGTCATCACTGCTGAGGAGGCTCCCGGCATCGTGATCACCACCCACGTGCAGACGCGCACTCCAGTCCAGCTGTCCACGATCTCCGCCGCTGCTGCGATGCCCGTGCTGTACGTGCCGGACATCCACATCGCCGCGACGGTCTTCTAAAGGGAGCTGTCCATGGCGAAGTTGGCGCGCACGGTATTCCTGCGAGACCCCGAGCAGGGCCCGATCCGGTTGGATGCGGGGGCAGAGGTTTCCGAGCGGCTCGCCCTGCTCATCCCGAACCCGGTCGCGTGGTCAGGGGAGGCTCCCTCTGCGGAGGAGGGCACGCCGAACTCGCTTGGCGTGGAAGGTGAGGTGGGAGAGACGCCAGCCGTGGCGGATCCTGTCTCGGAGCCGGAGCCGGAGCCGACCAAGACCCCGAGGCGACGCGCCGCGAAGGCGGCAGGCGCAGATGCGTAGGTAGCGGTACATCACCAGTGAGGCTCGGCACCGCTGCGGTGCCGAGCTCGCCTCGTACGACAGGAGCATCTCGTGGACGTCGCTGTACGCGCCTGGCTGCTGGCTCAGCTCGGCCCCACCACTGACACGTCCGACCTGGACGCACGCTACGCGCGGCTGACCTCCGCTCGCGCTGTCGCGAACGAGGTCTTGGCCGAGCGGCGCGCGAAGCTGCTGGCCGAGCCGCTGCAGATGACCGTCAACGGTGTCGCCACCTTCGACCAGTCCAACAACCTGACCGGCTTGGAGAGGCAGATCGCCTCCATGGAGGACGCGCCTGCGCCTGACGATCCAACTGGCTGGGACGCTCTGGTTATTGCCCCGCTGCAGTCCGCTCACCGCCGGTGCCACCACTGGCGGCGGTAGTGGCCTACGATTTCCCGCCGCTGACGCCCGGGGATGCGGCCACCGTGGCGGCACGGGTCGCCGCGGTGCTGGAGGACGCCTGGCAGCGCCTGGCCGCAGAGCAGGCCGCCGTGCTCGCCGCGATCGGTGACAACGCCCGCTCCCGGATGGTTGCCGACCGCCTCGCCCAATTCCAGGCCGCCATCGTCGACTTCCAACGGCGCGTCGACACCGAAGCCCGTGCGTTCGTGGCCCGGCAGCTGCCCCACCTGTACGAGCAGGGCGCCCGGGCCGCAGCCGAGGCGGTCGGCGGGCACTTCTCGTGGACGCTCATCCACACCGAGGCCCTGCAGTCGCTGGCCGCCGACTCCTACGCCGACTTCCTGCGCCGCTCCGAGGAGGAGCAGCGCATGGCAGCGCAGTTCTACCGGGCCGTACGGGAGGCCGCACGCCGGGAGGTGCCGCTGCTGGCCGCAGGGAACACCACGGTCTTGCAGGCTGCGAAGGCCCTCGCCGACCGGCTCGTCACCGACCACCAGCTGACCCACGTGATCTACCGCAACGGCGCCCGATACCCGGTGCAGGCGTGGGCGGAGTCGGCGGCGCTCGCCAAAAGCGCAGTGGCCTACAACGCGGGCACCCTGAACCGGGCGCGGGAGGCCGGTGTGCAGTGGATGCAGGTCTTCGACGGCGCGGGCTGCGGCTGGACCAGCCACAAGGACCCCGACAAGGCGGGCGGGACGCTGCGCACGGTCGAGGACGCGGCGGCTTGGCCGATCTCACACCCGCGGTGCGGGCGGGCGTTCGGGCCGCGCCCGGATGCTGTCCACAAGAGCTGAGAGTTGGTCGAGCGATCCGCGACCGCCCGTTCCTTACCCGCCTCGCTGCGTGATCTGTCTGATCTTCCTACGCTTGTGTCGTACGTTGCGCCAGTACTGGGTGGTGACGCGCCAGCGCAGACGCGGGGCAGTGTTGCCCTTGTGGAGCCGTCCGGCACTGGTTAGGTCACGCACCCACCGTTGGCCGTCCGAATCTTGGAACTGCACGGCCCAGGGGACGCACTTTGGTCCTGCGCCGTCGTCCAGCCAGCGTGGGGTCTCGACCGATGCCTCTTCTCCAGGGCGGATGATGTGCCCCAGGTAAGCATCTTGGAATACGTCGCCGCCGCGAGCGCCCTTTTCACCCTTTAGCCAGATGACTGCCGCGGCTGCATGGACCGCGCGGCTAGAGGCGTTATGGACGTACGTCGTGCGCCCATCGTGGCTGTCCTCGCTCCAGCAGATCACCTTCGTGGCGTCTTCGCGCTCGGCCTTCTTGCGGTCACGCCAGATGATGTAGAGCGCCAACAGCACCGAGCCGCCGGATAGTAGGGCGCTGAACCATGCGGGGACGGTGCCCCAGTCGATTCCCTGTGCGATCTTCATTCCTCTTCCCCCTGGCCTCGGCTACTGCCGACAGCGATGGAGACGCAGCAGGAGGCGGGGCCGTTGCAATGGTTCGGATCAGTCGCGGGTGGCGCCTTCGGGCCACACGCTCCGCACGGGTACGCCGACACGGTCCGCGTACGCAACGACGTCGGCGGTGCCGCCGTAGCCGCGGGCCGGTTGCCCGTCCCACACGGCGATCATCTGGTCCGACAGGCCCACGACGATCTCGCTGCCTGACTGGTGGGCCTGCGAGTTGGACTCGAGCATCCCCGTGTGGTGGACGTCGGAGGCGCGGGTGGTGAGCCCGTCGTAGTCGGGGGTGAGCCGTTCGGCAACACCGGCCCTGTGCAGTGGATGGAGGTGTTCGACGGCCCCGTGCGGCTGACAAGGACACCGACAAGCCGAACACCTTGACGGAACACTGCGGACGGTTGAGGAGGCAGCGGCGTGGCCGATCTGCCATCCACGCTTCCGGAGGGCGTTCGGGCCGCGACCCGACCTCGGGGAGGCGGCCTGAGCCGGACTCTGCGCCGGACGTACGACGTCACGGGTGAGGTGGCACGGGGTCTTACGGCCACCGGCGGCAAGACCCCGCTTGGCGGAGGACCGTCAGCCGAGAGGGACCTTCGCGAAGGGCTCCCACTCGTACATCTGGTTATCCCGGTGGATCACGATGAGTTCCGCGCTGGAAATGTGGGCTTGCGCCGGAGTGAGGTTGAGGCCTGCGAGGACCTGTGCGATCGGCTCTGCGGGACCGTCCCCGGCGCTGTAGGCCACGGAGACGTGCGGGGTGAAGCCCTCGGCCTTCTCCGGGACCTCACCGAGAACGTCCCCGATGGCATCTCGGATAGCGTTCCGGACGGCTCGAACAGGGCCGCCGGGGTGGCCATGAAGGAGTACCGCCTCCGGGTCGAGCACCTCCGGTCCGATTTGGAGGTCGAAGGCTTGGATGGCCGCCAGTCGCGGGCGGGCTGCATCCACGATGGCGTGGACGTCCTGCTCCTTGGTTTCGCCTACGAAGCCGATGCCCTGCATGGTCAGGTGCAGCCACTGGTCGGGGATTGGGGTGAGGATGTCTCCGAGAGGTGCGAGTGCGGCCCGGTACTCGGCAGCGAGCCGACGCACATCGTTCTGGTTCTCGAACGTCAGGTGCCAGGTGTAGAAGCGGCGGCCCACGCTCCAGCCCGGCCGCCACCACCAGTGGTTCCGCATGGTCTCGGGTTGTGTCGTCATAGCCAGGGATCAAATCAGGCTGAGCCTTCCCCCGGCGAGAGTGCAAGATGCCGCGGAGCGGAGTCCACGCAGAACTCTTCGATGGCCTGCCGTAGCCCAACGGCTGAGGTGCCGCTGGTGAAGGGTCGGCCGATGCCGGCGCATAGTTCGCCGAGTCGGCGGGTGACGGGCGCCAGACGATGGTCCGGTGGAAGGGCGAGGACGGGTGCGAGGGCTTCGATGGCGCCCTCTGCTTCGCCGGTGGCTAGATGTGCCGCGGCCTGGCTGATGTGGATCTGTGCCTCAGTGCCGTACGCCCTGACCGGCTGCGCAGCTAGGAGTGTGAGGGCCTTGTCTGCGGATCGCAAGGCTTCGGCGGGGCGACCGACACGCAGCTGGGCGGCTGCCGCGTAGTTCTCCTGCCGCGCGGGCTGACAGGAGAAGATGCCCCCGATCTCGTCTTCGCCAGTCATTGCGGCGCGCGCCTCTTCGACGCGGGCAAGCGCCGCCAATGCCTCGTCTTGAGCTCCCAGTTCGGACCAGGCATCGGCTTCCTGACAGGAGAGGAGCACTGCAACAGAGCCCTTTGTTTGGTACGTGGCGCCGTGCCGGGCGAAGTTGATCGCTTCTCGAAGACGTCCGTCCCAGAAGGCCACCTTGGAGCGAGTCGAAAGCACCCAGGCACGCAGGTCGTTGTGCCCTGCCAGCTCGGCACATAGCCACGCAGTCCGGCCCTGGGTGTCCGCGTCGCGCAGCTGCCCCAAGTCGGAGGACATCCATGCCAGGAGCCCGCACAGGTAGCCAGCCGCGACGTACAAGTCGGCCGACTGGCGAGGGTACTGGTGGCCTTCGAGGAGAGCGAAGACGCGGTCGCGTAGTGCCCGGGTACGGACGAAGAGCGGGACAGGATCGGAAGTGAGGTAGTCCGATGCGAGCGTGCGTGTCTCAGCCATCAGTTGCTCGAGGGCGATGTCACCGACGTTCGAGGCCTCCGCCCATTGAGCCCACGTCGCGGACTCGTCGGCGGCGAAGCGCACGAGATCGGTTCCGGTCGGCTCTGGCGGAGAGACGATGAACGACGCTGCGGTCGGCGGCTCGGCCGTTGGCGGACGATGGATGAGCAGGTGCAGGTCTGCCTCGGGCAGCCCACGTCGATCGTCCAGGTCCAACAGATCTGCCACGCCACATGTGAAGGCCTCCGCCATGGCGAATAGGACCGGAAGGCTAGGACGACGTGAGGAAGGGCCTGGCC
Source organism: Streptomyces sp. GbtcB7 (assembly GCF_019091445.1). Taxonomy (NCBI): domain Bacteria; kingdom Bacillati; phylum Actinomycetota; class Actinomycetes; order Kitasatosporales; family Streptomycetaceae; genus Streptomyces; species Streptomyces sp. GbtcB7. The sequence goes on from NZ_JAGXJM010000031.1 coordinate 41,803, forward strand.
ACTTCTCCCACTTGCCGACAAGGGACGCGTCGGCGGCGACAGCCTCGCCGGGGCGTGTGGTGCTTGCATGGGTGATGCGGTCTGCTGCCTGTTGAAGCGTCCAGCCGTGGGCATGCCGCCACGCTTCCCTGGGGCGCATCCGGAAGCGGCTGCGCATTTCGATTGCGATGTCCGCGAGCGTACATCCGGTGGCAGTCATGTCCTGGCGGAGGAGATCCCGGTCTGCCTTGGAACCTGGCTTCGAGGGGGCGTTCATCGGCGTGCTCCCTGTGCAGTGTTGTGGACTCACGGTAGCGGCGGCGGCGCTCTCTTGGGTGAGCGTGACCCAAAGGAGCAGGGCTGCGCCGCCCAACTAGTCGTCCACAAAAGGGGATTGGTCCTGGTCAACGCGGTGGTGCGAGTCCAGAAAGGTTGGTCACGGACGCCCGTGACTCCAACAGCCCAGCTTGGAACGGTAGGAGCACCGCAACCACCACCCCCCGGGGGAACAGATGACAGCAGGTCAGGCCAAGGGCGAACGGTTCATCGCCGCGACGCTGGAGGGAGGAGGCCTGGGGTCTGCGTCCTCGGCCCAGGTGGTGATGGATGCAGACGGGGCGGAACGGACCTCGGCGACCGCTCACGACGGCCCCAGGGCGCGGCTATCGCTGCTGAGGAGGGCCGACAGGGTGCAACGCACAGCCCGAGCGGAAACCGCGGCGCTGAGGCCCGTCGAACCGGAGCCCGGCATGCTCGTACACACCCGCGCCGACAGACAATTGGCCGCTGAACACTGGCTGCTGTCGACACACCCAGCACCGAGTAGTGCCCGTGCGGAGTGGGATAGGTGCGGGGTGGCGCTACTGCCCTTGGGGACGCTCTTCTCGGCCGTACGGATCCCCGGGCGCCTGGTGTTCGCGCTGATCGGCAGCGATGAGCCGCGGGCGGTTGACGCCTTCCTCGGCCAGGTCCTTGAGGGCGGTCCGGTTATCTGCGACCCGCACGGACATCGGTACTACGCGCTGGTACCCGCCGGCATGCCCGTGACGTGGCACCAGGCAGCGGAGGAATGGCGGGCGGCGCTGGACGTGGATGTCCTCGGCCGTGGGACATACCTGGGAGTGCCACGGAGAGACGCCGTGGGGGTCGCGCCGCAGGGGTGCGTCTCGTATTGGGCGGTGCCCATGTCGTCGGCCGCCACGCTGTGTGCGCCGCTCGCCGTCGCCAGGTTGATCGCAGCTGGTCAGCACCGGATTGCCGAGGGACTACAGCGGTGACCGCACAGAGAAGTCAAGGCCCCTGCTCGTCTTGCCTGCCCCTTGTCAGAACCTGACTGTTGAGGAATCCAATGTCTGACCGCGCGTCCCCCACGATTCCGGTCACGCACCGTGGCAGCCATCGGCGTCGGTCCCAGGCGGATCGGTACGTGCTCGTGCAGGTTCGCTCGGTGGTATCCGTCCCCTTGACGATCGTCGTCGCGTTCTTGGGCGCGGCTGTCGTCGCATGGCAGGTCGGACATATCTCGACGAGGCAGCTCCTGGGCGGGCTGGCGTGCGGCGCGGCCGTGGCCGTGTTTGTCGGCGTGCACCGGGCCCAGGCCGTCACGATGGCTGTGCAGCGGGCGAGAGCGGCGGAGTTTCGGAAGATCACGGATGCGACGAACGCCGTGGAGAAGTCTCTGCTGTGGAGCGCCGACGAGCTGTGCCGGGGCGGCAGGCCGCCGGTTCCCGACAGCATGGCGCGGGTAGAAGGCGCGGGCCCGGCGGCAGAGATCGAGGTTCTGCTGGGGGAGCTGCAACTCCAGGCTCTGGCCTCTTTGATCCGTGTACACGACGAGTCGCAGTCTGCGGTTCTGCTGGAGATGCTTCGCCAGCTGTCGCGGCGTGAACACGCCCTGGTTGGCCGGGCACTGGAGGCGCTTACCGAGCTCCAGGAGCTGACCGACGATCCGGATCAGCTGGACAAGATCTACAAGATCGATCACCTGGTAACGCGGATGCGGCGCCTGGTGGAGAGCAAGGCGGTGCTGGGAGGCGATTCCCTGCGCGGCGACCGTCGTCCCGTGAACGTGGCGACGGTGCTACGCGGGGCGGTGTCTGAGGTGGTTCAGTATCCGCGGGTCGCTGTGTCGGCGGGCACGGTCGGCGTCGAGCTGGCACTTCCCGGACACGTGGGCCCGGAGGTGTCGCACGTGCTGGCAGAGCTGATCGAGAACGCGTGCGACTTCTCCAACCCGAGCACGAAGGTGAAGGTGAGGGCTCAGCTCGTGGCGACCGGGCTGGAGATCGAGGTCGAAGACCGCGCCTTGCCGATGAGCTCGCACGTCCGGGCGAAGATGAACGGCCTGCTGGCCAGGCCGGACGAGGTCGACGTGAGTGCCCAGGTCCGCGATGGGAAGATCGGCCTGCTCACGGCCGCGAAGATTGCCCAACGGCACGGTTTGTCGATCATCTTGCAGCTGAACCCGGCGGGCGGCACCACAGCCCTCGTGGTCGTACCGTCCAAGCACCTGGTGGCGATCCGGTCGGGTGCTTTCCCCACCACGGCACCCTCCACGGCTCCGAGCCGGCCTCTGCCCGGCGCCCCCGCGCATCCGCAGGCGACAGCGACCGGGTACGCGCAGCCAGCCCAGACCAGTTGGCAGGAGACGACACCCGCCTCCGACAGGACGGGACGGCCCGCCAGCGCACCGCCGCTGCCGCAGCGGCGCGGACAGGTACGCATCCCGGATGCCGCTCAGAGGCCCCAGGCACCGGCGACTGCGGCCAGGCCGGGCTTGGCTGCGGCGTTCCGAGGCGGCATCCACTCCGCGTGCACCCAGGAGACCGTAGCCCCCGCCGCGTTCCCGCAGGCCACCAGCCCTGGCGAACCACCGGCCTCACATCCGTGATCCCCCACCCCGTGGGCCCCGGCAGGGGCGACCACTCATTCCGCATGGAGCGAATCCACTATGACCCCTTATGACATGACCAGTGCACGCGGTGTCGACAGTGCGGCTGCACCTCCGGAAGACATCGGTGAGCCGCGGCAGCAGGTGGCTTGGCTGCTAAAGCAGTTCGCCTCTTCGGTCCCGGGCGTCACCGACGCTCTGCTGCTGTCGCGCGACGGACTGAAGCTCGTGCACAGCGACATCCCGAAGGACTGGGCGGACGGGCTGGCCGCCACCTTCAGTGGTCTGGCCTCGCTGGCCCAGAACATCACCGGCCCGACCGAGAAGAGGATGGCGCCGCAGCAGATCATGATCGAGCGGGAGGACGCCCTCTTCTTCATCACGAGCTCGGGCACCAGCGCCGCCTTCGAGGACCACCCCGGCAATACCAGGGGCATGGTCGACACCGTGCTGGGCGTCATCACCCGGGTCGACGCGGAGGTCGGCACCGTCGGATACGAGATGAGCCGCCTGGTGGACCAGTTTGCCCCGTACATGGTCACCCCGGTCCGCCACGGCGCCATGCCGAGCGACGATGCCTGATGAGCCCACAGAGTCGGCAGACACCGGCAGCGGCCGCGGCCGCTGAGACAACCGTGTTCGTGCGGACATACACGCTGACCGGGGGGCGTACTCGTCCCCGTCACATGCTGAGCCTGGAGACGGTACTGGAGCCCGGGCCCGGCAGAGCGGGTCCGGGGCTGCCCGAGGAGTGCGGGCAGATTCTGGCCCTGTGTCGGCAGCGGCGGCTCTCGGTCGCCGAGCTCGCCGGCACCATCGGCCGCCCAGTGACTCCCGTCAAGATCTTGATCTCCGATCTGTTGGACGTGCGCGCCCTGGTGGTGCCGGTCACCGATGCCTACGACTCGTCCGATTCTCCGACCCGACAGTTGCTGGAGGCGCTCAGTGCTGGTCTCAAGGCCCGGTGGCCCGATGCAGACGCGTACCCCAAGGCCGGATGAGGCGGCGCCCGTCGGCGTCGGGACGAAGGAGGTCGGTGGTCCGGCGGTCCTGAAGATCGTGATCGCCGGCGGGTTCGGGGTCGGCAAGACCACGTGCGTGCGCGCCGTCAGCGAGATCGAGCCGTTGACCACCGAGGAGTACCTGACGCAGGCCAGCGTTCCCACCGACAGCCTGGAGGGCGTGGAGAACAAGGACACCACCACGGTGGCCTTCGACTTCGGCCGCCTCTCCCTCGACGTGCCCGTGCCGCTCGAACTGTTCCTGTTCGGCACGCCGGGCCAGGACCGGTTCGTGAACCTCTGGTACGACCTATCCAGCGGGGCGGTCGGCGCCGTCGTCCTGGCCGACACCCGCCGCCTGGCCAGCAGCTTCACCGCGGTCAGTTTCTTCGAGCAGATCGGCCTGCCGTTCATCGTCGCAGTCAACCAGTTCGATCGCGCCTACTGCTACGACGCCGAGGAAGTGCGCGCGGCCATCGACCTCGCCCCTGAGATCCCCCTCGTGCGCTGTGACGCCCGGGTGCCCGACTCGGTCGCCGGGGTCCTGCTCACCCTGGTCGACCACGCCCTGTCCCGCAGCCCGGCCCACCCCGCCCACCCGATTAACCCCACTCTCCTGGATGCCTGATGCCCCACTACACCCACACCCCTGTGCCGACTCCGTTCACCGACTCCACCCCCCTCTTACTGCCCGCGCGGCTCGAGCGCGATGTGATCGTCCCGCAGCCCGGCTCGGTCCGCCTGGGCAGCGACACCCTCAGTGGCGACCAGGCCCGCCAGGCTGCCGAACAGGCCACCCGCGACGACCTGATCCGCCGACTGGGCATCCCCATTACCGCGGACACCTTCTTCGACGACCTGGCCACCGAGATGGCCACGCAGACGGGCTTCCTCTACGGAATGGTCAACCTCTTCCTGGCCGAGCAGACCTTCGTCGGTCTGCACAACCCGCCGGCGGACAGCGGCCACCTCATCGTCGGCCGCACCATGAGCCGCGAACACGGCTGGTGCCCCGAGGTCGTCAAACGCAAGAAGGCCCTGCCGCTGCCCAACGTCCATGCGTCCCCACGTTTCAGCGGCAACCACGTCGTCGACGCCGTCGGCATCGAGGCGTACTTCGGCGCGCCCTTGCTCCATCAGGAGAGCGGCATCGTCCTGGGCACGGTGTGTGTCATCGACCCCGATAGGCGCCCCCTCAGCGACGCCCGCCGCCTCAGAGACGTCGTTCTGAGCGGCAGTGACACGGCCATGCGGTCCATTGCCGCCGGCGTGCCGACGCACTGACTCCTGCGCCCCCACCCGGGAGCCGCAGCCCGCGGATCCGGCCGCACCCCGCCTTGCGACCTTCATACAGGGAGAGGGACCGACCATGCCCACCATGCCGCCCACCGCACTCAGCCCGTATCTCACCCCTGTCCATGAGCTGTTGTGGCAGGAGGTCGACGCCTTCGCTGCCGAGCACGTCGCCCCTCGCGTGAATCGGATGGAAGCCTTGTCCCACAAGGTGGAGCGCGAGCTGCCGCAACTTCTGGCGGCGCAGGGCTGGTTTGCGGTGACGATCCCCCGGGTCTACGGAGGCATGGGCGCCGGTCACGTTGCCAAGACGATCTTGATCCACCGCATTGCCACGGTGTCCGCAGCCGCCGCCGCGATCCTCCAGGCCAGCCTGATCCCCGTGGCGGCGCTGCTGCGCTTCGGCACGGACGAGCAGAAGGCGTACTGGCTCCCGCAGGCCGCCGACGGGACAACGCTGTTCTCGATCGCCGCAACCGAACCGGAGATGGGTGGGCACATCGGAGGCATCGAGACCCTGGCCGAGCGGCACGGCAACCAGTGGGTGATCAACGGCGGCAGTAAGATCTACATCGGCAACAGCCACATCGCGCGTCTGCACATCGTCCTCGCCCGCACCGCACCGCCCGGCACGACCGCGTCGCAGGCCCTGACCGCTTTCCTGATCGAACACGACCGCAAAGGGCTGACCGTTGAGCCCCACCGGCCGGGCCTCGGACTGCACGGTTTCTCCCTTGGCCGCCTCGACCTGGACCGAGTACGAATACCCGCAGACAACGTGCTCGGCGACGTCGGCCAGGGCCTGAACGTCGGCCAGAGCAGCAGCATCCTGTACGGCAGGCCCAACCTGGCCGCCGTCAGCCTCGGTCTCCACGAGGCCATCGTGGAAACGACCGTCTGCTACCTGAAGAACCGCCCCCGATACCAAGGCACCCTGTCCGACCTCCCGGTCCTCCGGCACCGCCTGGGGGACATGGAAGCCCGGCTGCGGGCCGCCCGCATCCTCGCCTACCAGGCCGTCTACCTCTTCGACCGCGGCCTGTCCTGCGACGCTGACCTCGTCAACTCCAAGTACCTCGGCCACCAGTGGGCCCTCCAGTCAGGCCAGGACGCCATGGAGTTGCATGGCGCCCGCGCCCTGGACACCACCTACCCACTTCAGCGCCTCTGGCGGGACGTCCAGCACACCTATCCGCCCGCCGGAACGGGCGAGGTCCAGCGCATACGCCTTGCCGAGACCGCCCTTCACGAAGACACCATCCAGTGGTCCGAGCGACCAGGCGCCGAAGACTCATGGGCCCGGCCGGAGGACCTCACCGCCACCTGACCCCCGCGCGCGGCAGCCCCATCGTTGTCTACTGCCGCGCGCGGGTCCCCCGTCGTCGAGCACAAAGTCCTGACTCCCCGCTCGGCGACGGGGCGCAAACACCCTTCGTTCCCTGGGACCAGACGGTGGCTCGGGGAACGGAGGGCCGAAAAACAGAGTGCGTGCTTCGTGCCCACTACCGATTGAGATCGGACAGACGGCCGCCTCGGCGAACGGGTCGCTTCGACCCCGGTGCATTGCGGCGGCGCAAGTACCCGGTCCGGGGATAAGCGGCCTTGCGAACTCCTACTCGTGGGGCATGGCTCCTCGGGCCGGGTGGCTCGGAACCACCTGAGCGGCGCGACTGTCTCACTATGCTCCGCGCGGCGGCCCCGACCATCGGCAGCACCGGAAGAACGCCAACTCGACTAGTCAATGGAGGACTCGCCATGAAGCTCAGCACGCAGGAAGGTCCACGGGCCGTACGGACTGCTCCGCTGGACCCGTTCGACCTGGACATCACCGTTCTGGAATTCGGTGACGGAGCCGTCGGACTCGCGACCTCCGACGGTGGTTGCGGAAGCACGTGCGGTACCTCGTGCGTCAGCAATGGCGCCTGACGTTGCCTTCGCACTCCGGGGACGGGCGCCCGCTCGCGTCCGGGTAACGCCAGCAATGGCGATATCGGCCTCACCCCGAGCCGAGACCTTCTGATCGACCTCACCTTCTGGAAAGGCAAGCCCATGGAGACCGACGAATTTGACCTGGACATCAGCGTTCTGGAGTCCGATGACGGCCCTGCCTCGCTGATCGTGCTCACGGACGACGGCTGCGGCAGCTCGTGCCCCAGCGCGTGTGCCACCAACGTGGCCTGACCGTACCGATGCCAGCTGGTGCCGGTTCGCGCAGCGGCTTTTCCGCAGTGCGGACCGGCGTCTGGCAGGAGCTTTCCGACGAGAGAGGGACATATGGCTTCCAGGAGCGGCCGGTTGTTGTACCGGAGTACTGAAACCGCGCTCGTTCGGGCGTCCCGACACTCCAATCTGGAGCTTCCGGCCGGGCCGGACCTGGCTGACGACTCACCGGGGCATGTTGAGCGGTGGTGTGGATGGCTGGAGGAGGTCTGGAGGCTGCCCGCGGTCGCCGAGGCCATCGAACTGGCCAGCCCGTCGCTCGCCCAGCAGGTGCAAGCGGTGTGCTCGGCAGCCGACCCCGATGCTCGGCAAGTGCGGCGGACAGTGATATCCGTGATCCGGTACGTGCTTCGGATGACCACTCGGGCGACACCTTTCGGACTGTTCGCCGGTGTGGCTCCGGCTGTCTTCGGTTCTGACTCAGTCGTCGGCTGGGGCGAGGAGCACCGTGCGATCGTGCGGGCGGATGCGACCTGGATCAGCGAGGTCATCGCCCGGCTGGAAGCCCTGCCGGACGTGTTGAGCCGTCTACCGCTCATGGCGAACAGCGCAGCGTTCGTCCGGGGAACTCGGTTGATCGTTCCCTATCCGCCCCGGCCACGCGATGCGGGACGCGCCGGAGCGGCGGAAGTGCGCCTGCGCTACACCGCCCCAGTCCGGATCGCAGTGGAGACGGCCCGAGCGCCGATTCGCTACGACTCTCTAGCGGAAAGGGTGGCGGCCGAGTTCCCTGCCGTAGCGGCGCCCAAGGTAGGGCCTCTTATCGACAGCTTGGTGGAACAGGGCGCCCTCATCAGCAGCTTGCATGCGCCGTCTACGGCGTTCGATGCCTTCGCTCACCTGATGGAGCAGGTAGAAGCGGCCGGGGTCGGGGACGTGCCACAGGCCGTTCCACTTGTCGGACAACTGCGCGACATCCGTGCCCGGATGGCAGAGCACAACCGGGCCGACACCAAAACCACCCCCGCCGGAAGGGGTCTGCGTACCGCGCTGCGGAAGGAGATGACGGCAGTGAGCACCGCTGCGGTCCAGCCGTTGGCCGTGGATCTGCGGCTGGACTGCTCGCTCACCCTTCCGTTCCCGGTCGCCCGTGAAGCCGAGGCAGCGGCGTCGGCGCTGACGCGACTGACGGCGTTTCCCTTCGGCACCACCGCATGGAAGGACTACCACAACAGGTTCTTCGAGCGGTATGGGATCGGTTCCCTCGTTCCGCTCCTGGATGTCATCGATCCCGACGTGGGGCTTGGCCTTCCCGCCGGATACCTGGATGCGGAGCCCGAGCCACGTGAACTGGTGACTGTACGGGAACAGAGGCTTCTCACCCTGGCGCAGACGGCGGCGCTGGACCGCCGTGGCGAGGTCGTGCTCGACGACCATGCGGTCACCGAACTGCAGGTCGCAGGACAGGCCGGGATGCAGGTTCCGCCCCACTTCGAACTGCGCTTCCATCTCCAGTCTGAGTCGACGACTGCGCTCACCCGCGGGGACTTCAGACTGTCTGTTGTCAGTGCCTCGCGCGGTGTGGGCACGACATCCGGCCGATTCATCGGTCTGCTGGAGGAAGCCGACCAGGCGCAGATCGCCGCCGTGTTCGAGCGTCTGCCGACGAGTGACCCTGGCACGCGGCCAGTGCAGCTCTCGTTCGCCCCACTCGACCCTGGCGACGCGCATGTGAGCCGTGCGCCCCAGTTGCTGCCAGCCGTGATCAGCGTGGCCGAACACCGTCCGCCCGGTCCCGACGTCATCCCTCTGGACGACCTGGCGGTGGGCTGTGACCGGCGTCGCCTCTACCTCGCCTCGATCTCCCGCGGGTGTCGGCTGGACGCCGCGGCGCTGCACGCGCTCGAACTGCGGGCGCACACCCCGCCCTTGGCCAGGTTCCTCACCGAGATCAGCAAGGCTCAGGCCGCTGTCGTGACTGGCTTCAGTTGGGGTGCCGCCGAGCGGCTGCCGTTCCTGCCACGCCTTCGCTACGGCCGGACAGTACTTTCACCTGCCCGATGGCGCTTGCTGCGCTCAGAACTACCTGCCCGCGACGCCCCGTGGGAGGAGTGGCGGAAGGCACTGAGTCAGTGGGCTGCCCGGCGCAGCCTGCCGAACTCCCTGTCCCTCACGGAGGGAGATCGGCTCTTGCGACTGGACCTCGGGCAGAGCGCGCACCTCGCGCTTCTGCGCGCCCACCTGGAGTCCTCCGAGCACGCCGTGCTGACTGAAGCGCCCACGGGCGCTGACGCCTGGTTCGACGGGCACGCTCACGAGATCACCGTCCCCATGACGGCCGCCACCGTCCCGGAGTGGCCTGTCGCGCCAACCGTTACCGCCACCCGCCTGATTGGCCGTGATCACGGACATTTACCGGGCGCCTCCCGGTGGCTCCTGGCGAAGCTGTACGGGCACGCCGAACGGCAGGCCGAGATCCTGGGCCAGCACCTTCCCGACCTGTTCGCCCAGTGGGAGGAGAGGCCAGGGTGGTGGTACATGCGTTACCGCGACCCGCAGTCGCATCTTCGCCTTCGGATCGCGCTCCCCGACACCACGGCGTTCGGGCCGGCCGCCGGCCGGGTCAGTACATGGGCAAGCCGCCTTCGACGGGCAGGTCTGTTGAGCGACGTCCAGTTCGCCACCTCCTACCCAGAGACCGGACGGTGGGGAACTGGAGCGGCCATGGAGGCGGCAGAAGCCGTCTTCGGCGCGGACTCGCGCAGCTTGGCCGCGCAGTTCACCCAGCCAGCCCGTCCCCACGCGCAGGCCCTCGCAGCAGCGAACTTCGTAGCGATCACCATCGCCTTCACCGGTAGCCCGCACGACGGCATGGACTGGTTGGTCAGATACGGGAGGATCGACGCTCCCCGACCGCTGGATCGAGACGTGCTGGACGCAGCGGTATGTCTGGCCGACCCCACTGACGACTGGGCTGCGTTGCGGGCGGCACCCGGCGGAGCGGCAATCTACGACACGTGGAAGCCCCGCCACCATGCCCTGAACCACTACCGGGACTGCCTGCACACGGCTGAGGGCAACGACCTGGACACGGTCCTCGACTCGCTGCTGCACGCTCACCACATCCGGGCCGTCGGCATCGACAAGGACGACGAGCGCACGTGCGTGAGGCTGGCCCGTGCCGCTGCCCTCGCCTGGAAGGAGCGCCGCGGGTGACCATGACGCATGAGGAGACCGTGCGAGCTGCGGCCGACGCCATCGCCGACCGCCTCGCCTCACCCGCCGACGTACGCGACCTTGAACTGAAGGAAGGCTGGTTCCCCCAGTCCCTTGCGTATGGCGCCGTGGGCGTCGCTCTGCTGCACATCGAACGGGCCCGTTCCGGCCTCGCGTCCTGGCAGCGCGTACACGACTGGCTTGCCTGCGCCGCAGACGGCCCGGCTATCAGCGGAGACGCCGGCCACCTCTACTACGGCGCTCCGGCACTCGCCTTTGCCCTGAACGCCGCAGCGGACCGGCCCGGCCGATACGCCCGGGCGCTGGACATACTCGACGGGCACGTCGAGAGCATGACGCGTCACCGCTTGGAGCGAGCCCACGCCCGCATCGATCACGGGGGGCTGCCCCCGCTGTCCGAATTCGACACCATCCGGGGTCTGACCGGCCTCGGCGCGCTCTTGCTGCGGCGTGACGCCCACGCCGAGCTGAACGGTGCGATCCTGTCCTACCTGGTGCGGCTTACGGAGCCGATCAGCCGCGCGGGCGAGGTCCTGCCCGGCTGGTGGAGCGGCCTGGCGCCTTCAGGCAAGCCATCACCGGCCTTCCCGGAGGGGCACGCCAACACCGGTCTCGCGCATGGCATCGCCGGCCCCCTGGCCCTCCTATCGCTCGCCGCACGGCGCGGCATCACCGTGGATGGCCAGACCGAGGCAATCGAACGGATCTGCGCCTGGCTGGATCTGTGGCGCCAGGACGGGCCGGCCGGACCCTGGTGGCCCTACTGGGTCACCCGCGACCAACTTCGCTCCGGCCACGGCGGGGAAGGCCCCCCGCGCCCGAGCTGGTGCTACGGAACTGCTGGTCTCGCCCGTGCCCAGCAACTTGCCGGGATCGCCACTGGTGATGCCGAGCGGCAACGGATGGCTGAGAGCGCCTTCGCCTGCGCCATGGCAGATCCAGGTCAACTCCAGGCCACCGGGGACCTGTCGCTGTGCCACGGATTCGCCGGGCTGGCCCACATCGCGCAGAGCATCGCGGCGGACGCGCTCACCCCCGACCTGTCCGACTGCCTGCCTCGACTGCTCGCCCCGATCACACAGGCCGAGCCCGGTGCTCTGGTCAGCTCACTGCTGCAGCCGCCGAGCGGTGGCGGCGACATCGGGCTTCTCGAAGGCGCCGCCGGCGTTGGGCTCGCCCTGCATGCGACCCAGACCGGCACGCCCCCGATATCCGGCTGGAACTCCTGCTTCCTGATCAACTGACCGCGCCACGAAGGAGATGGAACACCACATATGGCACCCGACGAGTGGCCTCAGCGAGTCGTCCAGTTCGCTGCCTGGCCGGAGTCCGAGCATCTTGCCGCCGAGCACCTGCTTCCCGTGCTGGAGGCTGCTGAAGCGGAGGGCGAACTTGCCCAGTGGTCGTTCCTGCGCAAGTTCCCCTGCTGGCGATTCCGATACCTGCCCACAGACCACCGAGCCTCCAAGCGCCTGGACAGTCAGCTGGAACGCTTGCTCACCGACGGTGTGCTCAGCGAGTGGGCGGTGGGCATCTACGAGCCGGAGACGGTCGTGTTCGGCGGCGCCGCGGGCATGGAGATCGCACACGCGCTGTTCCACCACGACAGCCGCAGCATCCTGGAACACCTGGCCCAAGGGCGCGGCATACCCGGAACGCGTGGCCTTGGACGGCGTGAGCTGGCGATCCTCCTCTCCAGCGTGCTGATGCGCTCGGCCGGCCTGGACTGGTACGAGCAGGGAGACGTCTGGGCGAAGGTCGCTGCTCAGCGTCCGAGCGGCGGCGCTGTACCTGGCCCGGGGCGGCTCAAGGAAGCCGTGCACCGGCTCATGACGGTCGATGTCAGCTCGGCCAGCAGGCTTGTCGACGGTGGTCCGCTGACCCCTCTGGCCGACTGGATTGCCACGTTTGAGTGGGCCGGGCAGCAGATCGCAGACCTCAACCGTCGTGGACGGCTGGAGCGAGGCCTGCGCGCTGTGCTCGCCCACCATCTGATCTTCCACTGGAACCGCTTGGGCCTCCCCAGCGAGGACCAAAGCGCCCTGTCAACACTGGCGAAAGAGGTAGTAATGGGAACGAGCGAAACGACCGCGTCTGAGCCTGGCAAGGCCAGCGGCGACGCTAGCCTCACCAAGGTGGATACCGACACGATCAACGAGAACAGTGCCGCCGAGAGCCTGCGCAACAAGCTGGTTGACCAGCTCAAAACTGACGGACGAGTGCACAGCGAGGACATCGAAGCCGCGCTGCGAGCCGTGCCCCGCCACGTGTTCGTCCGCCAGTCGAAGCCCTCCGCCACCCTCGAAGAGGCCTACGCCGACACGCCAGTCCACACCAAGTTCGACAGCTCGGGCACTTCGATCAGCGCCGTGTCCCAGCCTTCCGTCAACGCGCTGATGCTCGAACTCGCCCAGGCCAAGCGCGGCATGCGGATTCTGGAGGGCGGCGCCGGTAGCGGCCTGTTCGCGTCGACCCTCGGTCATCTGGTCGGGGACGAGGGGCACGTCTTCACACTCGACGTAGACCAAGACCTCGTCGACAACGCCCAAGCGGCCGTCGAGGAGGCTGGTTTCGGCAACGTGACCGTGATCCTCGGGGATGGTGCGGTCGGCCACCCGGACGGTGGCCCGTACGACCGGATCGTGGCGACCGTCGGTGCCCACGGAATTCCCCAAGCGTGGCTTGACCAGCTCACTCCCGACGGCCGCCTCGTCGTGCCGATGCGCCTGCGCGGCAGCGTCTCGCGAGCCGTCGCCTTCGAGCGGGACGACGATGGCCGGTGGCGAAGCGTCCGCAGCGAGATGTGCACGTTCATGCCGCTGCGAGCCGGAGTGGCCGACGATCCGCGCCGCCTCGTCTCGCTGACCGACGACGGCGCCGTCGTGCTCCAGTTCAACGAGGAGCAGCAGGCGGACGAGGCGGCGCTGCGCGGAGTGCTCGAACAGCCCGGCACTGAAGCGTGGTCGGGCGTGAAGTTCCGGGGACAGGAGTCTCCGGAGTACATGTGGCTGTGGCTGTCCTGCACCCTGGACAACGCCCTCAGCCGGATGGAAGTCGACCGCAAGGCCCTCGGAGCCAGCCAGCTCATGGACGGGTTCCGTCCCATGGCGGCCGCGGAACAGGACAGTGTCGCCTACCTGAACCTGCGCAAAGCCGACCTGGACCAGGACGGCAACCAACTCTACGAGGCGGGAGCCGTCGGCCACGGCCCAGCGAGCAAGGAGCTTGCCGACCGGGTGGCCGAAGAGATGAGCATCTGGGACCGCGGCTTCCGAAGCCGAGATGTGGCCCTCGAGATCCAGCCCCTCGACGCCGCCCCGCTCCACCCCAAGCCGGGCCGCTTCGCCTTCGATAACCCGATCAACCGGATCGTCATCGAGTGGCAGTGAGATGGACGCCAGCCAGATAGTTCGGCGGTTCCCCCTGGTCGCACGCCCTCGCCCCGCGTGCCCGCCCCTTGCCGAGCGGGTCCGGGAGATCGCTGCCCTGGCGCGAAACGCCGAACGCGACGGCCGCCTGGCGCCAGCTGCCGCGGCGTTCAACAAGGCCGCGCTGCTCGCCAGCGACTGCGACCTGCCCGAGCTGGCCCGCGCCCTGTGCTGGCAACACTCCGAGCTGTATCTGCGCATCCAGCCACTGGGTGCGCAGATCGCCCGGTACGGGCTGGAACCCCTCGTCAATCTCGCTCGGCTGCTGATCCGATCCGGCGATGGCGAAGCCGCATACATCCTCCTCGACTCGATGTATCAAGCGGTGAAGACCCGGTCGGACACCGTGATCGACGGGCGAACCGTGTCCTTCCAGCACATCACCGGGTCAGACGACGACCACCGTGAGCTGTACCGGTGGCTTTGGGCTGTACTGCTGGCCGACGGCGCCCGCGCCCTAGCCAGCGCCGGCAGGTGGACGGACGCGTTCGCCCAGCTCCAGCGGCACAAAGGAATCGGCAAGCGGATGCTCGACGGCCGCCAAGTCGCCGTGATCGCCAAGATCATGGCAGGTGACATCGGCGAAGCCGCGCCCCTGCTGGATGAGACCGCCCCCGGTGAGCCCTGGGAGAACGCCGTGACGGCCTGCCTGACCGTGATGTCCCGACGACAGGCGGCCCTGCCGGTCGATCGGAATCTCGACGCGATGCTGGACTCCTATCAGCAACTCAACCGCACCGCAGAGTTGGCCCTCTTCCACACCCGTTTGGGGCTCTCCGTCATCGACGTCGCCGACGATGTGGTTCAGTCGGTTGCGCATCGCGTCGCAGCGGACCTCATTCATCAGACAGTGACGAGTGGAGACGGATACGCGGCACGCGATGTGCTAGCACACCCGGGCTGCTTCACACGCCTGACAGGTCGCCAAGCCCAACAACTCGGTCACGCGGTGGAGGCCTGCGCGCTCGGCCGGGGTGGCATTCCCGCAGAACTGCACGCTGACTTGATGGCTGCACTCGACACCAGCGAAGGAGTGCTCAGGCGCACGCTAGTCGCCACATCCGCCGCAACCTAGAACCCCGGAGGAAAGGTGCAGCATCACGCTCTTTCTTGGGCTGATCTGGTCCGATTCGCTCTGAGTCTCCGACGATCTGGTCCTTCGGCACAATCACACAAGTACGGCAGTGGCGACTGTCCGCTGTGCCAATGGTGCATGCCCCTTCGCCTGCTCAGCGTGGACGGCACGCGTCGATCGCGGCGCGTACCGCGTCCGCCTGCGGCCATTCCTCTTCGTGAGCTTCGGTCGGCGGGCGTCCGGTGTGCACGAGGGAGTCGGCCGCGGCGGCGACCGACTCCGGTGTCGCGTAGACGCGCCGGAGTGAGGTGACCGGCCCGCGGGGGATGGAGTATCCGGGGCCGACGTAGGCGTATGCCCAGCCCGTCTCCTCGTCCCAGAGGAGATGGATTCCGCCCGGGCCGACGCAGCGGCTCACATCCCAGCGCAGCCGGATGCGCATCCGCTCGTCCAGGCGGGCGCCCAGGTTGAGGCGGACGATGCCCGGCGGGACACCGCGGTCGACCAGCGCCTGGTCCACCGCGGTGGCGTACGGCCAGTGCGGCAAGGTGCGGGGCAACAGGCCGGGAAGTCCTGGCGGTTGGAGCAGCACTAGTCTCGCCTCCACGGCGGGGGTCGGGCAGGTCAGGAGACGCGCAGGAGTGTGGTGGCGGGGCGGATCGCGCCGGGTCCGAACTTGGCGCGGATGCGGTCGCTGACTTCTTCGGCGACCAGCCGGGCCTCGCGTGCCTGGTCGAAGCTGATCTGTTCGGCGACCTGGTCTGCGGCGATGAGGTCCTCGCCTTTCAGTGTGATTCCGGTGAGGCGGCCTCGCTGGAGTCCTGCCGCGTCGATCAGCCGGTAGGCCAGCGTGCGGAGGTCGTCGTCGTGGGCGGAGGCCTCCGGCAGGCGGCGGGTCTTCTCCCACGTGGTGCCTCCGGCGAAGCGCAGGGTCAGGGTCAGGCCGCGGGCCGCCTGGCTGCGGCGGCGCAGTTGGAGGGCGAGGGTGATGACCAGGTCGAGCAGGGCCGCTCTGACGGCGGCGCCGTCCAGGGTGTGCCGGGGGAAGGTGCGGCTCACGCTCGCGGAGGCGGGCAGGGCGCGCGGGATGACGGGGCGGGGGTCGATGCCGCGGGCCCGGTCTGCGGCCCGGCGTCCGGCCCGGCCGCCCAGGAGGCGCTGCACGGTGTCGGGCGGGATCGCGGCGAGCAGGCCGACGCTGTGCACGCCGTAGTCGCGCAGGACCTGGGCCTGGCGGGGGCCGATGCCGTGGAGGGCTTCGACGGGCAGCGGTCCGAGCCAGTCGGCCACCTGGCCGGGGTCGATGGCGAGGACGCCGCCCGGCTCGGTGATCTGGCCGGATGCGGTGGCCGCGACCGTGATGGACGGGCCGATCCCGACCCGCACGTCGACACCCAGCCGGGAGATGGTCCGCACCCGCAGCACCTCCCCCAGCCGCCGCCCATCCACGCCGTGGTAGCGCAGCGCGCCCTTCAGCTCCACCAGCGCCGCCGACGGGGGCAGCGCCTGGACCACCGGGGACAGCTCCGCCAGCTGCTCGAGGACCTGCCGGTAGACGTCCTCCGGCAGCCGGTCCGGGCAGCGCACATGCATCACACTCGCCACCCGCCGTGCCTCCGTCCCTGCCTCCACAGCACCCACCTCCTCCACCCACGTTATCGAACTAGAATTCGAACACGCGAGAGGGCGAGCCCGATCGCCCACGGATCTAGAATCGGAAGCATGTTCGATGACCTGCCGCCTGACCTGGCACGACTGCTCACCCTGCGGGTGTGGCACGCCATGTGGCTGCAGCGCATCGACACCAAGATCGCCGCCCTCCAGAAACGAGAAGCCGAACAGGAACAGGGCCAGAAGAACCGGCCACAGGAGCCGGACTGGATCGTCGAACTCGGCATCGGCAGCGGACGCCCACCCATCGAGGTGCACGTGGGCGGCTGCTACGCCGCAGGCAAACGACGACGCCCCGTCCCGCGCGACGAAGCACGCCAACTCCTCAGCTCGGGCGTGCGCGCCTGTACGCACTGCAAGCCCGACGCGCAGCTCCGCATCCTCGACTGACAGCAGGGGTTGGCGCAGGAGATGTTGCCGCCCGAGCCGGGTGCGGCTCGAACAACAGTGTCAGTCGGGCCGATATTCTGTCGGTGAGGTGACTGGAAATCGTCACCCGGAACAGGATCCATGATGACAACTCCCGTACCTCCGATCACGGAGCCCGACCCGTCCGCGCTGGCCTGCCCCGGTGACCGGGTCGGCCTCTGCGCCGGGTGACTTGTTAACTGCACCTTCTCTGCCTCGTTGAGCGAGGGGATCGAGATCCCCTTAGGAGAGTCTGTTGCAGCACCTTCATCGCGCCCTGATCGAGGGACGGGTCGATGTGCCTCGGATGGGACGCATCGCTGAAGTGGACACGTCGTACCCCCGTTATGTGGTGTTGGATGACGCGGGAGCATGTCTTGAGCCGGCGGTTCAGTACCTGCGGGACCTCGCTCTGAGCGACAACCGACCGCTGACCTGCCGGAGCTACGCCTTCGATCTGCTGCGCTGGTTCCGCGTGCTCTGGTTCCTTGAGGTCCCCTGGCATAGGGCGACTGAGGCAGAGACGGGCGCCCTAGTGGGCTGGCTGCGCGTCGCGGCGAACCCGCAACGGCGCCGGCATAACTCTGACGCCCCGCGGCCGGGTTCGGTGAACGGCCGCACTGGCAAGAGCTACCTACGGGTCGGCTACGCGCCGAGCACGATCAACCACAACCTCACGGTGATCAGCAGCTTCTACGCCTTCCATGGGCACCACGGACGCGGCCCCGTGGACAACCCTGTTCCCGAGGCGTCCGCGCGGCGGCAAGCCCTGGCTCACCGGGACCCAGACGCGATTCCACCGGTGTTCCGACGGGCACGCCTTCGTCAACGGGTCCCGAAGACAGAGCCACGGGCGATCCCGGACGCTATGTGGGACGAGCTCTTCGCGGCGATGAACCACGACCGGGACCGAGCTGCAGTGCTCCTCTATGTCTCCAGCGGTGCCCGAGCCAGTGAGCTACTGGGTGTCACCCCCGCCGACATCAACTGGTCCCGCCAGCTGATCCATGTCGTGACCAAGGGCAGTGATGAACGCGAGCCGGTGCCCGTCAGCCCACAAGCCCTGGTGATCTTGGCTGCCTATCTGGACAGCGCGGGCATGCCGCCGGCCCACGAGCCCGTCTTTCGGACACGTCGCGGGCCGGACAAGCCGCTGTCCTACTGGGCGATGAGAAGGGTGATCCAGCGCGCGAATGAGAAGCTGGGAACCAACTGGACCCTCCACGACATCCGGCACACAGCCGCGAATCGCATGGCGAACGATCCGGCCCTCACCTTGCCCCAGGTACGTGTGATCTTGAGGCACAGCGACCTGACAACCACCGGCCGCTACCTCAACGCCCGGGTTGAGGAACTCTTTGACGCTCTGCAAGCCCATTACAACCGGCCGCGCGTCCAGCAAACCGTTGCACCGGGCTATGACCCGGAGGACTTCAAGGCGGTGTTCGGTGGCTAGCCCTTCCGTGGTTGAGGCGTACACGATCCGGGACCGTCGCCGAAGCTACCGTGGTGGCGGACGGCAGGACGTGACCCGGTTCGTGAGCGCGGTGGTGAAGCCCGCGCCCGCCCCAAGGCCCCAGCATCCGCCCGCACCGTTCGGTGATCTTTCCAAGGCCACGGTTCTCGAACTCTTCCACGTTGCGGCAGAGATTCTGCGCGATGCCAGCGAAGGCTGTCGCGAAAAGCGCCGAGCCGGCATCCGCATGCTGTTCGAGCACCTGGCGGCATATCCAGGCGAGACGTGGCAAGAACGGTGGGAGGCAGCTGGCTTCAACGCCGAAGCCGCTCCGTCGGTCAGCATCCTTGCCGCCAACAAGGGCCAGGCCAGCAGCGTGACTTCAGCGCTGAAGATGGCCTTCGGCCTGCGGATCATTCAGCCCTCCCTGTCTGGGTTCCGGGTGAACAGGTTCTCCGGCTACGCCGAGCCGTTCCGATCGCTGCAGGATGATCCGGAGCTGGACGAATTCTTTAAAGTGGTCGACGCCCATACACGGCTGAACTCGGTCCACAAGCACCGAGCGAAGTTCGACGTCACCTGCGCGCTCACCACCCAGGGCATCGCCCTCGAGCACCTGACGCCCTCCGCGTTGCTGCACTACTCGTTGGAGAACAAGCGGCTTGGTCTGACGCATGGAGCCTGCAACCAGGACAAGACCCGGTTCGCTGCCCGCGCTGCATGGGAAGTGCTGCTGGAGATGGGGCATTTCCCCCGCGGGACGCCTCACACGGTGCGCTCGTGCTTCCAGCAGGGCCAGCACACTATCGAGGGTCTCGTCGACCGCTACAAGATCGAGAGCGTTGCCGTTCGCCAGCTGCTGATCGACTACCTCGCTCGACGCAAGGCCGACACCGACTACACCACGTTGGACGGACTAGCCCGCCATCTGGCCGCCAACTTCTGGGCCGTCATCGAGCGCATCGCCCCCGGTCAGAAGGACCTCCGGCTCAGCCCAGAGGTCTATGAACAGTGGCTGGCCGATCTCCAGTACTGGAAGGGCGACAGGTCAAAGGTCCGCCAGGACAGGGCCTCGATCCTGCTCGCGGTCCGCGGCTTCTACATCGATCTTCAAAGCTGGTCCGTTGCCGAACCAGAACAGTGGGCGCAATGGGTCGTTCCATGTCCCGTCCGGCCACGTGACGTCAAGGGATTCAAGCAGCGGCGTCGCGAGATCCACCGGCGGATGGCCGACCGGACCCGGACTCGCCAGCCCTTGCTGCCGGTGCTCGTTCAACACGTCGAAGCACGGCATGAGCGCCTTGCCAGCCTGCGTGAGGCCGCCCGCACCACACCTCTTGGCACCCAGTTCACCTACCGCGGCCGCAAGTACCGCCGCAGCAACTCACCGGAGGACCGGCGGCGGATCAAGACCCCCGAGGGCCCCACGATCCGCGTCATCGACGAGGAAACGGGCAAGATGATCCACCTGGACCAGGCCGAGGAGATGGCTTTCTGGGAGTGGGCCGTCATCGAGGTCCTTCGACACAGCGGCATCCGCATCGAAGAGCTGACTGAGCTCACCCATCTGAGCATCCGCCAGTATCAGCGGCCCAACGGGGAGATCATCGCGCTTCTGGTAGTCGCCCCCTCCAAGAACGACCGCGAGCGCGTCATCCCGATGTCGCCTGACCTGTTCCACGCCATCGCACAAATCGTCCGCCGGCAGACGAAGTACAGCCGACAGATCCCCTTGCTGAGACGCTACGACCCGCAGGAACGAACCTGGTCAGAGCTCATGCCCTTCCTGTTCCAACGCCAAATCGGCACGGTCCACAGCGTCATGGCTCCCAATACAGTCGTCAGGATGCTCGCCCGACGCTGCGAGGAGATCGCGCAGACGAACACGGACTTCAAGGACGCCACGTTCACCCCGCACGACTTCCGCAGACTGTTCGCCACAGAAGTCGTCAACGGAGGTCTTCCGGTCCACATCGGAGCAGCTCTACTCGGGCACCTGAACCTCCAAACGACACAGGGCTACGTTGCTGTCTTCGCAGAGGACATCGTCGGCCACTACCAGAAGTTCCTGAACAACCGCAGGTCGCAGAGACCCGACGACGAGTACACCGACGTCACACCCGAGGAGTGGACGGAGTTCGAAGAGCACTTCGACAAGAGGAAGGTCGAGCTCGGAAACTGCGCTCGCCCCTACGGCACACCCTGCCAGCACGAGCACGCCTGCTTCTCTGAACTACCGGCGGCAGCGCGTCAGCGGCTGCCGGTAAACCGGTGGCGTCTGCGTGGACGAGCCTCATAGCTTGTGCGTTCGTGACTGATGATCCGCAGATGCGCCCGAATCGACACGACCTCGGCCGAGTGTTCAACGAGGTGCCGGAGCTCTACGACCGGGTCCGGCCGGGATACCCCGACGAACTGTTCGCGGACCTCGGCGCCATCACCGGCATGGACGAAAGGTCGTCGGTGCTGGAGGTGGGCTGCGGCACCGGTCAGGCGACGCGCACGCTGGCAGCGCTGGGATGCTCAGTGACCGCCGTTGAGCCGGGCACGGACATGGCCGCACTCGCTCGGCAGCGGATCGCCTCCTTTCGCAACGTCGAAGTCGAGACGTCGACCTTTGAGGAGTGGGACGACCGCGGTCGACGCTTCGATGTTCTCGTGGCTGCATCGTCGTGGCACTGGGTCGATCCGTCGATTGGCTGGCAGCGGGCGCACGCCGTGCTCTCTCCCGGGGGTTGGATGGCACTGCTCGGCCACGTCGTTGTCCGTCGGCCGGGAGAGCCGGAGGTGTATGCCGAGACCGCCGATCTGCACGAGCGGTTCTGTCCCGGGAACCCCGGCTGGGGTCATCCGCCGGTGGAGGACGACGTGCGCACCACCGACGAGGGTTGGGGCCTGGTCGACGATCCCGGGGGATTGTTCGGCCCAACGATCGTGCGCTGGTATCCAACCGTTCAGTGGTTCAACGGGGATGGCTTTGCCGATCACCTTCGCTCGTTGTCGCTGTACCGGAGGCTCGACCGCGACGTCCGTGAGCCCCTGCTCGACGCCATCGCCGAGCGCATCCGCACGCGGATGGGCGATCGAGCATCACGTCGTTATCTGAGCGTCCTGCGGGTCGGACGCCGCGCCGAGTGAGCCCAGGGACCGATCTCTGAACTACCGGCCGCGGCCTAGTCAGCAGTTGGAGAGGGCTCTTTCGTCTCCCGCCTGCCGAGGGCGATCTGGCCGAGGGCCGGCATGCCGAGGCTGACCGCATTGGAACGGCGGGTCGCCTCGGCATTGAGCTGCGCGAGCTTGTCCTGGGCGCCGGCGAGGCTGACCTGCAGGCCCTCCACCTCACCGAGCCAGCCTTCACGCTCGGCCTCGGCGATGCGGGCGATCAGGTTGTCACGGATGTCGGCGAGCCGTGCCCGTTGGGCCGGATCAGGTCGAAGGAGTGAGCATCTGACACAGGCGTGTTCATGGACACAAGGAGACCCGAAGGCGCGTGCGCAGGTGCCGATGGATACCTTCCGTTTCTCGAAGTGGGCCAGGAAGGCGTCCCACTCCTCCGCAGTTGGGGTTCGGTATTCTTCGCCTGGGCGAGAGGCTCGGCGGCGGGCGATGAACGCTCGGTGGGCCTCGATCGTCTCGGCAGGGTAGACCGCTTTGTACCCCATCGTGGTCTCGATGCTTCTGTGCCCGCAGATCACCTGGGCGATGTGCGGCGGCAGGCCGTTCATGATGGCGTCGGTGACGAAGATCCTCCGGAAGTCGTGGGGCGAGAAGGTGAGCGCCTCGCCGTCGGCGCTGGTCAGGCCGGTGGTGGACAGGGCGTTGATCAGCAGTTTTCGGATCGCGGTTGGCGTGAATGCGCGGTGTTCGGAGCCGACGTCGCGCTGGAACAGCAGTGGCATCGGCGGGTTCCAGACCTTCTCGCGGACGTCATAGGAGGCCACCAGCGGTATCGCCCCGTCGGGGCCGCGCAAGCGGCTGATGATGGCGCTGAGGACGTCTGCGAGTTCCGGGCTGACCAAGAGGAGTCGTTCGGTGTCGGTCTTGGACGGGGCGATCTGCAGCAGCGGTACGACTTCGCCGGTGGACGGGAGCCGGTACTGGGTGACGCTGTGGTGCGTCAGCTCCAGGAGTTCCTCGTTGCGGATGCCGGTCAGACGGAGGACCTCGATCGTGGCGAATGCCCAGAATGCCTCCTCTTCTTCGTAGGTCAGGTTCCGTCGCCGTCCGCCGGATGCCGTCTCTTCGGCCCAGGTGAGGTGGCCCGCCGCCGTGGGGGCGATGGCTCTGCGCAGCGACCCGTCGGTGCCGGGGATCAGCGCCCCGGGCTCGGTGTTCCTCGCCACCTGGAGCAGGTCGGCGGCCGCGCGTCGCCGACGGTCGGCGGTGCTGGTCAGAACGGGCAGGACGGGTAGTCGCTCGCGCGTGCGCTGGTCCATCCGGGCTTTGCGTCGCCTGCGTTCCTTCGCCTTGCGGATCTCGTCGTCGCTGATGGGACAGGGCACGGCCCATGGCGCCCAGCGGCCTGGTTCCTCGGCCGCCCACTGCGCGATGTCGAGGTAGAAGGCCCGCACTCGCATGAGCTCGTCCTTGGCATTGAGCCGCGGACTGGAGACCTCGATGCTGCTGCCGTCGGGGCCGGTGACGGTGCGCTTCTTGACCTTCAAGTCCTCCTTCCAGGCGCGGGCCACGGTTGGTGGCAGCCGCAGCGAGTCGATCCCCGGCGCCAGGGCTTCTACCCGGGCCCAGAACAGGCCCGCGAGCGTGCGCGAGACCGCGTCGAGGCTGGCGAAGTCCAGCGCAGGCTGCCGCTCCCTCAGATAGTCCACGATCAGATCGCGAACCGGCCGGCACTGGATCCGGTAGCGATCCACCAGCTCTTCGATGCTCAACTGGCCGAGGGCAAGACCGAATGCCCGGATCGTTGCCGGGGAGTCCTCGGGGAAGATGCCCAGGGCGCGCAGCCGCAGATAGAAGTCGACCTTCTTCTGCCCGCCACGGGCATGCACCCGGCGCTGGGCGTCGACCAGTTCCACGCAGTCGCCGACCGTGATGTCGCGGATCTGTCCGCCCTTGCAGGCCAGCAGGGTGGCGATGCGTGTCGCGGCAATCTGGGCGTCCTTGCGCGAGCTCGCCGGCCCGGACTCGGCCAGCTGGTGCAGGCGCGCGAACCCGTCGGGGTCCCGGACCTTGGCCATGACGGAGGCGAGATACCGATGGGTGCGGGTGAGCATCCAGGGCAGACCAGGTCGGATGACGTCCCCGCAGATCAGCATGAGCAGCCCCGAGGACAAGTCATCGCGGTCATGTGACGGCGAGTGACCGCGCTCGCGCAGCCACCGCAGCGGAAGATCCACCCAGGCAGCACCGGGGAGATCCTCCGCGCCGCTGGCCCTCCACCGTTGCTGCCAGGTATCTCCGGGCAAGCTCGACAGCCAACGCAGCAGCTTGGCCACCCCGCGTCGACGACCGGCTCGGGTCCCATTGGCCGCCGAGTCGAATGGCGGCGCAGTCAGCCGCCGCAGCGTCTCCTCCAAAGGCTGTGCCGTGTACGGCCACCACAGCTCTTCCGCCCGGGCCGGAAAACGCGCCCGCAGATAGCTGTTCCTCGCCTGCGCCTGCTCCGCCGTCGCATTCGTGGCCTCCAATGGCTTGCGCGTCACGTGTTTGACAACCGCGGTCATGACATCCGGCCGAACAAGACGTCCAGCGACGCTGGGTTGTAGCCCGGCGCCGGAGGCGGCGGCACCGGCTGGCTGCGCTCACGGGCCTGACGCTCGTGATGGGCCAGCACCCCCGCCACGACTTCGTCCTTGCGCGGCGTTAGATACACTTCCGTGGCGGACAAATGCGCATGTCCGAGCACCCATTGCACATCAGCCAACGTCAACTTCGGGTCGCGCACCATGCGGACGGCCGCACTGTGTCGTAGATCGTGAAGGGTCCAGTCGGCGCCGAGCGAGGCGTTGACCCGCTCGAACATTCGGTGTGCACCGTGATAGGTCAGCGGCCGAAACGGGCGCCGCCGTATCCACCACACCGGCTGGGTGCGACCGCGTGGCACCTCGCCGTGTACCTCCTGCTGATAGAGGCGCAGCCACACGAACGCGTCCGCCGACGCCGGCACCTGCTGCACCGCCCGCGAGCCCTTTCGCACCACACTGATCAACTGCTGGCCGGGGTCGATGTCGCGCTGGCGGATGCCGATCAGCTCCGATGCGCGTACTCCGGTGGAGATCCAGAGCGCGACCAGGGCCCGGTCGCGGTGGGAGGGCAGCGCAGCGAACAGCTCGTTGAACCACTCGTCGGGAATCGAGCGCGGGATCCGCTGCGGAAGGCTGGGCCGGTAGCGCCCCACCCGCTCGGGCTTCCAGCCGTCCATCGGGTTGTGGTGCGCGTGCGCCCGGCCGGAGCGACGTGACAGATCCAGTGGGAACGGGTTGAGCAGCGGGCCGGACCCCGCGTCGCGGTGGATGTCGTAGAACCGTCGCAACACCGTCTCGCTGTGCGCGACGGTAGTCGGCGCGTAGCCAGGCCCGGCCGACGGCTTCCCAGTCACCGGGTTCGGGGAGCTACTGACCTGGGCCGATCGTCGAGCCGCCGTCTTGCCCCGTCTCGGCTTGACCACCAGCTGAATCCAGCGACTGAAATCCCTGGCCTCCGCTCGGGTCGCACCGTCCCAGGGAATATCCACTGCCTGCAGGAAACGCCACCACCGAAGCAGATCCATCCCATAGGAGCGGACCGTCGACGGAGCTTTCCCTGCGGCCAACAACTCCTGGAAGTAGACGGCGACCGCCTCCACGATCACACCGTCGGGATCGAGGAGCCGATAGGGCTCGTACCGGTTGCCGGTTTCCATCAGCCGGCCCCACCGAGGAACCACCAGTGCCGCCAGGTCCCGTCCGGGAGCATCGTTCATCACGACCGGTGACCGTAGCGACCGAAGACCCCATCTGCCCCCTGAACTGCACAATCCCCGTAGTTCGTTCAGTCAACGGGGCATCCGCTGCCCAATGCTGCAGATCAGCCCGAAGATGCTTCCCCGTCTCGACGAGTTGGAGAAAGACCTCGTCATGCGGCGGAAACGCGCGGAGGAGGAACAGTGGCTCGGGGAGATCGAGGGCATCGACCTGACCTTGACCTTCCTGCGGACCAAGCAAGCCGAGGCCATCCGCTCACGACGACGAACCCCGGTCGATCTCGGGATTCCGCGTCCTCGCAGCTGAGAGGCTGTCCCCATGATGAACAAGGAAGGTGGCGTTGAAGGCCAGTCGGTCCACCCGGGCAAGTACGCTCGTGTCGAGCGGGAAAGGCGGTTCTTGCTGGCCACGCCGCCAAACCCGTCGGCAGTGACCGTCACTCGCGTGATCAGCGACCGGTATGTGGCCGGAACCCGCTTGAGGCTGCGCCGTGCCGACTTCTCGGATGGCCGCTGTGAGCTCAAGCTCACCCAGAAAGTCCCGATCTCTCAGCCTGGAGCCATCCAGGGCCTGATCACGAATACGTACTTGTCGCCCGCCGAGTACGACGTGATCGCCTCACTGCCGGCCGCCCTGCTGTCGAAGACCCGTTTTAGCGTTCCGCCCTTGGGCGTTGACGTCTTCGATGGTCACTTGGAGGGTTTGGTACTTGCAGAGGCCGAGTTCGCCACCGACGAGGAGGCACAGTCCTTCATTCCCCCTGCCGAGTGCGTGGCAGAGGTGACCGATGACACCCGCTTCACAGGAGGACGCCTTGTCCGGACACCCCGCCACGAGCTGCTCGGGTGGCTAGCCGAATACGGACTCCGCCCGGAAGACTCCTAGCAGCTCACCCCGACTCGTCACGCCGAATACCCTCGCCGCCCATGCGGGTGAAGTGCAGAGAAGCCAGCGCAAGACACACAAGTACGGCAGCGGCGGCTGTCCGCTGTGCCAGTGGTGCATGGCGCCCGTGATGGAGCAGTGGGGTCCGACCGTGCGCTACGTCAGCACGCGCACTTAGCTGCATACCCGGTTGGGTGAAGCCGTTCGGACGGGAGAACCTCCGGGGGCGCCGGCGCGTCGTGCCAGGCATGAGGCAGATCAATGACGCGCATGTGGCCGTACCGGGCCTGGCCGTGGTGGAGGTCGCGGCCACAGATGACGAGACCGCGTTCGCGGTCCAGGAGCTGCTCGCCGCGCGGTGCGCCATCGCGCCGGCGGACGGTACGACCCGGGAGCCCGGCGAGCCCGGCGTGCGGCTGCGGTTCTTCCTGGACCTTCACCAGGACGCCGGCACGTAGAGCTGCAGCGACAAGCCCAGACATGAAGATCACGATCTAGAGCTGGAGTACTAGTTTCGCCCGGATTCTCGTTCCAGCTGGTGAGGTTGCCGATGCGCGCGAAGGTGTTCGCGGTGTCGGTCTCGACCTCGAATTCCCAGCCGCGGGCATCTATGGGCCGTCCCAATCTTTCCTCCTGGGTAAAGAGAAAAGGCCGGAGTGGCAAAGTCAACTCCGGCCTGATCTGAAGAGATATAGGTACTGCGCTGCGACTACTTTTCGTCCTGTCGTGCGAACAGGATTTCCAGTACGCGGAACGCGCGGACGCGCATTGTCGCGTCCGGGTGTGCAATAGCCACGATGATTACCGCGCCAATGATCGCGCCCGTGAATGCAGTAAGGGGCGCAACGGCCGCCGTGAATTCGTTCATGCGGCGAACTTAGCGCAGAGGAAGCGGGCGGATCGAGGGACTAGAACGGCCCTCGCGCGGGTGCGCGCACGCGCGCGCGAATAATGTAAGAGAATTAATTCTGATTCGATCTGATCTCGATTAATTTCAGATTCTCAATACATTCAAAATTAGTTTACATCTTACATGCGCGCGCGTGCGCGCGAGGGAAATTGGCCGTAAGATTCACTCGTTCAGGTTTCTTTCCCTGTTTCTCCTCTGAGGCGACCTGAACTGTGCTACGTGCGGGGCTATTCGGTGCGATGGTCGGTGGGGCCGACACGTCAAGATCGAAATTGACGACGTGTTCGTGTCGGCCGTTGGAGTCGGGGCCCATCGGGGCCGGGGTGCCGCGCGGCGGCGAGCACAAGCCACGTGCCGTCGGCGAGGGCGACGCCCGCGAGGCCGTGAAGCGCGCTGTAGATCGCCCACGTGCGGCGGCGGGAGACGCGCGGGCGGGCCCGCCGCGTACGCGCGCCTGTAGGCGCGGGGTGTCGTAGGCGTTGCGGGGGTCGGGGGCCTCGCCGTCGTCGTAGGTGCTAGGCCCGACATGACGCGTCCACGACCGCCGAAGACGGGGTTGGAGACTTCGTCTCGTCGGAGTCGATTATTCCCCGTAGGCGCGGGCAGGCCAGCCGCATGTCGACCCCTGGGAACGACGAGCAACGTCAGGCTGAAGATGTTCGCCTGATGGAGTTCGGGATCCACGAAGAGAACATGCTCAATCAGCGGGGCAACCTATGCCTGATTGCGCAGTCGCTCCTTGTTGTGGCCTACAGCACCACTGCGACGAGTAGTAGCACGCATGCGGCGGCGCGTGTGATGGCCGTCTTCGGCATCGCTCTCGCAGTGATCTGGGCCTACTCCGGTTCGCGGCACTACTGGCACAACCAGGTCCTCCAGAGAAGGATCATTCAGAGGTTCCCGGACATCGCAGAGATACTGGCCGCCTTTCGGCGCCCCGGCCCCAGCTCAACACTGCTGATCGTCTACGGCATGCCGGCAATGACCGCGGTGATGTGGATCGTCCTGCTCGTCATCACGTAGTCGGATGCGCTGTCGTAGGTGCGGGACATCGCGAGCCATCCGCCGGGCGCGGTACGGGGGCCTTCGGCGTGTACGGCTAACCCCACCAGCGAGTGGTCTTTGGGGGAGGCGAGAGGGAATGATCTTGGCATGGCAGCTAGGCGAAAGCCCCCCACCTGGGACCAGATCCGCGAGGGCATCCCCGCCCCCGGAACGCCGGAAGGCGCCTACTTCCACTACACGCCCTAGGCGCCCCGCTGCCGCCGGGTCGGCTTCTTCGCCGCCGTGGTCTTCTTGGCGGGCGCCTTCCGCGCCGTCTTCGCGGCCATCTTCTTCTTGGCCGTCGGCATCTCGTGGACCTCGGCCTCGCCGGCGTCCTCGCCACGCGCGGCCTGCGCCTTGCGGACGCTCTCCTGCAGGGCCGCCATCAGGTCGACGACCTTGCCGCCCGGCTCCTCGGCCTCCTCGGTCGGTTCGGGCGGCTGTCGGCCCTCGGCCTTCGCCTCGAGCACTGCTTCCAGGGCCTTCCGGTACTCGTCCCGGTAGCCGGAGATGTCGTCCGTCGTCATCGAGTCGACCAGCTGCAGCGCCTCATCGATCTCGGAGTCCGTGACCTTGGTTTCCTTCGGTGCGAGCTCGGAGGGGTCGCGCACCTCGTCGTCCCACTTGAGCACGTGCGCGATCAGCGCCCCGTCCCGCACCCGCAGCAGCACCAGGCGCTCACGCCCGTGCCACGCCAGCTTCGCCACGGCCACCTTCGTGTTGCGGGCCAGCGCCCGCGCGATCAGGACGTACGGTTTCGCCGCCACGGGGCCGTCGTACTGCAGGAAGTAGCTATCGCCGCTCAGCCGCACCGGGTCGATCGACGCGGCCGGCACGAACGCGACGATCTCGATCGCTTTCGCGGTCGGCAGCGGCATCTGCTCCAGCTCTTCGTCCGTGACCGCGACCAGCGTGTCCTTGGAGACCTCGTACCCCTTGCCGATCTCGGCCGCGGACACCTCGCGGTCCTCCGTTTCGCAGTACTTGCGCACCCGCACCCGGCCCAGGTCTTCCGTATGGACCTGGTGGAAGCGGACCGAGCGGTCCTCGGTGGCGCTCATCAGCTTCACCGGAATGGTCACCAGGCCAAAGGAAATGGCGCCGCTCCACAGCGGTCGGGGCATCACAGACCTCCACGACAACCCCGAGCCCCACCAGCCTAGGATCCCCCAGAACAGCCCGCTTCCCGACGGTACCGACGGGCGCCGCGGCCACGGCCGCCGCAGGCTGGACGGGTGGACTGGCCCGTTTCCGTCGCCCTCGCACAGTCCGTACCGGAACTGCCCACCGGAACGGACTGGAGCTACGAGGTGAAACTCGACGGCCACAGAATGATCATGTGGCGGACCGGCGACGGGGTCCGCCTGCAGACCCGCTCCGGGCGAGAGGTCACCGCCGTATGGGGAGACCTCGCGCTCGCCGGCCACCACCTCCCGGCCGGCGCCGTCCTCGACGGCGAGGCCGTCATCACCACCGAGGACGGGCGGATCAGTTTAGAGGCCGCACAAGCCCGAGCCGCCTCCTCCCCCACCCGCGCCCACCGCCTGGCCGCCCACCGCCCCGCGCACTACATCGCCTTCGACGCCCTGCAACTGCCGTCGCCGAACGGGGACATGCGAGCACGCCCGTACAGCGAGCGCCGCGCAGCCCTCCTCGGCCTCCTGGCAGAACTGCCCGCGAACACCCCGATCCAGGCCGTCTCCGCCACCACCGACCGCGACACCGCACTCACCTGGTACGACACCCTCCACCAGGGCATCGAAGGCATCGTCGCCAAACGCACCACCTCCCCCTACCGGGCCGGCCGCGCCGGGGCGTGGTTGAAGATCCGCCACGCCGAGACGATGGACGCGGAGGTCGTCGGCTACACGGGTCCGCCGCTGCGGCCGAGGACTTTGGCGGTGAGGTTGCCCGACGAGCGTACGGCGCTGTCGCAGCGGCTCAGCGCGCCACTAGCCGCCCAGGTCGGCCCATACCTAGCAGCCGCCCCAGTGTTGGGATGGGCGCGGACGACGGCGGGCGACGCATACACTGCGGCGGAGTTCGGGCTGGTCGTCGAGGTGCTGGCCGGTACGACGCGGCATCCGGTTGTGACGGTGACTCGGATGCGGTGACGTGAAAGTGGGGCGGCCGGAACTTTGGTCGCGGACACTTTCCAACGGATGACGGTCGCCGAAAGGGTCTTGGGTAAATCGCAGCTCGACCTGGTACGGGGCGGCGTTGTCGACGGCGTGCGCGAGGGCCTCGATGGTCATGCCGGGGCTCGCCGACGGCCAGGGCCTGTCCCGCTGGATGCCGCAGCGGCCGCATTCCGTTCCAGCCGCTCAGGCATTGGACCGCGCCGGGTGCGGCCGTTCAGCTCGGCACCCACGCCGCGACGGTGGGGTCGTGCATGTGAGCTGCGGGTTGGTCAGCCGCGGGTTCGGGTGACGTCCGCTGTGATCGGCCTACCGGAGCACGCAGCTCGTCGATGGTCACCGCAGTCCTGGGCGCAAGCACCACGACAGCACGAACGCGTTCACCCCACTGCTGGCAAGAAACGGTCCCAACAGGAAACGGCCCAGGGGCTCGGCCGCCCGCGACCGGATTCCAACATCGAACCCGCTGTCCGCCCGACCGCCGAAGCACCCAACACCTGCGCGTGCGCGATCGTCGGCGGTACCTCGTCGTGTTCCCCGCAGTAGACGCCAGCGTTGCATTCCTCGCCGATGCAGACGCCGGCTTCCAGGTACCCGTACAGATCTCCCCAATCCGGGCAGGCCGGGCACGGTTCCCAGCCCCACAGGTAGGTACCGCAGGGGGCAGACTCGTACGGTCGTGGATCGGAGCCCTTGTGTCCCCTGGAAAGGAAGCCGAATGCCGCTGATGACCCCACCTGTCGCGCTGGCCAGCTGCGAACGATCACTGCGGGACCTGCTCACCGTCGTCCTGCGGGCCAAGTTTGGCGAGGACTGGATCAGCCAAGTCTTCGATGCCGACGACGTGACCAGGCTCCGCGACAAGCAGATGGTCGAGCAGAAGCGCCGCACCCGGCGTGGCGTGGTCTCTGTCGCTGCCAACTTGATCGAGTACGCCGAGTTCACGCAGCTCACCCGCCTGATCAACAAGCACTGGGAGGCGCTTAATGAGGCGCTGGGTGCCAAGAAGGAAATCACCGTCCTCCTGGATCGCTTTGAGGCCCTGCGCAACACTGTCGCCCACAGCCGCGAACTGCTCCCCTTCGAGGAGGAGCTGTTGAGCGCGATCGCCGGAGAGATCAGGAACCGAGTGACCATACACATCAGCGGCCAGGACCCTGCCGGCGGATACTTCCCGCGTATCGAACTTGTGCGGGACAGCCTCGGCAACAGCACTGAGACCGCTCTCGAAGCGCAGCCCCAGATGTTCACTTTGACCACCAATACGACGCTGCGGCCCGGAGACGTCGTGACGTTCACCTGCCGAGGCGTCGACCCGCAGAACCGGGGCTTGTTCTGGGCCTTTCAGACCCCGGACGGCGTCCGCCACACCTCCGACGATCCTTACGGCGAAACCTACGGCGAATCCGTGCAGTGGACCTGGGAGGTCACCAGGGCCCACATCGGCGCACGTGCGCCGTTCGGCGTGTATCTCACCAGCGACGGGGACTACCACCGCAACGGTGTCGGCCGCGAAGACTGCCTTGTGGCGTTCGCCTACGAGGTATTGCCGCCCCTGTCGTAGCACTGTCCCGTCGTGTGGCACCGACGGTTGAGGGTGTGCCATCGAAGGTTGGGCTGAACGGGGCGGCACTCGGCGCAAGGCGGTGACGCTCAAGCCTGTGGTCCGGATGGCTTGGTGATCTGCATCGGTATGAAGAGCGCCATGGTGTACCCGGCAATCGCCAAGACGGTTA
Source organism: Streptomyces sp. GbtcB7 (assembly GCF_019091445.1). Taxonomy (NCBI): domain Bacteria; kingdom Bacillati; phylum Actinomycetota; class Actinomycetes; order Kitasatosporales; family Streptomycetaceae; genus Streptomyces; species Streptomyces sp. GbtcB7. The sequence goes on from NZ_JAGXJM010000031.1 coordinate 74,034, forward strand.
TCCCGATGCGTAGCCCCACGCCTTCGGCGAGTACATCCGTTCCCCACACCAGACCCAGCCCGACGAGCAGGAAGAGGACCCACCAGCACATCAGCACCCTCCACCCTCTTAGCTCTTTGCGGTACTCGCGCTCCTTGGCGGCCCGTGCCTCGGGAGTGTCGTGCAGGATCCGGCCGTGCCAAACCAGGTACTCCATGCGCTGGTGGTGTTCCAAGGTGTCCCAGTCGGCCGGTCGTAGCGGAAGCCGTATGCCGTGCTGCTCCAGGTAGGCGTGTCGTTGGTCGCCGCTCAACTCGTGCCAACCGGCTGGCGGCTGCCAGGCCATGAGCTCCCTGCTGGTCCTGATCGCCATGCCCGAAACGGTAGTGGCCTGACCCGGAGAGCGGTACAACGAGTTGGGACTGAGCTCGGCAGTGAATCGGCCAGGTGGGTTGTCCGCACGCGGCCCTAGGCTCGAACGTATGAGCAGTCCCATCTCGCTGGCCGCCTTCGCGCCGATCATGGCCCGGATCATGGTGGACACGGTGCAGGTCTTCCGGCCCGGCCCGGAGGTTCTGGACCCGGACACGGGCGTGTACGTACCGGGCCCGGACATCATCGTGTACGACGGGCTGGGTGCCGTGTTCGCCGCGGGTGGGCCCGGCCTGGTGGTGGCCCTGGCGGGCCAGCCCGTCCCGGACGACCCCCGCGACCGGTACCGGCTGCTGACGCCCCTGGACGCCCCACTGGCGTCCCGTGATGACCATGTGCGGGTCACCGCCGCAACGCAGGATCAGGGGCTCCTCAACCGGGTGTGGAGGGTCGTGGACATCTCCGACGCAAACACCCTCGCGGTGGTCCGCACCACCTGGATGGATGAGTCCACACAGACGACGGGAGCATAAGTAGTGGTGGATATTGCGCAAGCTCGCAACGACCTTGAGGCCCTGATGACGGACATGGTGCGGATCTCCCGCACGGCCGGCCAGCCTGTCCTCGATCCGGTGACGGGGGAGCCCGGGGAGACCCCGACGAGTGTCGTGTACAAGGGGCCGGGCGCGGTGCTGTCCTCACACGGGCAGATCGTGGTCGCTCAAATTCTCGGCTTTGACTGGCTGTCGGAGGGCGCGGCCTGGTACCGGCTGGTGACGCCGACGGCGGCACCGGTCGCCATGCCCGGCGACCTGGTGGAGGTCATCACCGAGGGCGCGGACGGTCGGACGGGCCGCACCTGGCTGGCCGAGGACGCCACCGAGGCGTCCACGGTGGAGATATGCCGGACCACCCGACTCACGGAGCGGATCACGTTCGCGTCCTCCGCGATCTGAAGGGGGTGTCCGCGCCGGTCCGTAGGCTGATAGGCATGGATGATCAGCTGCGTCAGGTGCGGATCACCGCCGACCAGGCCACCGGCACGGTGGCTCTCGACGGCCGCGACATCTCCTCCCACATCTCCGGCTACTCGCTTCGCCAGAACGCCAGGCAGCCGGCGGAACTGGTGCTGTTCCTTTCCCCGATGACCAAGGACGACTTCGAGGGCCTGGCCCGCGTCGTCGTCGGTGTGCCCCCGGACCCGGGCCCGGCCGCCGCGGCGTTCCTTTCCGCGATCGATGCGGGCGAGCTGCAGCGGCATGCGCTCGACCGGCACGACCTGATGGACGGCGGCCCCAACGAGCTGACCCGGGCCATGCTGCGGCTCCTATCGGAGTGGGCGCTGGGCGGGTGGCATCCGCAGGAGGTGGCCGATGCCGTCCCCCAGTAACCCGCCTTCCCGTGCGGGTGCCTACAGCAACGCCGCGCAGGTCGCCGCCGCCCTGCAGGGGCGTGCCGAACTGGTGCTGCCGCAGACGGTGTCGGTGGTGCGGCACTACACGATGCTGCTGGAGACCCAGATCAAAGCGAACGCGAGCGGCAGGCCCGGCCCGAACGTGATCACGGGCGACTACCGGCGGTCGTGGACGCACGCGGTCTTCGTGGGCGGCGACATGGTGACAGGGGTCGTCGGCACGAACAAGCCGCAGGCGCGGCGCTTGGAGTACGGGTATATCGGCCCGGACAGTCTGGGCCGCATCTACGACCAGCCTCCCTACCCTCACGTCGGCCCGGCCGTGGAAACGGTGCGGCCCCTGTTCGTTGATGCGCTGGGGCAGGTCGCCGACGGGAGGTGGGCGTGACTCTTGCGGAGGATGTGCATGAGGCGTTCGCTGGCGTGATGCGTGCCCATGGCTTCGGCATGGTGTCGCGGCTGGTGTTCGTGGTGGAACTCGTCGAGGACAGCGGCGAGCTGGGGCTGCTGCGCGGGTCGTGCCCCGGCGACATGCCGGTGTGGTCGGAGCTTGGCCTGCACCGTTACGCGGTCGCCGATATCGAGGCGCTCGTCACCGCTTCCAGGGTGGCGGGCAGTGAGGAGGATGAGTAGATGAGTGTGTCGGGGCGTCAGGTGGCGCTCGCTGTGCAGGCGATGCTGCAGACGGCCACCGCGCGTTCCTGCGGGTATGGGACTGCGCCCACGTCGACGTCGCTGCCGACGGGGACCGTCATCCCGTACTGCGTGCTGTACGAGCTGGGGCAGACCTCGGGTATCGGCCCGGCGTTCGGTGACTCGGATGCGGATGCCCGTGTGCTGCTGCAGGTGTCCTCGGTGGGCACCACCGCCGAGCAGGCGTCACTGCACGCCGACAAGGTGCGCCAGGCGTTCTTGGCGCGGGTGCCGGGCAGCGGACAGTTCGCCAACCCGATCAGCGTCGTGGGTGCGACGGTGATCGGCCGGGAGCTGGACCGTGAGGACGGGACCAGTGTCGTTAGCTCCACCTACACTTACGTGCAGCGATTCGTGCTGACGGTCTCCGTACCGAACGGCTGATCGGATCGCACCTCACCGCGGAGGCCCATTCGCGGACGTCCGGCCACATGGCACGGGCTGACCCCCTGGCTCGCATTTGCGACCTGTTGGGGACGGGCCTCCGTGTATCCGGGGGCCAGGGTCCCCGGAGAGCGAGAAACCCCCTTGGGTACCACCCAGCAGCGGTTCATGCGCCGTGGCGTCACGAAGATCTACTTCCTGAAGACGATCGCCGACGTAGGCAACGTGCCGATCCGTCCCGAGCTGACGGGCGCCAACGCCACCGACCTGTCCAGCGCGGTCTCCGACATCGCGGGCTGGTCGCTGGCCAACTCCCCGGTCGACACCCCCGACATGGGGTCGACCCTGACCACGTCGATCCCGGGTGAGGACAAGGCCGACGCCTCCAGCCTCACCTTCTACGAGGACCAGACTGCGGAGACCATCGAGACCCTTCTGTCGAAGGGCGCCGTGGGTTTCGTCGTCCTCCTGCGCAAAGGCGACATCCCGGCGAGCAAGTCCATGGACGTCTTCCCGGTGCGCGTCGCGGGTCGCGCCCCCGCCTACTCGGCGGGCTCGGACCCGGCGAAGTTCACCGTCACCTTCGCCATCTCTGGTACGCCGAAGCTCGACGCCGCCGTTCCGGCGTCCAGCTGACCTGGGGGGAGGCTGCATGACCACTGTTGAACCGCCGGCCGCCGCTGTCGCGAGGGACGCGCACTGGGCCGCGAAGATGAACCGGCTGCGAGCCCGGAAGCTGCCCGAGCGGACCCTGTCGATCTGTGACGACGAGGACGCCAAGACGGCTGTCACCGATGCGGCGCTGGCACTGGCGAAGGCCCGCGCTACGGCTTTGGCCGAGTGCGCCGAGCAGGGCATCCGCGAGGACCAGCGTGACGCCTGGGTGGCGTCCAACCCGCATGTCCTGACCGCTGATGCGGCCCTGAACGGGTCTCAGGACGCCCTTGCGGCGGTGACGCTCACTCTGACCTTCCGGGCGCTGCCCCGGCCGGTGTGGGAGCAGCTGCTGCGCGAGCACGCACCGAGTGAGGCGCAGGCCGACCAGGGCATGGAGTACAACGTCGAGACGTTCCCGGCCGCTCTGATCTCCGCCTGCCACGTCGAACGTGACGACGCCGGGGAAGTGGTGGACGGCATGAGCGTCGCCGACGCGCAGGAGCTGCTGGACACGTGGGCGGACGCTGAGGCCAAAGCCCTGTTCACCGCGGCCCTCCTCATCAACCAGACGATCCGTGCGGACCTGGGAAAAGGCTGATCTCCGACCCGTCGTTCCGGGCGGAGCTTGAGCTGTGCCACACCTATGGAATGCCGCATAGCCAGTTCACGGGGGCCGGTGACGGGCGGTGGACGGCGCTGGACCGGGCGAAGGCGCTGGCATGGCTGGCCTACACGCGGGCGACGTGCTCCGGGTGCGGCACCAGGGCTGATGAGTGGCAGCCGGAGCTCGGCGGTCACCGGTTCGCGTACGTCACCGACAGCCGCACCTGTCCGGGATGCGAGCTGCTGGCCATGGAGCGGGAGCAGGTACCGGACGGTCCGGACGGGCGCGGGGTCAAGATCGGGCTCAAGCCCAGACGGGAGCGGTAGGTGAGCACCGGCTACAACCTGTACGTCAATCTGCAGGCGCAGACTGCCGGGCTGACGGGCGGTCTGCGCCAGTCCGCGACGCAGCTGCGCCAGTTCGACGGGCAGCTGCAGCAGGTCAACCGAACGCTGCTGGAGACGGGGACGGCCGCGCAGCGACTGGCCCGCCTGCAGGCGTCCGCGTCGGCTGACGCGGTCCTTGGCCAGGCCCGTGTCACCGCGGCCCTGGAACGCACTGCGGCCGCTCAGCGGACTGCCGCAGCAGCGGCCGAACGCTCGGGGCGGGCGCAGGCGTTGTCGGCGAGTCTCGCCGCGAAGGCGGAGAGGGAGCGGGCTGTGGCGGCCGCGGCCGGGGAGCGCACCCTGCGCGCCCAGGCTCTCGCGCAGACCATGGCGGCCCGCGCGCAGGCGGCGACGGGCCGGGGTGCGGCTGCGGCACAGGCCACCTCGAACGCCGCGGCGGCGGCGGCGACACGGGCCGCGCAGGCGCAGACGGTTCAGGAGGAGCGGGCCGCTGCCGCGCAGGCTGCTGCCGCCCGCGCGGCCGGCGTCTCGGCGCGGGCGACGCAGGCCCGGCAGGCAGCCGATGCGCGGGCCACGCAGACGCTGACTGCCCGAAATGAGGCGGAGACCGCCGCGGCGGCGCGTGCCGCGGCCAACGCCGCCGCTGTACGGCAGGCGGAGGTGGCTGCGCTCGCAGAGACCCGCGTGGCCACGCAGGCCCGCATCGACGGCTACCTGCGTACCGGGGTGGTGCTGTCGGCGGTCCTCGCCGCCAGTGTCGTGGGTGCGGTGGCGCTGGAGAAGCGCATGGCGAACGTCATGACGATCTCCCAGCAGATCAACCAGGCCACGGTCGACGGGTTCACCGACAAGATCGTCGCCCTGTCGACGGGGGTGACGCAGTCCGCGAACCAGCTCGCCGAGGGCCTGTACCAGGTCGTGTCGACCGGCTTCGACGGCTCGGACGCGATGGAGATCCTCGGCGTGGCCGCGAAGGGCGCCAGCGCGGGCCTGACGACGACGGAGATCGCCTCGCGGGCCCTGCTGGGTGTGCTGAAGGCGTACGGCCTGCCCGCTTCCAAGGCGTCCGACGTGATGGACGTGATGTTCCAGACCGTCAACAAGGGCGTCATCAGCTTCGAGGAGCTGGCCCTGCACCTGGGCGACATCGTGCCGATGGCCGCTGCCGCCGGTATCGGCTTCGACGACCTGGCCTCCGCGTACGCCGCGGTGACCCTCGCCGGGGTTCCGGCGGCGGAGTCCGCGACCGGCCTGAACATGCTGATGACCCGCCTGATGCAGCCCACCAGCGAGCTGACCGCGATGATGCACAAGCTCGGCTACGAGTCGGCGGCGTCGGCGGTGCAGCAGGACGGCCTGTACGTCGTCGTCAACAAGCTGGCCCGGGCCACGCACGGCTCCGCCGAGGCGGTCACCGGCCTGTTCCACGATGTGCGGGCCTCCCGCGCGATGCTCGCTCTGGCCGCCAACGACGGCCGGAACTACGCCTCGACGTATGAGGGCATCGCCAACCAGGTGGAGCGGGCAGGGGCCACCCAGCAGGCCTTCCAGATGCAGATGAACACCACCGCCGGCCAGTGGTCGATGTTCGTCAACCGCAGCAAGGCCCTGGGTATCGACCTTGGGCGGGCGCTGCTGCCGGTGATGCAGACCGTCGGCAACGCCCTGTCGGTGTTCGCCGGGGCCATGGCGGACGCGCCGGGTCCGCTGAAGGACATCGGCGCTGGCCTGCTGGCGGTGTCGGCGGGCGGGATGCTCGCCCTCGCCGCGATCACGAAGATCACTCAGCAGTGGCAGGAGTTCCGTGTCGCGCAGACCGCGGCCCGTACCGGCGGGGCGCTGCTGCCTGCTGCGCTGAAGGGCGCGGGCCTGGCGGTGTCCGGGCTGACGGCCCTGCTGGGCGTGGGTGTCATCGCCTATGCGGCGTACTCCGCGTCGAAGGAGAAAGCGAAGCAGGCCACCGACGATCTGGTGGAGGCGCTGCGCCGGGAGCGGGAGCAGGGCGACACCGGGGCCGGTATCCGCACCCTGACCGAGCAGCTGACCGCCGGTGACTTCGCCGCGAAGATGCGCACGGCCGGTGTCGACGTCACCGATGCGGTCGACGCGGTCGCCTCGGGCGGCTCCAAGCTGCAGGGCCTGATGCTGCAGCTGCAGTCGAAGAGCACCGAATACGCGCTGAAGGTGAGGGCGGGGAAGGCGCCCGGCAACCTGGAGTACGCGGCGAAGTGGGACGACGCGGCGAAGGCCCTGCAGGGCGCGCACGGCCGCTGGTCGAAGGCCCTCAAGGACGAGGCCGCCATCGCCGCTCAGACGGAGATCGTCAACGCGAAGGTGCTGCAGGCCAAGTTCCAGGCCGGTAAGGCGTGGACGCTGGACTTCCTGGTCCCGGCCGGCCAGGACGGCATGCCGCAGTACACCGACGAGATGAAGGCCATGGCGCAGGCTCTGGGCGCCATCGTCGACCCGGCGAAGGCGTGGCAGGCCGCGCAGGACAAGGTCGCCAAGTCCAACAAGAACGCCAAGGCCACCCTGTCGGACTACCTGAAGGAGCTGCGCAGCCAGCTCACGGCGCAGCGCGGCTTCCAGGGCAACCTGACGATGCTGGCCATGGCCGGGTACGGCGACCTGACCGACCACTTCGCCAAGCTCGGTGTGTCGTCGGCGCCGATCCTCGACCAGCTCGTCAAGGACCTCAGTAAGGGCAAGACGAAGGTGGCCGACGAGCTGGAGTCGATCATCACCGAGTCGGCGGCCCGCTCGCAGCCCGCTTTCCGGGCGGGTCTGGCGCAGTTGCCCGCGATCGCCGCCCGCTACGGCAAGAAGATCGCCAAGCAGTTCGCGGACGCCGCCGAGACCAACGATGCGGGCAAGTTCGGGAAGGTCATGCAGGCGATGGCCGTCACCGACATGTCCAGGGCCGTACGGGCGGGCAGCACGGCCGCCCGGACGCAACTGCGGCGCGGCATGGGGCTGCTGGCGCAGGTCGCGGCGGAGAAGGGCGCGGACGCGGCGAACGCCCTGAAGGGAGCCCTGCTGTCGGGCGATGTGACCACCGCCATGGATCAGCTGCATGCGATCTGGGGCGCTAACCCGCCGATCAGCGCGAAGGACCTGAACAGTGTGGTCTCCGCGTTCCACACGGCCGGCGGCAAGTCCAAGGGCGAATGGTCGGCGATGCTCGACCTGATCTCGCAGGTGTCCAAGACGAAGGGCACCGAAGCCGCATCGGCCCTGACGTCGGCGCTGCTGTCCGGGGACATGGCGGCCGTCGAGCAGCAGTTGGACGCGATCGGGGCGAGCGTGCGGGAGATCCCCGGCACGAAGAACATCTCCGTCAGCGTCGATCCGCCGGCGCCGGTGTCGGTGACCGTGATCCCGCGTGTCGGGGGAACGGGGCCGTGGGCGAACAAGCCGATTCCGCAGGCCGACGGCGGTCTGCTGTCGTTCTACGCCGATGGCGGCATGGGCCGGGAGTCTCACGTGGCACAGATCGCCCCACGGGGGGCGTGGCGGGTGTGGGCGGAGCCCGAGACGGACGGGGAGGCGTACATTCCGCTGGCCTCGTCCAAGCGGACCCGCTCCAAGCAGATCCTCGGCGAGGTGGCTCACCGGTTCGGGGCGAGCGTCCAGTACCGCGCCGAGGGTGGCCTATCGAACTGGTCGTACACGCCGGCGGGCGGCATGGACGGCCTGTTCTCGCTGTCGTCGATCGCGTCGGACTCGATGAACAAGAACGGCACCGCCCTGGAGCTGGGCAAGTTCGCGAAGAACTTGCACAAGTCGGTGTGGGAGGCGCAGCGGTGGCGTAAGGACCTGTCGACGGTGGCGCGTCGCGCCGGTCAGGACGTCGCGGACGCCTTGGAGGCGATGGGCGTCGAGGGCATCGGCCTGACCCACAAGATGGCCACGGGCAGCTCGAAGTACCTCAAGTCCATGGCGGGCGACCTGAACAAGCTGGCCGACGCCGCGAAAGCGTCCCTGTCGGACTACACCAGCCAGCTCGGTGGGGCGACGAAGCAGACTGCCGAGTTCCAGAAGAACCTCGCGAAGCTGGCGGCCGAGGGCTACGGGGACTTGGCGTCCCGCCTGGCCGCGCAGGGTGACCAGGCCGCACAGGACCTCGCGGCGCAGGCCGTGAAGAGCAAGAAGGCCGCCGCGAAGGCCAACAAGGCCTCCAAGGCGGCGTCGGCGACGTTGTCCGACGAGGACCTGGCAGACCTGCTGTCGGTCATCGGCGCGGTCAAAACGTCCAAGACGGGCATCCACCAGGTCGCGGATGCGACCAAGCTTGGCGAGGACCGCATCATCGACGTCGCCAACGCGGGCAAGTCGCAGCTGCAGAAGGCCCTCGGGTCGAAGGCCACGAAGTTCCTGGCGGACGTGCAGCGGGCCAACAAGGGCCTGTCGTACGCCTCCGGAGGCATGCTGACGCCCGGCCTGTACGCGACGAGCAACGGCCTGGTCAGGTTCGCGGAGCCGTCTACGGGCGGTGAGGCTTACATCCCGCTCGGGCAGGCCAAGCGGTCGGCGGCGGCGCAGGTTCTCGAGGACGTCGCCCATCGCTTCGGATACACGCTCACCGCGCAGGGCGTGTCCGGTCCTGCCCGCATGGACGCCCACCTCGAGGGCGGGGTGCAGGTGGTGGTGGTGAAGGAGACGGACAGGCCGCTGATCGGCCACATGCCGGTGTCGGTCACCACCGGCGGGGACGGCCGCGCGGTGGCGCAGGAGATGGGCGCGGAGGTGATGCGCCGCCTGCGGGCAGCGCAGCGAGGAGGCAAGCTGTGAGGGCTCTTGACGACTACCAGCTCGACGTCGGCGGCCTGGTGATCGGGACGGGCACACTGCTGCCGGTCGGCGAGGTCACCGGGCTGGGTGCCCCCGACCGGCGTACCGCCGACGTCGACAACCCCACCGACGACGGCGGGTTCCCGGGCGTGGACCTGTTCGGGACGCGGGCCGTGTCGATCGAGGCCGGCATCCGCACCCCCGACGACCCGGGCGCGGCTCTTGACCTCCTGGCCCAGCTGCAGCAGGTGACCGGCGCCGACAGCATCCGCAAGGCGGCGGGCGCCCTAGCAGTGCTGCGCGTCAAGTGGCCTGGCAGGGCCGTGAAGCGCCTGTACGGCAGGTGGCGCCGGGTGGAGGCCGTGTCGATGTCGCAGGTCGTGTACGGGTGGATTCCGCTCGCGCTGGAGTTCGCGGCGACGGACCCGCGCTGGCATGCCGACGACGCGCAGGGCCTGCTTCTGCCGCTGGACATCTCTGACGACTCCGAGGGCTTCACGGCTCCCCTGGTCGACCCGATCACCACGGGCGTGTCCAACCCTTCGGAGCGGCCCGGTTGGGTGACCAACGCCGGGGATGTGGCCGCGTGGCCATCGCTGCGCATCGACGGCCCGGTCACCAATCCGAAGGTGTGGGTGGTGGAGACGGGCCGTGCGCTGGAGCTACAGACGAGCCTGGCCGTTGGGGAGTGGATCGACATCGACACCCGGCCCGGCGCCCGCTGGGTGCTGCGCAACGGGTCCGGTAACGCGGCGCCGGCGCTGACCGCCGCCTCCCGCATGGACCTGTTCCAGATCCCGCCGAAGACGAGCGAGATTCGGTGGACAGCCACCGACTACACGAACACCTGTCGCCTGACCCTGTCGTGGCGCGACGCCTACACCGCCCTGTGAGGACATCGAGATGACGCTGATTCAGCCCCCCATGATGGTCAAGGGCGGCACCCATCCCGCCCGCACCATGCGCATGATGATCCGCGACTTGTCGCGCGGGTCGCAGGGCGTAACCGAGTACAACGACCTGAAGGTCACCCAGCAGACCACCCCCGGTACCGGGGTTCAGGTCGGGGACGGCTCCGGGGTGGTGCGCGGTGCTGCCTGGGGTCAGGGCTCCTATACCCAGTACAACGTGGGCTCGGCGCTGGTGAACATCGCCCCGACCGGGGCGCAGGGCCGCACGGACATGGTGGTGCTGCGGGTACTGGACCCCGAGTACGAGGGCAGTCTGGATCCGACGAAGGACAACATCGGGTTCTTCGACGTCGTGTCCAATGTGTCGTCGACGGCGACGCAGCCGCCAGCGGGGATGTCCGCGATACCGCTCGCTAGGGTCGCGCTGCCGTCGAACTGTGCCACCGTCACCGCCGCAATGATCACCGACCTGCGGCGGATCGCGAACCCGCGCAGGGACCGGCAGCTGTATACCGCCTTTCCAGGCAGCCCCCTCAACCGGCTCGTCTACCAGGACAACCAGTGGCACAACTGGCCGTCGGCGGCCCGCTGGAGCATCGACGTGCCGGCGTGGGCTGTCTCCGCGAAGATCGTGACCACCGTCGCCGGGCTTCGTCTGGACACCGCCAATGTCTTCGCCTCCATGCGGCAGGTGCTGGGGACGGCGCAGGGCCAGGGCACGGCCATCGACGACGACCAGGGCGCCAACACCCGCCGCAGCACGATCGTGGTCGCCGACAGCCTGACCGTTCCCGCGGCGATGCGCGGCACCACCCAGTCCCTGTACCTGCAGACGTTCATGTCGAAGGCGGAGACCGGGAACCTCGGCGTGGATGGAGGCACCTCCCTGATCACCGACGTGGAGTTCGAGGAGGGCGTGGTCTGACGTGGCCTCTTACCGCTACCTGACGTGCGATGCGACGACGGGGCAGGTCCTGGTGTGGGATCTGCCGCTGTCTGACGTCTCCTATGGCCCGGAACTGAACGGGCCGGGGTCGTTGCAGGCCACGTTGGAACCGCACCTGGCTCACGTCCTCGGATCGATGGTGGACCCGGGGAACACGCTGATCTTCGCCGAGCGGCACTCCAAGCTGATGTGGGGCGGGCTGATCTGGCGGGCGGAGCCGGAGGGCGGCAAGTACCCGATCGAGGCTGCCGGGTTCGGCTCCTACCTGGGCAAGCGGCACGACATGCACGGCAACCTCGATGGCCGCGGCCCCTACACGTACGGCGACCCGTGCAAGGTGATCCGGGACGTGTGGGCGTACTGCCAGGAGCAGCCGGACGGTGACCTGGGTGTGGTCGTCGATGCGACGACCTCGAAGGCGAAGATCGGCACCCCTGAGGAGCCGTACGCGTCGGCTTGGTGGGAGTCCCGCTCTCTGGCTGACATCGTCGCCGATGCGATCGCCGTGTTCGGCGGCCCGGAGTGGGCCGAGCAGGTGGCGTGGGCGGGCGGCGTCCCGGAGCGGCGTATCAGGCTCGGCTGGCCACGTCTTGGCGCCCGCCGCACCGATGTGTCGTTCACGACGGGGGTGAACGTCGCCGACCTGATGCCGGTCACCTACGACGGCGACACGTACGCGCAGGTCGTGGTCGCTTTGGGGTCGGGTGAGGGGCAGGCCCGGCTGCGTGCCTCGGAGGCCGTACGGGACGGCCGGCTGCGCCTGGAAGATGTACTGGACCTGCCCACCATCAAGGGCAAGGACCAGCTTGCGGCGAAGGCCCGCTCGTGGCGGATCGCCCGCCAACGACGTGGCGCTATCGAGCAGGTCAACATCATCGACCACCCCGCGGCCCGCTTCGGCTCCTTCCAGGTGGGCGACGACGTGTGGGTGCAGGTCCACGACGAGTGGACCGACTACGACGGTTGGGCGCGGGTGACCGGATGGACGCTTACGCCGGCGCAGGGGGACCAGCAGGAGCGGATGACGGTGAGCCTCGCGCCCGCCGACTCCTTCATCTATGGAGGCTGAACCCCTTTGGCTGACACGCTCGCTGTTCTCGCAGCGAGGATCGCCAACCTGGAGCGTCTGGTGCGTGACCTGTCGCGTTCCAGCCGCCTGGCGAACTCCTCGATCGAGAACGGCTCCATCGCGGTCTACGACGACGGCGGCCTGCTGCGCGGCAGCATCGGTATGCAACCGGACGGCACGGTGGCGTTGGCCGCCGTCAACGGCCCCACTCCGCCCGTCCCCACCGCCCCCGTCGTCGCCTCCGTCCTCGGGGGTGTCGCCGTCACATGGGACGGTGCGTTCGTCGACGGCAGCCAGGCCCCGGCCGACTTCGCGCATGTCGAGGTCCACTTCTCCACCAGCGCCGACTTCCCCGACGGCGGCTCCCTTTTCGCCGCGTTCTACTCGACGCATGCCGCCACCATGACCGTGCCCGCCGGGGTGTCGCTGTGGGTGCGCCTGGTGTGCGTGTCGACGTCCGGGAAGGACTCCGGGCCGTCCGCTGTCGCGGGCCCGGCCGGGCCCGCCCCTGTGGTCGCGCAGGCCGTGCTGGACGGCATCGTGGACGACCTGGCCCTGGCCGACAGGGCCGTCACCCGGGCCAAGATCGAGGCGGGGGCGGTCGACGGCCCGGCTCTTGCCGACGGTACGGTCACCACGCCGAAGCTGGTCGCGGGCGAGATCGACGGCCTCGTGCTCGCGGCCGGGACGGTCAACGCGGACCGGCTCGTTGCCGCCAGCATCACGGCCGCGCAGATCAAGGCTCTGGGCATCACCGGTGACCGGCTCGCCGTCAACACGGTCACCGCCGACCGGCTGGCCGTCGGGACGATCACCGCGGCGTCGGGTGTGATCTCCTCAATCGACGCCAGCGTGATCACTGTCGGGAAGATCAAGGCGACGCAGATCGACGCGACGAACCTGGTGATCTCGGCCGCCAACGTCAACGGCACAGTCGCCTCCGCGACCACGGCGGGCAGCGCGGGCACGGTGACCGGCTCGATCGGCGCCGGGGTGACCTTGCCGCCGACCCAGATGGGCGCAGGTCAGATACCGCAGACCACCACCATCAACGGCGGGTCGGTGCTGACCGGCACCCTGGACGCGGCCAGCATCAAAGCCGGATCGATCAACGTCGACCGCCTGACGGTAGGCCTGGCCGGGCAGGTCGGACAGAAGTGGTACGACTTCGGCGACTCAGCCTCGAAGTGGCTGAACTCGGCGTCGGGCACGATGACGACGGTCCCGGTCACTGACGCCCAGTCCGGCGGCAACGTGATGCGGTGCGCCGGGTTCGTCCAGGGCGCTTACCGGTCCGACGTGAAGATCCCCTTCGACCCGTCGGTGACCTACCGGGTCAGTGTCCGGGTGCGGCAGACCGTCGCCAACTCAACGCCCGGCACAAATCAGAAGTTGTACGCGGGGGTGGCGGGGCTGGCCGCCGACGGCGTCACCTTCGTCAACAACTCCGGGGCGAACTCGCTCTCCAGCCAGTTCTATGCGGCCGCTGACTCCAGGGACCTGACCGCCGGCGCGGGCTGGGTTACGTACACCGGCTACATCAAGGGCACTACGGCCAGCCCCGTCAGAGCGGAGACGCCGAATGCCAACGCGCCCGCCCAACTGCACTCCAGCGTCCGCTACATCACGCCGATCCTGTACCTCAACTACCAGGGTGGCTCGGGCACGGCCGAGGTGGACATGTTCGCCATCGAGGTTGTGGAGGCGGGCGGCATCACCGCGAGCAACATCAAGGCCGGTGCCATCGACGGGCAGACGATCACAGGCGCTGTCGTCCGGGCCGTCCGTGGCGACGGCTCAGTGGCCGCGCTCATGGCGCCGAATCTAGGCGACGGGCAAGCGGGCTTCCAGACCACATCGGCCGACGGCACCACGTACTCACGGCTGGAGTCCGGAGAGCTGACGTTCGGTTCGCCGAACGTGGCGCAGGTGGTCCCCACCGGCATCTCCGGCAAGGCGTCCGGCGGCACCCTGGACATTCAGTCAGGGATGATCTCGGGCGGCTCACAGGCGCACGTCATCCTCGCGAGCGGAGACAGTCCGCTCGCCCCCGGCGACGGCTCGCCGTTCATCTCCCTGGAGTGGGACGGCTCGGGTACAGCCGACATGGTGGTGGACATCTCAGGCGTGCTGTCCCCCCGCAACTTCGCGTGGGGCAAGGTCACCATCACCCCCGTGGCCAACACGCCAACCTCGGTGACCATCACCGGACTTAACGTCCGAGGGAACACGTTCTTCGGCTACGCGACGCCGAGCACGACGGTGCCAGGCACGCAGGTGACCGGCGTCGGTATCACGTCCGTCTCGCGCACCTCAGCGACGGTATGGATCACGCGCACCAACAGCACTGCCACCACGGTCTATTGGCTCGTCGTCGGAGACAAGATCTGATGGAAGAGGAACCCACCATCATGAACGTCACGTGCCGCACCGTCATGTGTCCGGCGGCGGAATTGACGTACACCGTCGACATGTACTCCAACGCTGAGCCGCCGATGTACCGCGCCATTTGCGGGCAGTGCAAGCAGCCGATCACCGACCTGGTGCCGTACTCAACCTGATCGGCGGCCGGGACACGAACGATGCTCGGTATACGCCGCGTTGTCTGACGCGGCGTCGCCCCGTACCCGTAAGATCGTGGGTGGCGCGGGGCACGCCGACTTAAGGAGTGCCGCGGTGACACAGCCGCCGAGCGCCGAGCCCACCCTGTGGGAGCTGCACCGCGCCATGGCGCAGCTGCGCGAGGACCAGCGCGGCGGGATCGCTCAGCTCCGAGATGACCTGCGTGCCGATCTCGCCGCGCTGGCGGCGCGCCTGGACCAGGTCGTCACCGAAGAGGTCTATCGGGCCGACCAGCGCACCGTGCTCCAGCGCCTGGAGACCCTGGAGCGCGATCTCACCGCCGCGCAGCGGCAGCGCGAGGACGACCAGGCGCAGCAGACCACTAACCGCCGCCTGATCATCTCCGCGTTCGTCGCCCCGCTGGTGGTCTACGCACTCCAGCTGTGGCAGGCGTCGCGCGGTGCCAGCCCGTAGGAGGCGGGCAGCACGACGAAGAACGCCATCATCGATCCAGGCGCGGGGGAGAAGGCAGTACGCGCCCGATGACAGTAAGAGGAGTCGACGTCGCCTCGTACCAGGCGACCGACTACAGCACTCGCGGACTCGACTTCGCGTTCATCAAGATCACCGAGGGCACCACCTACACGAATCCGAAGTGGGTCGCGGAGCGCAAGACCGCCCGCGACGCCGGCCTGGTCACCGGCTTCTACCACTTCATCCGGCCCGGCAACGTGACCAAGCAAGCCGACTACTTCCTGTCGAAGATCACGCTTCGCGTCGGCGACGTTCTCGCCCTCGACTGGGAAGACCCAGGGGTGAGTTGCGCCCAGAAGGACGACTGGATCCGGTACGTCCAGAAGAAGGCTCCCGGTCACCGGGTGATCCTCTACTGCAATTACGAGTACTGGACCAACCGCGACACGACCTCGTTCGCGGGCGACGGCCTGTGGATCGCCCACTACAACGGCAAGCCCGGCAACCCCGGCATCAAGGCTCCGTGGCGCTTCCACCAGTACACCAGCACCCCGATCGATACGAACGTCGGCAACTTCACGGACAAGGCCGCGCTCCTTGCCTGGGCCGGGGCCTCGTCCAGCGGGACCGGATCGCCGCCCAAGCCGACACCGCCCAAGCCCACGTATGTTCCGCCGGCGTTCCCGACCAGGCTCGCGCCCGGTAAGAGCACCCCGTCGGCGAAGCCGCTGCAGAAGGCGCTGCGCGCGGCCGGGTTCCTGAACATCACGGAAGCGGACCTGTCGGACACGTACGGGCCGCGCACGCAGGCCGGTGTGGGCCGCTTCTTCGACGCGCACCCGGAGTTCCGCGCCAAGGGCAAGCCGCACGATGTGGCGATCGGCCCGCACGGCTGGGCGTTCCTGTTCACCCTCGCCTACGGCCACAAGTGAGGCCCTGTTGGATGCTGCAGACGTCATTCGCCGGTTCACGTACCACCCGGCCGACACCGACGAGCGCCGCCAGGCCCACGAGGACATCCGATCCGGGTGCCTGGAGCTGGCGCTGACGCTGCACGCGGAGCTGCCCGCCGGCGCGGAGAAGCAGGCCGCGATGTTCCGTCTCGAAGAGGTCATGTTCTGGGCGAACGCCGCGGTCGCCCGCCAACCCAAGGAGTCCTCGTGAACCTGTACCTGTCTTTGATCCGTACCGGCGTCCCGGCGCTGGTCGGCTGGCTGGTGGCCCTGGCCACCAGCCACGGCCTGGACCTGGACGCGCAGGCCCTGTCCGGGGTGCTGATCCCGCTGGCCGCATTCTGCTACTACTCGGTGTTCCGCCTGGCCGAGCACTACGTGTCGCCGAAGTTCGGGTGGCTGCTGGGCTACGCCCGGCCGCCGCAGTACCAGTACGACCTCGCCGCGTAGTTCGGTTGACCGGCGCAGCAAAGACCAAGGCCCCCACCGCGTGCGGTGGGGGCCTCGACCTCTTGGAGCATCAACACTAGCAGTCACACGAACGGCCCCCCGGACCGTCCTAGGTAGAATCTAAGTGCATTCCAGGAGGAGAGAGAGGGGGCCGGCGGTGGTGAGGAAGAAGCCGTTCCTGGCGGGCAGGCAGGAGTTCGCCGCCCTGTACGGGGTGAGGGGGCAGCAGGTCACAGCGTGGTTGGGGCGAGGCGTGCTGGGTTACGAGCATGCCGTGATCGTGTCGGGGTCGCCGTACTGGCTGCTGTCGTTCGCGCGGGGGTACGGGCAGACCCAGCCGCGGCCCAAGGAGCTGGACCAGGGGGTGCTGCAGCAGCTGGTGGCCGCACAGGAGCCCGGTGTGTGGGCGCGCGGCGTGGACGAAGTGCCGCCGCTGTGCGGTCTGCAGGAGGCGACGCAGCTGTTCGGCCTGTCCAGCCAGCAGAACCTGTCGGCGGTGGTACGGCAGGGCCGGTTCGCGCCGGCGGACTACCAGCTGTCGGGGTCACCGCTGTGGCTGCTGGACACCCTCCTCGAGGCCGCCCCCGACATCCGGGCGAAGTCCCGCAAGGTGATGTGGGCGATCGTGCCGCAGGTCGAGGCGGCTCTACGACAGGGCCGCTACACCGGACCCGGCTCTGCGATAGTCCCCCGTGGGCCCGCCGCGAAAGCCTCGTGACCTGCGGAAAGTCACTCGACACAACCCCCAATCGGGATAGAATAAGAGCAGAGGCGCCGGACGGCGCCGCTGCTCTTGCCTTTGGGAGGAACGATGTGCACCGCCACAGTCACGGCCCGGTCGCCGACCGTCGGGCGCAAGTTTCGGCGCACCGCGCTGGTTGATCGCGTCAGGCCCTTCATGAAAGATGTGCCACACCATTCGTATGGAGTGCGCTCTCCTGGGGGTCTCGTGCCCGTCTATCAGCAGCAAGTGCTCGACCTGGACGACGGCATCCAGCCCGTCCAGCAGCCCACCATTCACCCCGGCCAGCCCATCCAGGAGCGGTTCGAGGCGTTCCACGCCCTCAACCCGTGGGTGCTGCGGCATCTGGAGGCGCTGGCCGCCGACTGCGTCGCCAAGGGCTTCCGCCGCGTCGGCATCGGAATGCTCTTCGAGCTCCTGCGCTGGCGCTACGGCCAGGCAACCCAAGGCGACGCCTTCCGCCTCAACAACGACTACCGCAGCCGGTACGTGCGGCTCCTGATCCAACGCCACCCCGAGTGGGCGCACCTCTTCGAAACCAGGGCCCTGCGCGCCGCATGAGACCAACGACCTCTTGGAGCAGCCCAGATGGGCATCAAGCTGAAAACCCGCAAACCGACCGGCATCGTGCCGTGGCCGCTCATCCTCATCGAAGGAGACGAGGGCGCCGGAAAGACATACTCCGCCGCCGAGTTCTCCGCCTCGAAGCGGATCGGCCAGATGTACTGGATCGACCTGGCGGAGGGCAGCGCCGACGAGTACGCGGCGATCCCCGGTGCCGACTACCTGATCATCGACCATGACGGCTCCTACCGGGACATCCTGGAGCAGATCCGCGCCGTGCACACCGAGGCCCGCCGGGCCGCCATCGCCGGCGAGCCGCCGGTGGTGCTGTCGGTCGACTCCGGGTCCTCGCTGTGGCGGATGCTCAAGTCCTGGACCAACGAGCGGGCCCGGCGCGGCAAGAACAACGCGCAGCGCCTGCAGGATGACCCGGACGCCGCAATCGACGTCGGCATGAACCTGTGGAACGACGCCACCGAGCGGTGGCTGGACGTCATCCACCTCCTGCAGACGTTCCCCGGCATCGCCATCATCACCGCCCGCGGCAAGCAGATCACCGCCATCGACGACAACGGCAAGCCGGTCACCGACGGTCGCGGCCGTGCCCTGAAGGAGTGGAAGGTCCAGGCGCAGAAGGACCTGGCTTTCGATTCCTCGGTGTGGGTGCGCATGCGCCGGGGCCAGCCCCCGCAGATCATCAAGGCCCGCTCGCTGCAGCTGCGCATCGAGGACGGCAAGCCGCTGCCCCTGCCGGACTTCACCATCGAGGACCTCGTCTTCAACCGGCTCGGCTGCTCGGTGGAGTCCCAGCCCCGCCAGATGCCCGCCCTGGTCGGCGACCGGGTGCAAGCGTGGTTGAACGACCACGACGTGATGGAGCTGCGCAACGTCGAGCGGCTGCGCGAGCTGTGGTGGGAGGCGGCCGAGGACGACACGGGCCTGACCCGCGCCGAGGTCGTCTCCATCCGCGGCGCGATCGAACGGAAAGTCACCGAGCTCGAGAACCCGCCCACGGAGATGGGCCAGGGCCCGCTCAGCGACGCCGACCGGCTGCGGGCCGCCGTCGAGCGCAGGGCCGAGCAGGGCGACGGCGAGCCCGAAGAGGAGCCCGACCCGGACCGACGCCCCGTCCGCAAGGCCCCCGCCAAGCGCACCCCCGCCGCCAAGCGCACGGCCGCCAAGCCGGCCGCTGCCCGGCGCTGACCTGCCCCGCGGGCCGGGCTCCTACGCCCCGGCCCGCCCCACGACCTTTGGAGTACCTGATGACTGCTCAGCCTGTGGAGTTCACGGAGTCCACACCGTCCCTGTGGACGGCCGCGCACGATGTCGACGCCAGACGGCCGCGATCCCTGCAGCGGCAGCTCGGCGCCTCGGACACGGTGTGCGAGCGCCGCGCCGCCTACATCGTGGCCGGGACCGCCCCGACCGACGAGAGTGAAAAGCGTGCCGCGATCCTCGGCACCTACATCCACGAGGGCCTGCTGGGTGCCGCACGCAGCGAGTACGGCTGGCTGGTGGAGCGCGCCGTCGCCGACAACACGATCAAGGGCCACATCGACGCCGTGCAGCTCGATGCGGCGACCGCCGCCCGCGTCCCCGCCCGCCACCGCCCCAAAGTGCCCGCCCAGCACGGGGTGACGGTGGAGGACGTCAAGACGAAGTCGACGTTCCTGTGGGACAAGGTGCGCCGCTACGGGCCCACCGAGGCCGAGCTGCGGCAGGTCTACCTGTACGCCGACCTGCTGCGCACGACCGGCTTCGAGGACGTGCGCGGCCAGCGGTACCTGGCCAAGCTCGGCCCGCTGGAGGTGGCCCGGATCCGCTTTCGGTTCGTCAACCGCGACAACGGTGAAGAGCACGTCGAGGAGTTCGCGTTCGACCCGATGGAGGCCACCCGCGCCCGCTGGTGGGTGCAGCGCGTGCGCGAGCTGAACGCCCCGGAGGAGGGGCACCGCGACTTCGACGGGCCGGGCCTGGACGCCATCTGCGACCACTGCCCGTTCATGACGGCCTGCTGGGGCCTGCCCAAACAGCCCGGCACCCCCGTGCAGACCGTCCTGATCCACAACGACGCCGACCGCACCCAGACCCTCGCCGACTACGTGCGCGGGCACGAGCTGGAGACCGAGGGCAAGCGGATCAAGAAGCTCGCCCGCGCGAAGATCGACACCTCCCCGGCGGGCGCGTACGGCGCCAACGAGCTGGCGTGGGGCGGCGGGAACCCCAAGTGGGACATCGACGTGGAGGCAATGGTCGAACTGCTTGAAGACACGGGCATCCCGGTGCCGATGGTGCCCGACGAGAAGCGGATGGTCGCCACCTTGAAGGATGCGGGCCTGGCCGTGCCAGAGAAGCGCAGCGCCCAGACCACGCCCAAGACCATCATCGTGCGGCCCTTCAAGGCCTGATCGGCAGACCGCCGCCCGCCCGGGCCGGGGCGGGCGGCGGTCTGCCCGTGGAGGGAACTTCCGTTGTCCATTCACCTGATGGTCGTCGCCGCGTACCTGCCCGAGGATGTGGTGACCCAGTCTCAGAAGCTGGCCATGATGAAGATTTGCGACTCGGCCGACGACGAGACGCGCCTGTCCAAGCCAGGCCTGCGCAGGCTGCGCGCGTGGGTCGGCGTGGGCGACAAGCGGTGCATGACCATCGTCACCGAGCTGGTCGCCAAGGGCCTCATAGAGCGCGTGGAGACCGGCAAGGCGGGCCGTAGGGCGGTCTACCGGGTGTTCCCCTTGGGGGTGCCTCCCATCCCCTCCAACGACGATCTGGAAGCCCGCTTCAAGGAGGCTGACGCCGCGCCGAAGAACCCACGGCTGGCCCGCTCGGGCGTCGCTCGGGCGGCTCCGTCCAAGCCCGCGAGGACGCACGAAGACCTCGACGCCCGCGCGCTGGCCGCCGGCGAGGGCGTGGAGCGGGCAGGGTTCCCCCGGGGGAACCCTGAGGAGAGCGACGCCAGGGTTCCCCCGGGGGAACCCTCAGGGTTTCCCGAGGGGAACCCACTGGGTTCCCCCGGGGGAACCCCTTCTTTTCCTTCTTCTTCCTCTTTCCTTCCGTCCCCCCCTACCCCCGCAGCTGGAGCCGCAGGGGAGCCCGATGGCTGCGGCAGACACCCCGTCCGGGCTGCGAGTTGCCGTGCCTGTGGCACCAACCCGCGTGCCGCTCGCGCGGCCAGCGAGCGGGATAGCGCGGAAGCGGAGCGTCAGGCCCAGCAGGACTGGTTGCGCGGTTACCAGGCGGACCTGGACCGGGCGCGGCGCGTCGCGCAGGAGCGGCCCGAGGATGTGGAGGCGGCGCGGCTGCTGGCGCGTCAGATGGCCCGCCAGGGACGGGAGAAGGCCCGCGAGGCCGGTACCTCCGGAAAAAAATCTTGACCCCCACATAGTGGCAGGTAGAATAAGAGGAGCGGGGAGAGGGAAGCGCCCCCCGACCGCACGACACCGCGAGGAGAACCGCATGAGTGAACAGCCGACCGTCTCGACCGCTTCGGTCGACGGCGGGAGCTGGATGCTGAAGGTCCGGCACGAGGACGGCAGGGCGATCGCCGAGGTGTGGTCGTTGGGCGTGAAGCTGAGCGCCACGACCCTGACCGCCGAGGGTGTCGTCACCGTCGAGGATCCGGCTGCCGCACCGGCCGTCCACCGCTTCGCCGGCACGAGCGCCGAGGCGTACGACGCCACCCAGTGCCGCGACGACATCCGCGACGGCGACGTCCTGGTCGTCGAGGCCGAGGGCGTCGTCGGATTCCTCGACGCCGCCTGGCCGGTCGCCATCACCAAGGCGCACGGCGAGTTCCACGGCCTGAAGGGGTCCGCCCGCGAGTACCACGACGGCCGCTTCGCGGCCAGCACCGAGGTCGCCGAACGGATCCCCGCCGAGCTCGGCTTCCCCCTGGCCGCCGAGCCCGCTCACACGGCCTGACTCCCCGGTGCCGGGCGGCGGGATAAGCCCCGCCACCCGATATCTAAATGTGCCACAACTCTGTACCGTGCAACCCACCTCTTGGAGATCACGTTGAACCTCGCACCCCTTCCTGACCACGGCCGCGTGGGCCGCCCCGAATGGCAGGCGCTGTGGATGCAGTACGAACCGGTCACCATGCCGCTGCGCGCGGCCGGACTCGTCTGCGACGTCGAGACCTGTGGCGGCCAGACCGTCATCTACGCCGACCTGCCCGACGGCTCGCACCTGGTCATCGCCGACCACGACGCGCTGCCCGACCGGCTGGAGCAGGTCACCGGCTGGAGCATCGGTCGCGCCCACCACGACAACCCGAACATCGACGTCCTGGTCTTCGACTCGACCGAGGGCGGCGAGCACGAAAAGCACGGCGCCGACATCGTCACGATGCTCGCCGCCACCGCCCTGCACCTGAAGTCCCTGACCGACGCGGACACCCAGTCAGCCGGGGCCATGCTCGGCGATCTGCTGCTGGCGACCGCGCAGCGGTTCGCCGTCAGCTTCGTCGGCGTCGACTCCCAGCACGCCGGCCGCAGCCGGCCCATCACCGGCCCCTTCGACAGCCACGCGAAAGCCGTCAAGGAGTACGGCCGGCAGACCCGCCTCCTCGAGGAGGGTGGCTGGCAGATGGTCCACGAACAGGGCGGCACCGACTGGCCCCTGACGGTCTGGCAGCGCCGCGACGTGCTGCAGGTCGTCTTCGTCAGCCGCCAGTCCCTCCTCTGACCCCCACCCGATAAAGCCCGGCCCCGCGCCACCAGGGCGCGGGGCCCCGACCTCTTGGAGAACACCTTGTTGGCCACTCTTCCCCGAGACATCGAGCTGACGTTCAACGACCTGCTCGCCGGGGCCGGCGGATCCTCCTCCGGCCTGGTGGAGGCCGGATGGCGCGGCAAGCTCGCCATGAATCACTGGCAGACGGCGATGGACTCCCACGCCGCCAACCATCCCAGCATCGAGCACCTGACCGCCGACGTCACCGGCTACCCGATGCGATTCCTGCCCCGCGCTCTGATGCTGTGGGCGTCGATCATCTGCACCGAGGTCAGCCCGGCTGGCGGCCGTATCCACCCCACCGATCAGTTCAACCTGTTCGACCTCCTCGAACACCTCGACGACGACGAGGCAGAGGAGTGGAAGGCGCTGACCTCGGAAGCGTTCGAGCGGACCAGGGCCACGGCCTGGTGCGTCGTGCGGGCCTGCGAAGCCAAGCGGTTCCCGTACGTCGTCATCGAGAACGTCGTCGAATTCGCCTTGTACTGGATCAACTACAAGGACTGGGTCTCGGCGTTGAAGACCCAGGGCTACGAGGCGCCGCAGGTACTGTGCGTCACATCCGCGCACGTCGGGGACGACGACAACCTGCGTGCCCCGCAGTGGCGAGACCGCCTTTACCTCGTCTTCCGCCTCAAGGGCATGCCCAAGCCGGACTTGGAGCCCCGCCCGCTGGCGTTCTGCGTCGAGTGCGGCAAGGACGTCCGCGCAAAGAAGACGTGGTTCGACCCCAGGGTCCGGGTCGGCAAGTACCTCCGCGACTACAACTACCGCTGCCCCAGCAGGCGCTGCCGCAACGCCGTCGTCGAGCCGTACGTGCGTCCGGCTGCCTCCGTCATCAACTGGGACGATCTCGGCCAGCGCATCGGCGACCGCAAGAAGCCGCTGGCGGACACCACCATGGAGCGCATCCGCACGGGCCTGGTCAAGTTCCCCCACACCCCATCCTCCGTCACCCTCAACCACGGCAAGGACGGCACGGACCGGGCCTATGCGGTGGCCGAGCGGCCGTTTTCCACTCGCACCATCAAGCAGGGCGACGCGCTGCTCGTGCCGACCGGCGGGAGCTGGAACACCGCTTGCAGCGACGTCGCCGACCCGATGCGCACCCGGATGACCCGCGACAGCGAGGCCCTGCTCACGGTCGATCCGGAGCCGTTCGTGATCACCTACCGTCAGAACGCCAACCCGGCGCTTGCGACCGAGCCGGTCACCACAGTCACCGCGCAGGGCAACCATCACGGCCTAGTCGTCCCTGGCGGACCGGTCCCGGCCGAGCTGCGCAACACGCTGGTCATCCCCTACCGCAAGGCCGCCGTCAAGACGGCCGCCGAGCCCGTTCACACCCTGTCCACCCGCGACTCGGCGGCGCTCCTTCGCTCCGCGCCCGCGGTGGAGGACTGCTTCTTCCGGATGCTCAAGCCCCGCGAGCAGCTGGATGCCCAGCGGTTCCCTAGTTCTCCCCGCCGGTACATCGTCCTCGGCACCCAGGCCGAGCAGACCATGCAGGCCGGGAACGCGGTGTCGGTCAACGTGGCCCGGCACATCGGCGAGTGCATCAAAGCGGTCCTGTGACAAGCGGGTGGGACCTTCGCGCGCCCTGCCGCGGCCGGGACGGTTTCACCGTCAGGGAGGACGACTGGAAAACCGGAGCCGACCTCAAGCGCCTGTGCGGGCCCCAGCTCGCCACGTGCGGGCCGTGCTCGTTCCACGCCGTGTGCATCGCCACAGTCAAACCGGCCCAAGCCAAGTTCGACGGCATCGCCGGCGGACGCCTGTGGTGCAACGGCGAAGTCATCGACGCCCTCGACGACGTCAGCGACGAGGAGCTGACCGAGCCGAAGCTGCGTGCTTCCTGCGGCACCGAGGCCGGAGCCAAGGACCACACCCGCCACGGCGAACGCCCCTGCCCCTCCTGCCGCCAGGCCGCGCGCGAGATGGCCCAGCGCCGCAACGCGGAGAAGGCCAAGGAGCCCAAACAGCTCCAGCTGGACCTCGCCTCCACCTGACCCACCCGCCCGCCCCCGCCCGGGGGTGGGCCCCACCTCGCCTTGGAGAGACCATGCCCCACCCCACCGCCGCGCGCCCGATGCGCCAGGCCCTGCAGCCGATGATCGCCGGCGCGGTCCTGGCCAGCGCCCACCCGGGCCTGGCCGCCGACAGCATCGAGGTTGACCACCTCGGCATCGCCACCGGCGACGACCCGCTCGGCCTGCGCGTGTTCCTGTACCACCCTGGCGATGACGTGTACGAGCAGTGGGCCCGGGCGATCGACGCTACCGACTTCGGCACCCCTCGGCCCACCAGCCGCCCCGGCGAGCTGTCCCACACCATGACCGGCCGTGTCGGCGCGACCCCCGTCGAGGTCAACTGCGTGCGCCTGCGCGGCGAGTGGGTGTGGCGCACCAGCACCGACAGCGACGTCCACAAACGCGACCGCGCCAAAGACGGGTCGGTGACCGCCTGCGGCGGCCTGATCACCGGGGTCGCCGACCCCGCCCACTGGGAGACCCCCGCCCGGCGCTGCCCCGGCTGCGCGAGCGCCGAGACCGCCCCGGTGGGCGTGCGGTGATCCGCACCAAGGGCCGCGCCTGCACTGGCAAGCGCCGCCACGACACCGAGGAGCAGGCCGAGGACCACCGCGACCGGCTGATCGCCAACGGCGCCGTACGCCTGGCCGCCTACCGGTGCCGCAACCGCGCCTGCCGCGGCTGGCACGTCGGCCACCTCCCCAAGCCCCGCACCTGACCGACCACACCTCTTGGAGACACCGTGAACCACATCACCGCCCTCGCCGCCCGCCTGGGAGAACGCGCCGCCGGGTCGTGGCATGAAGAGGCCGCCGTGTGGCTGCTCGCCTCGCACGGCCACTGGCTGCCCGAGCTGGAGCGCACCGGTCTGATCCACAACGACGGCGAGGGCCAGTCCCGCATCGCCTGGCGGCTGGTGGCCTCCGCGTGCCTGTCCGCCGGCGACGGCCCGCTGATCGGCACCCTCCCGGAGTGGCAAGTCCTGCGCCTGTCCTGTGTCCTGACTGGACGTCACGCCCTGTCCATGGCCAACCTCAGCTTGCTGGAGGAGCCGAACAGACGCCTCGCCCTGCACGCGATGGCGTGGGCATCCGGCGGCCGCGCTTGGGCCGCGAGCCTTGCCCTGCTGCCGCCCGAGCACGACGCCCAGGCTCCCTCGGCCCGCATGAGGTGCGAGGCACACGCCGGCCTCCACATCGCGACCACCGAATGCCGCAACGCGCACTACGTCGGGCCCGCCGGACCCGAACCGCAGGCCTGACACCACCACCGCGTCACCGACTGACCGCCCCGTGATCCAGGCCGCGCCCGCAGCGAGACCCCCGCGGTCGCGGCCCGGCACCCATCCACCCTCTGTAGTAGAGAGCCGAGCCACCATGGACACCCCCCGTCGCGACCAGCTGGTCATGAACGTCCTGCAGCACGCCGTCAACCACAACCACGACCGGGCCATGCAGGTGATGGGCGAGATAGCCGCAGCCAGTACCGGCCGTCAGATGTACGGCGTGTGCTGCGCGATCGCCGAAGCCGGACGGCAGACCCTCGTCCGCCTGTACGGGCACCCCAGCCCCGAGGGCCTGTGGGCCCTGACCGCGCCCGACCCGGACAACGACTGCGCCCAGCACCCGGCGCACCTGTTCTCCCTGCGGTTCATCACCTCCTTCGCCAACCACGACATGCTGACCTGCCAGGCCCTGTACCTCGCGGCGGCGAGCGCCAGCGCCGAGGACTACTCGCACTCCCTGACCGCGCTGATCGGCGACGTCGCCCACCTGGCCCGCGTCGCGCTGGAGGAGCTGGCCGACGGCGAGAAGCCCGCTCCGCACCCGCGCTGCCCCCCACTCCCAAGCCGGGCCCTTGACGCGATGCCCTGGCCGGAGCACACCCCTCGCCTACAAGCCCCTGAACTGGGAGAACGCGAAAATTCTCCTTGCCCCACCCAAAGAGCGCAGCTAGAATAAGAGAACGGGGCGGGGGAAAGCCCCCGGTCCATCGCCAAGGAGGCACGCCATGGAGAGCAGGAACGAGGCACGCGCGAGCGAGGCGGCCGACGTCGAGTTCGAGGACTCGCCGTTCGGCAAGTGGCTGGCCGCCCGGGCCGCCGACGGAATCCGGGGCGCGGCCGGCTGCTAGCGCAGCGAGCGGTCCGGCCGCCTGGCCGGACCGCTCCACGATGTGTGCCACAACTCTCAAACGGTCCCGCGATGCCGGGATGCCCTCGATCGACGACCTCTTGGAGAAGCCCGTGAACGCTCTGCTGGACCTGTTCGCCGCCAGCCTCGGCGAAGACGAAGACAGCGTCATCGCCACCATCGGCGACAGCCTCTACGTCCGCTACGCCAATGACCCGGCCGTCCTGAAGATCACCTGCCAGTCGCAGGAGGTCGGCGAGGTCAAGGTCACGTTCCAGCACATCCACCCCGATCACGGCCCGATCGACACGGCGAGTTTCACCCAGACCAGAACCCGGGAGTTCTCGGCCGCTCTGGAGCGGCTGGAGGCGTACCGGGACATCTGGTTCGTCTGACCCCGCCTCGCCGGCCGCGCACCCGCCCAGGTGGGCGGCCGGTGCTGTTCCCGCACGACCACGGCCTCTTGGAGGAAGCCATGAGCAGCACCGCTCGCACCGACCATCTCGCCGCCCCGTACACCCTCACCACCTGCCAGGTGGTCGAACGTCTCGCCGACGTCCTCGAGGGCCCGCACCTGCAGGCCCTGCTCGCCGAGCGTTTCGGCCTCACCGTCGAGGCCGCTGGCCAGGCCGCGATCACCGTCGACCAGGTCCTGACCGCCACCTGGCAGACGGCGGGCTACGGCCAGGACTTGCACACGTGGATCGACTGCATGCCCGAGGTGCTCCTGAAGTGCCTCGTGGAGATGGCCGCCCGCGCCGAGCGGGATGAGTTCTCTACCGGCTACGCGATGCACATCGGCCGCCAGCTGTTCACCGAACTCGCCCTGCAGCTCCGCCCGTTCTGACCCGCCCCGGGGGCCGCCACCGCGGCGGCCCCCACCCCTCACCCGACTGGGAGAAACCATGAGCAAGACCATTCGCGGTGTCCGCCTCGACCCCGACGGCACCCTGACCGACATAGAGCTGCCTGCCGCAGCCGGCTTGATCGAGGCGCTGCGCGGGCAGGTCGACGGCGGGGTCGAGATCGCCCACTACGCCCGTCCCGACGGCAAGCGCCGCCTGGCGATGGCCGTCGACGCTGGCGGCGCGCTCACGAAGCCGGAGAACTTGTACGCGACCTCGCTGGTCAACGGCATCTACCTCAACCAGCTGCCTTACTGCCTGTACGGGACGGTCGTCCTGCTGGGGGCGCTGGACGACTCCCGTCACCACACCGACGTGCCCGAGCCGCTGCACGAGGTCCTGCCGAAGGTCATGGACGCCCTCAAGTCCCGCTACAGCACCTCCGCCTGACTGTCCGCCCACGGCCGGGCCCCACCTCGGGCCCGGCAGCCCTCCCCACATCCGAAAGGACAACCGTGAACACCGAGGCCCTGTACGTCGAGCCAGGCGGCCACATCGAGGACTTCCCCCTAGCCGACGACGCCGAGCGCCAGCACAAGGCGATCGCCGATGAACTCGACGGCCCCGCCGTCGCCTGGCGGCTCGGCCGCCACCTGACCGTCCACGCCAACCCCTACGCGCACCAGCGCCCCCGCAACAAGGTCGCACTCAGCACCTGGCACGACCTCGCCGGTGGGGCCGGCCCCGACCTGCGCGGCCCCGTCATCGTCACCGGGGCGCCGGACCGCGACGGCCGACTGCAGCCGCTCCCGGCCGCGAGCGCCGAGCTGATCGCACACTGGGCGAGCCTGCAGCGCGCGGCGAGCATCGTCGACGGCGCCCCCGCAGTGTCCGCCGCCCAGGACATCGGCACCCGCGACGTGCAGTGCGACGCCTACGCCGTACGCCACGACCGCGCCAGCGGCCGGTGGGCGTACGTCGTCCTCGATGGCATCGGCGACGAGGACGACGTACAGGCCCACGTCCGCCGGTGGGCGCCCGCACTCGCCCGCGAAGCCACCATCTCGGGCGACCCTGCCGACGCGATCGTCCAGATCCGCGCACAGATCAACGCCCGACTGGGGGCGCGGCACCGGCACTACATGGACCCGGCCGCGGTCGCGGTCGTCGCCGTCTACCACCACGGCGACCCCACGCTGAGGCTGGCCTGGTCCGGTGACGCCCGTGCCTACCGGCTCAACCACATCGTCGGTCTCGACCAGCTGACGAAGGACCACAACTACGCGCAGGAACTGCTGGACGCCGGCTGCACCCCCAAGGCGTGGGACCACCACTCGGTGACGGCCCACCTGGAAGACGGCGAGATCGGCCGCACCCAGGTTGAGGTGGACCTGGTCCCCCAGCTCATCCTGTGCTCCGACGGGGTGTACTACCCGCTCGAGACCCGCGAGCCAGGCCTGCTGGAGGCAGCCGCCGAGCTCGCGCTGGACGCGAAGGACAGCGCGGGATCGCTGGTGGCCGAGGCCCTGGCCGTGGGCCGTCGCCACGACGAGAAGTGCGACAACGCGACCGCGCTCGTGGTCACCTTCCCCCGCCCCACCGCCTGAGAAAGTCCGTCCTAGCAGGGCAAACACGCCGAAGAGTGGTAGAATAAGAGCAACGGGGGGGCGCCCGACCCCCACCTCGACCTCTTGGAGAGCAACGTGACCACCTCGACCCTCACACCCCTTCCCCCCTACCTCGGACTGCGGATAGACCCCATCGTCGACCGCCATGACGTCACCGGCGCCGACGTCAGCAACGCCACGGCCCTCGTCAACGA
The DNA here is from genome assembly GCF_019091445.1 of Streptomyces sp. GbtcB7. Lineage (NCBI taxonomy): Bacteria > Bacillati > Actinomycetota > Actinomycetes > Kitasatosporales > Streptomycetaceae > Streptomyces > Streptomyces sp. GbtcB7. Next base: position 103,509 of record NZ_JAGXJM010000031.1, read on the forward strand.
GGCCCTCGACGCCGCCTTCGAGGCCGACGCGGACTTCGTCCGGATCAACCGGACGCACGGCCTCACCCGGGAGCAGTTCACGCAGGTCGTCTGCCACTGCTTCTACAACACGCTCTTCAAGACCGCACTCATCACCAAGAGCCTGTGGCTCGCGCCCAACGACATGCACGTCTACATCGGCCAGATCAGCCGCTGACACCCGCGGCAAGAAAACATCCGGCTGCGCGTACCCACAGACCGCGCGCAGCAGCCAGAGAGGAATACATCGCCCCATGGCCACGAGCTTTTACGAGCAGCCCGAGCAGCACCCCCACACGCCCTACGACGTCGCGCGCGCCGCCCTTGAGTTCCTGGGGGACCAGTGGGGAGCCCTGCCCGGCCCCTGGGGGACGACCGGTCACCTGCGCAGCGGCGACCACATCCCGTTCACGGTCGGTGTCTGCGAGGCCGGAGACCTCTACATCCGCAACGACGCCCAGGGCGACAGCGTCCACCTGCCCTTCACCTCCACCACCGACCTCACCAAGATCGGCCAGGCCATCGCCGAAGTCGTCGGCGCCCTGTACTGACTTCCGCCGCCAACCCGCATCCAAGATGTGCCACAACCTTGGTCTGATAATCGACCTCTTGGAGTTCCGCATGACCACGCCCGATCCATCCAGCCGCCGCTGGCTCGTCGTCTTCGACGACGAGCCGTACGCGATGCGCATCGTCGCCGTCGAACCCACCCCCCAAGACCCCGACGCCTCCGACGACCTGTACGAGGCCCGCCAGTCTTCGTACCAGGTCGAGGCCCCCACCACCGAGGAGGCCCAGCGCACCGCCCGGCAGCTCCACGACGTCGAGCGCATCCGCAGCGTCCGCGCCCGCCAGCACGCCTGCCGCGCCCAACGCCGCAGCGCCCCCGCCGTCCGGCACGTCGACCAGGTCCTCGCCGTCGCCACGCAGGCCCTCACCGGCGCCGCGCGGGACCTGGACCTGACCGGCCAGGCAATCCGGTACGCCGACGCCATGGCCACAGCCGCGCTACGCGCCGGATACCAGCACCGGTCCTGGCGGCAGCGCGAGCTGACGTTCGAGCAGTACGTCGGCCAGCTCACTCTCACCACCGCGGCGACCCTCTTCCGCTACGCCGCGCTGGCAGCCGACGACCGCAACGACGAGGCCGTGGCACTGCTCGTCAACGCGCTCGCCGCCGCCAGCTCCGACCTCTGACCCCCGCCCCTGCCACCCACCGGGCCGGGCCCCGCACCGCGGGCGCCCGGCCCCTTCCACACCGACAACCGCCACGCCAGCAGCACACCCGAAGGAGCCCACCGTGCCCGACACCGACCAGCCTCAGCCGCTCGCCGACGCCGAAGACCCCCTGATCGACGCCTGGGTCCACATCGACACGCTCGGCCCCTACGAGGCCAAGATCGACCCCACGAAACGGTGGAAGGGCTTGGTCTCCCCGCGTTTCGCCCTCGACACCGTCCGCAAAATCGCCGCCCGCACGCAGGAGCAGGCCGACAAGAACAACTACGAGAGCGTCGAGACCATCCACGTCATCGACGGCGGCACCGACCGCGAGGGCAACCCTCGCGCGGTCGTCCTCCACGTCCGCTGGGTCTACGTCGAGGACGAGGAAGAGGCCCAGTACGCCACCTTGATCATGCTGCCCGACGACGAGGGCCTGTACAGCATCGGCGGCGAAGAGTGGAACTGGTACGAGGCCGCCCCCGACACCGACAACCGCACCTGACCCCCTCTCAAGCGCCCCGCCACCCGGCTGGATTCCCGGCCCGGGTGGCGGGGCGCCGTCACGTCCACACCGAAACGGAGCAACCCATGGACCAGCTCGACCTATTCGCCGACGCCGAGGAGACCCCCGTCCCGGCGACGTTCGCCACCCGCCCCAAGCCGGCCCGCACCGTCACCGCCCCGCGGGCGCCTCACCCGGCGCCCGCGCCCGCCCCCCGGCCGATCGCGGCGGCCGACGACGAGCCCGACGGCCTGTTCGCCGACCCCCGCCCCGAGCTGCCCTCCGTGCACACCCCCATCCCCGCGCAGCGCCGCATAGCGCCGCTGCTGATTGGCAACCCGCGCGACGCCGGGCAGCGACTGGGCGAGGCCGTTGCCGAGACCTGGCACGCCTCCAACTGGGGTGGCTACCGCATCGACATTCCCGTCAGCATCGTCGCCGCCCTGGCTCTGTTCCCCATCAAGGGCCACACCCAGGACGTCACCCGCATCATCAGCAACGCGACCGACTGGGAGATGCTGCAGGGCTACCGCGAGGTCTACGCGCACACCTGGGCCCACCGCCCCGACCTGGGTGCCCGCATGGCCCCGCTTATGGGCTGGCTCACCGAGGACGGCGTGGAGGAGAAGGCGTACGCGGTACGCCGGGTGACCGAGACGGCGCTGCGCCACGGCATCCTGCAGCTGACCGGGGACCCCGACCCGTGGTGCCGTTCCGACACCGACGTGATGTCGTGGACGATCACCTCGCTGCGCTCGCACGGCGCCCGCCAGGGCATGGGCGAGTACCACACACCGCCCGAGGTGTGCGACATGATGGCCGCGATGACCTGCCTGGAACCGCCAGAGAAGGGCGCACGGTTCCACGAGCCTGCCGGCGGAACGGGCGGCATGTTCCGCGCCTTCGCCCAGCACCTGCGCCACATGGGCCTCGACCCGGCCGACTACGAGTGGGCGCTGAACGAACTCGACCCGCTCGCGGCGGCCGGCGCGGCCGTCAACGCAATCGTGTGGGGCCTGGGCCCAAACGTCGTGATCGCCTGCGGCGACACTCTCGCCGACGGCGGCCTGTCAGACCGGACCGCACGGGAGCGCGAGCACCTGTTCGAGGAGCGCGACGAGATCCTCGCCCGCCTCGCTGTCGCCGAGGCGGTGCAGCAGGCGATGGCGCTCGCCGACCGGCCGATCGGCTCAAAGGTGGACTGACCTGGGGTTTCGTCGAAAAGATTCTTGACCTCCCACTGATTGCCGCTAGAATAAGAGGGATGGGCGGGGAGAAACCCGGCCTACATCCTGAGGAGAACCGCATGAGTGAGCGGCCGACGAACTGCACCATGAAATGCCAGTGCGGCTGGACGCTGAAGCTGCGAGACGAGGGCGACACGGTAATCGCCGAAGTCTGGGCCTTCGGCGCCAAGCTGAGCGAGACGACGCTGAATACGACCGGTACCGGCGAAGTCACCGTTCGCGAGGCCTGATCCCGCTGCGGGCGGCGGACGACACCGCCGCCCGCCTCTGAATGTGCCACACCATTCGACCGAATCGAGTCGTGCCCTCATGTACGAAGCCGGCCAGCGCGTCGCCCTCGACGCCACCACTGACCCCCACACCGAACTCCGTCCCGGAGACGAAGGCACCATCCGCCGCTACCACCCCGCCCTCAACCAGCTCGACATCCACTGGGACAGCGGCTCCCGCCTCTCGATGCTCCTCGACGAGGGCGACAGCGTCCGCCTTCTGCCCGCCTGACCCACCGGCCCCGCCCACCAGGGCGGGGCCTTTACACAGCACCACCCGACCTCTTGGAGAACCCCATGCAGCTCGCAGCCTCGACCCTCGACCTTCAGTTCGACCTTCCGGGCCTCGAAACCGCCGCCCGCAAGTGGGCCACCCGAGCCCGCGCCCTCGTCAATCGTGCCGCCTGCGACGACCAGGAGAACGCCCTCGGCGTCGCCGCCTTCTCGCTCGACTCTGCGGCATATTTCCTCGGCCGCGGCGAGACCGACGCAGCCCGCGACGCCCTACGCGCCGCCTGCAGCTACGCCGGCTGCGAGGAGGCAGGCGCCCCTCAGCTCGCTGAAGCCGCCCGCACCCTCCTGTCCAGCCTCCCGGCCTGACCCCAAGCCAGCCCCGCCCACCCGGGCGCGGCCCCAACCAGCACCAACCGACCTCTTGGAGAACCCAGTGCAGCTCGCACCCTCAGCCCTCCACACCACCGCCGAAACCCTCGGCGGCTACCTCGGCTGGACGCTCAACGAACTCATCATCGACGACATCATCAGCCTCAACGGCCCCCAGGACCGCCAGATCGGAATGCGACTCCTCGGCAACGGCAGCAACATCCAGCTGTGGGCCACCGGTGGCACCGAGCCCGCCGACCACAAACCCACCGAAGGCACCGCCCCCCTGCCGCGCGGCCGCCGCTGGCACACCTGGATCCACATCGGCCGCCTTGAAGCTGACAGGGACCCCGCGGCCGTCCTCTACGACCACATCACCGACTGCCTGACGCCGGTCTTCGAAGCCAAGCCGCTGTACGTCGGTCACCGCCCGTGGGAGGAGGTCTTCGACAGCGCGCTGTCCGAGGTGATCGCAGAGTCGACGTCGGCGGCCAGCACCTCGCTGCGCGACTGCGGCCCAGAAGCGCACACCGAGCCGCACGACGTCGGCCGGGAAGAGGCGGCCGAGCCCGCGCCGGAGTCCCAGCCCGCGCCCGAGCCCGCCCCGGAGCCCCAACCCGAGCCGCAGAGCCCGGACGAGCCCTCGGCCAAGGCCGTCCCGATGCGGCCTCGCCGCAAGCCTGCCCCCAAGGCCGACACCACGGCCGCTGACGGCAAGCCCGCCCGCCCGGCCCGGAAGCGAACCCCCGCCAAGCTGGCCGCCGCCAAGACCGGCAGCCTGGCCGCCGACGACAAGCCGAAGCCGCGCCCCGCCCGCAAACGGACCCCGGCCAAGCCTGCAGCCGACAAGCCCACCGCCTCCTGACCCACCCCCGACCGGGCCGCCCACCGCACCAGGCGGGCGGCGTAGGCGCCTCTGTCCTCCCAGGTGAACACCAAGCCCGTGAGTCTGCGGGACAAGTGGTAGCCGCAACCGGTCACACTGGATGACCCTCTGTGAGCTCCCGGCACATAGACGGGGGACCTCCTCCCTCACCCCTTAACGCGATCGCTCCTCTGTATCTGGCTCTGGCCGATATCCGTACGGTTTCGTTCAGTCGCGAACGTGTCGGATGTGGGCGGTGCGGCGCTTCCCTGAGCCGTCCTCGTACTCCACCGGGAGGCCGGCCTCGCGCCACAGCAAGGCAGCTGCGAGAGGCGTGAACGGGCTGAGCGCCTGGCCATCCTCCCCGACCGGGCTCTGAGAAGTGATCTCGTATTCCTCGACAGCTGCTGAGCCGTCGAAGGTCAGGCCGACCAAGCGACCAGGGGCGACCTTCTCTCCCCCGGTCGTGCGAGGTGTGGCGATGGTTGCCCTGAGGAAGCTCTCCAGGAAGGTGGCGCGCTCCTCGAGTTGTTCACGCCGCTTTTCCCATTTACGCCGGTTATCGGCGCGCACCCGATAATCAATGGCGGTATCTAGGGGTTCCCGCTGGCGCAGGTACGCGCGTATCTGGGACAGCTCGTTCTCGACACGTTGCCAGGATGTCCTGGCCAACGCCGTCACCGGGTAGGTGGCGACAGAAGGGGACTCACCATGCCGCGGAGTCGGCACGGTTCTGCGCTGCCGCGTGGTAGGAGCGGAAGCTGGTGAGGTCCGGGTTCCGGCGCCCTGGCTCTCAGAGGACCGCCGCGCAGGCCCACTCTGTGGCTCGGTCCGTGACGACGACGCTCCCGGTTTCGTCGCGTCGCCCTCGACCGCTCCCGTGGCGCTGGGGCTCGTACCGGCGAGGGCTACCGCACGTTCGACGGCGCCGCGCAGCCGAGCCTCGGCACCGGACCGGTCGCGATACCAGTCGGTGCCCCAGATCCGATGCAGCTCCCAGCCAAGTCCCCGCAGCACTCCTTCACGCAGCCGGTCACGGTCACGGGCCGCCTTCGAGGAGTGGTACATGACTCCATCGCACTCCACCCCCAGTGCGTACAACCCGGGCCGCTGCGGATGCCGGACACCCAGGTCGATGCGGTAGCCAGCGACGCCAACCTGAGGCTGTACGTCATAGCCCCAGCCGCGCAGCACCGCCAGTACGGATTCCTCGAACGGGCTCTCCGGCTGGGCTTCCGGGTCCACCGTCTCCTGGGAGAGCACAGACGGACCGCTCTGCGCGTACCGCAGGTAGCGGTGGAAGTGCCGGAAGCTCTTGCTGCCGGTGTTCCCCACCTCATCCGGGTCGAACGAGGCCACGACCTCCACGCGGTAGCGTGCGCGGGTCACGGCGACGTTCAGACGGCGCCAGCCGTCCGCCTTGTTCATGGGGCCGAAGTTCTTCGAGAACTTGCCGAGGGCGTCAGGACCGTATCCGACGGAAAGGATCATGACGTCCCGTTCGTCGCCCTGCACACTCTCCAGATTCTTGACGAAGAACCCGTTCAGCCGGTCCTCGGAGAAGCACTCGTCGAGGTCGGGCCGGCTCCGGCGTGCCGCGTCCACCGCGTCCTGGATCGCGACGGCCTGTGACTGGGACAGCGCGACCACGCCCAGCGATCTGCCCTTGCGCGTGCTGAAGTGGTGGATCACCCGGCGGGCCACCTCCTCAGCCTCGCCTGGGTTGTTCCGAGCGGCTGCCCCGGAACGGTAGACGCCTTCCCTGGCGCGGTAGAAGGCGACGCCGACATCCGCACCCTCCGCGTGAGCCCCGGGGAAGGTGGTCATGGACTCGTCGTAGAACTCCCGGTTGCTGAAGGCAATCAGGTCCTCATGACGGCTGCGGTAGTGCCAGCGCAGCGACAAACTCTCCAGCAGCCCGCTCGCCTTGCACAGATCCAGCACGGAACGGAACTGATCGGGGGACTCCTCGTCCTCGCTGTCCTCCTCGTCATCGCCTGTGGAAGAGAAGAATTCGGTGGGGGGGAGCTGCTTCTGGTCGCCAGCCACGATCAGTGCCCGACCACGGTAGACACAGTTGATCGCGTCCTGCGGCAGCACCTGCGACGCCTCATCGAAGATCACCACATCGAAGACGAGGTCGGGCGGCAGGAATCGGCTGACTGTAAGCGGGCTCATCATGAAGCACGGCTTGATCAGCGGTACCGTCGCCCTGGCGGCTTCCAGGAGCTCTCTCACCGGCTTGTGCCGAGTCTTCTTCTCGCCCTCTCGTCTGATCAACGCCGCACCCGGAGCGTCCGTGGTTCGCGGGCGCCGAGCGTCACAGGTCTGGATGACGCGCGCACGAGCGTGGTTGGCCAGCCTCGCGTCCAGTTCCCGGAAGCCGGCCACCAAGTCATCGCGGTCCGCGGATCGTGGGGTTGCCAACCGTGGATCATTGGACAGCTGGAGATCAGCCCAGGCGCGTAGAACCGCACGTTCGACCAGCGCCGGGAAGTCGGCCGGAGCAACCCCTCGGCGCACCGCCCGGTCCACCAGATCACCCAGGCTCAACTCGTCGAGAGCTCTGCGGCCTTTGTCGTAGGCACGCCACTCGTCAGGGCCGCCCCGCTCGCCGTCCAGGACCGCGAGCGCCTTCAAGGCCGCATCCTGGCCGCGGGAGAACGACTCACGGAGCTGCTGCGCACGTTCCGGATGAAACAGGTCCGCCAATGCCCCGGTGGCCCGTGCCCATGCACCTGCGGCGGCTTCCAGTTCGGTGTCGGCTTCCGCGCAGTAGAGGATCTCAGCGGCGGCGGCACTCAGTGGCACCCTGCTCTGAAGCCCGGACGCCTCACGCAGAGTGGTGATCCAATCGAGGGCGGCACCCAGGTCGGACAGGTTGGTGCTCCGGCCCGTGTAGAGGTCCCCGAGCAGTGCCCGGTCGTCTTCCGCCCTGGACTCGAACTCCACCGCGGCAGCGCGGGCTGCCCGTACGGCATGCACACCGGCGCGTGCTGCGGAGAGAGTCCAGGTGCCCGGTGCCGCAACCGCTCCTCCGCCCGCGACGGCGGTCTCCTCCACCATCCGCATCAGCCGCTCGGCCGCTCGCAAAGGTGCAACATGCGCGCGGCTCCATTGAGCAGCGGCTCTGAGGCTTCCCGGTTCCAATTCATACGACGGCCCCGGCACAGGGGGAAGCACGAGGGAGTCCCGCCACTCGGTCAGCCGGCCGGCTGCCCGTTCCGCGGTGTTCCTCGCGGCAGGGCGCGGTTGCCCTCCGAAAGCCACCTCGCGCGCCAGCGCATCTTGGTTCATCACTCGGGGAGCGAGCCTGAGGATCTCATCTGCTCGCTTGATGAGGGAGTCCAGGCCATCGAAGGCGGTGTCCTCGCTCCGCCAGTGTGGACCGAGGACCGAAGCATGGCGACTGGCCTCGGCATTCAGTGTTCGTGCTGCCTGCTGCCAAGCCACCGCGCCCGGAAGCGCGGCCACAACCGCCCTGGTGCATTTACCGCCGTCGGGGAGTAGCGACCTGACCAACCGCCGGTCGGCGCGGCACGCTGCAGACAGCCTCCCGGCGATGGACCGATGCACGGTGGCAAACCGGTGCGTGACTTCTTCGAGGGAATCTTCCTGCAGCACCCTGTCCGTGAAAACCTCTTCGGCCTTCCTCCGAGTCTCGCGCAGCCGCGTCACCGCTTCACGCAGGACCTCTGCGGCGATCCTGGCCTCGGCCGCTCCCTCACGGGTGAGCCATGCGGGCAGCGGTTTGGCGTCGTCAGGATGTCCTGCAAGAACGGCGAGGCGGCCCAAACGGAGGGCGTCGTCGCAGGACTCGGGGGCGGGCAAGCCGTACATCGCGGCAACGGCCGCCAGCGACTGGACCGCCTCGTCGAGTGCCGCGGCGTCTGACTCAAGGCGGTCACCGAGCTCACGGGCGGCGTCAGCAGTGAGCACACCGATATCGATGGCCGGGGGCAAGATAGCCGACAGAGCGGTCTCCTCCGCACTCGGCGTGGGATCCGCCTCGGCCGGCAAACGCTCCCATGCCGCGCCGAGTGTCTGTTCCGTCGAGCGTTCGGCTTCGATGACCTCGTCCAGACGGCGCCGGAAGCCCGCTATCGCTGTGGTCAGGCCCTGGCTATCGGCGGTCAGCCAGTGGTGCGGCAGTGACGGCCGAGCGTCCGCGACGTGCAGTAGCGCGGTCAGCCGGGCGGTGTCACGCGCTCCCTCCCAACCGAGTTCAGCGAGGAGAGCCGTGTGCGGCAGCAGCCTCGTATCGAGTTCGCCGAGGGCTTCGGTGGCGAGGTCGAGCGTCTGCAGTGGGTTACCAGCGTCTGTTAGCCCGTACCAGGAGAATGCCGTGCCTTCCAATGCCGGGCGCCACGACCTGCTGACCTGACGGGCTGCCACAGTCGCCCGGTCAAGTCCCTCGGCTGTGAGCGTCGCCGCCTCGAAGGTCGGGTCCGCGGGCAGCGGATGAGAACTGTCCAGCAGTGAGATCCTGCCCAGGACGTCGTGCAGGCTCATATCGAGCCCGCGCCGGCTGTCGTTCATCGCCGCCGCGTACCCGGAGAGTTCCTGGCGCAGTTGGCGAGCACGCTGAAGGTCGGCCCGGGCACCGCCCGACAAGGCGCGGCGAGGCGCTAGCAAAGCCCCGCCGAGCTCCTGAGCCACTTGCTTCCGGCCCGTGTTGTTGCTGTGCAACGCCAAAACGTAGTCATCGAGACCGACATCGCCCAGACGGTTGCGGACCACGTCCAAGGCAGCCGCCTTCTCGCTGACGAACAGTACGGTGCGGCCCTGCTCCAGCAGACCCGCGATCATGTTGGTGATCGTCTGGCTCTTGCCAGTGCCGGGCGGCCCGTCCATCACGAAACTGCGGCCCTCGATCGCAGCAGCGACGCACTGCCGCTGAGAAGAGTCCGCGTCGAGCACAAGCGGGGCTTTTTCGGGCGGCTGAATCTCGTCGATGCGATCGGTGTCGGCCGGTTCGAAGGCGAAGTTCCCTGGCGAGATGCCGGAGTCCGCGCCGAGCCCAATGGCGCGCACGAGGGCACTGGCCTGCACCCGGTCGGCGTTGTCGAGGAGGTCCCGATACATGACCTCCTTGCTTGAGTTGAACGTGTCCAACACCACCCGGTTGGTGACTTTCCAGCCGCGCATACCCGCCACCGCACGCCGGACCTGCGCGATCAGGGCGGGAATGTCACGTTGTTCCACCTGCTCGACGCGTGGCCAGTCAACGCCCAACTCGCCCATCTTGATGGCGAGGGCAGGGTTGAGAGCCGGCTCCTCATCTGTGTTGGCCTTCAAGACGTACGAGTCCCCGCGTCGCCGTTCCAGCACGACTGGCACTATCACCAACGGAGAACTGAAGCTCTTCTCGGCAGACGGGGCCGGCGTCCAATCGAGAAAGCCCACACCGAGATGAAGCACCCACAGGCCGTAGTCGTTGTACTTCTCCCGCGCGACCAGGGCGAGGCGACGCAGATGCCGGTCCTGTTCAGCCTGCGTGGTCTTGGACGTGGTGAGCGTGACAACGGAGCGGTTGCTGCCGACTCCTGCCCGGGATGCAGGGGTGTCGATTGGCCTGGCGCCAGTGGTGGAACCGGCAGGGACCAGACTCGCGGGCGACGCCAACCCGCCCGACGACGCGCTCTCGTCCTCGGATCCCTCGCCGCGTACAGCAGAGAAGGCACAACCGCGGGAAAGCCCTTCCAGCACGGTGGACAACCCGGGCTCGACCAAATCCATACCCGCGGACGAGGAACGGCGCTGGTAGTTGAGCAGCCGGTTACGGAAGCTCAGATCGATGAGTGAGTCCCGCCATGAGGCGAGCAGCCTCTCCAGCCGAGCACGGTCCACGGAAGACCGCCTGCCTTGGAGGGTCATAAAGCGCAACTCCCTCATTGATGAAGAGGTCGTGAAGGCATTAGACGAAATGGGTGAAGCATAGCGGCGCGTCGCAACGACGTCTGGAGGGACGGCACAGGACAACTCTCCCCATGCCAGGGCTCTGGAGGATGGAGAAGGGGCTTGCCTACCAACATGAGTGAGGAGGCCATGGAAGGACGGCCCTTCCGCACAACGTCATCCCACTCCGGAGCCGTAGACCTCGCACCCGCCCAACGAGACAATTCAGCCCCCACCTTCTGCCACAGCGCCTGAAGCGGTCGCCGACACCATCAACAGGGGTGGGGTTGGCCTCGATTGGCAGGCGGCGTACCGCTGCTGTTCTGGACTGCGTGGCGTTGGTCTCGAGGCCGGGTGAAATCTGACCGATGGACGGCGGACCAAAGGTCACCTCGATGACCAAACAGTCAGGGAACATCCAGCTTCCGGACGAGCTCGCCGACCTCCGTGCGCCAGGCGCGAACCTGCTCGTAGGTGGGGCCGATCTCGTACTGGTGGTAGTGGCACCCCAGGCACAGGTGCGACCAGACGGCGCGGGTTCGCCGGGCAGTCTCCCCAGGGGTGTAGCAGCGCAAGCAGAGCATCTTGGCGCGCATGGTGGCGCGGGCGAGTCCCGGTACCGCTGCGTCGAGCACCCGGTCCACGCAGATCTCCAGGGCAGTCCTCAAGGCCAGTGAGGCTCCGCGGTGACGGCCGGCAGCTGTGGCACCGCCGAGGTCGCCGGTGAGCAACCGGTCTGCCGTCAGCAGGAGGTCTTCGACGGAGGCGGGGGAAGCGGGTGCTGCGGATACGGAGGGTGAGGATGCAGCGGAGGCACTCATCGGGCGTTCCCCTCCGGCTTGCGCACCTTCTGCGCCAGAGCCTCGACGTCCTGGACGAAATGGCGCGGGTCGGTGATCTGCGCTCCTGCGGCGTGGGCCCCTCTCTGGCACTGCTTGATGAGGTACGCCGCCTGCGCTCCGTAGCGGTTTTTCACTTCCTCGTCGACGTCGCGGATCCGTGTGATGTCGCCGAACAGGGCGAGCGCCGCGACCTTCGTGAACTTCTCGGCGTCGTCGACGGCGGCGTGCAGTTCCTGCTCAGGTCCGCCGGAGAGGTGGTGCTTGATCCACGCGGCTTCCAGGAAGGCGTTCTCCAGGGCGATGCGGCACAGGCTGGGCAGCACGTGGGTCCGGGCCGCAGGCGGCAGGTCCGGGGTGCGGACGATGGCCATCGTGTCGGCGATCGCCTGCGCGACCGGGTCGGTCACTCGCTCGACCTTCACCCTCGAGGCCTTGCTCCGCTCGACCTGGAACACCGTCACCGGCAGCTCCTGGCTCGTGAACGCCCGCTGGAGCCGGGTGTCGTGGGTGAACACGACGACCTGTCGGTGCCTGCCGAGCTCGTGCAGGACCTGAGCGAGCCCGTTGACCTTGGCGGGGTCCATGGACTGCACCGGGTCGTCGACGACTATGAAACCGAACGGGCTGTCGGCCGTGACGGCGCGGGGCAGGAACAGGGACAGCGCGAGGGAGTGCAGCTCGCCCTGGCTCATGACGCCCAGTGCCGAGGCGTCCTGGCCGTCGACGGAGACGTCCATGACGAGCTTGCGTACGTTGGCCTTCTCGCTGCCGCGCAGGCTCACACCGTTGAGGTCGATGTTGCTCTCCTGGCGGAGCTTCTCCCAGATGCGCTGCGACTGTTCGGCGAAGCCCTCCATGCGCCGCTCCCGCAGCTCCGTGCTCAGTGCCTTGATCCAGGCACGGGCCCGCCGGATGTCTCGCAGACGGGGATCGCTCTCCTTTGCGGCACGGGCCCGCTCCGCCCAGCCGGCCAGGCGGGTGACGAGCCGGCGCCAGCGTTCGTCCCGCTTCTCCAGCTCCCTCGTGGCGTTCTCTCTCACCGCGGCGCAAGCGTCAGCCAGCGTCCCGGCCGCCTCGTGGGCGCGTCCGACGAGTTCGCCCGGATCGCTGACCGTGCGGCAGGCGGTCCAGGCGTCCCACGGGTCGGTCAACGCGGTCGGGATCCGCTGGGGCCTGTGCACGAGGTCCTGCAGGGCGCGCACCGCCGACCGCAGTGCGCTGCGCGCGTCGTCGGCGGCCTTGGCTTCCTGCCGCAGTACGGCGATCTGCGCGGCGGCACGCGCGGCCCACTCCCCGTCCAGGACGCGGTCCGTTCCGCAGACCGGGCAGGACGTCTCGTCGGGGTGCCGGTCGTTGTGGGCCAGAGCCTTGGCGAGGAGGTCGGCGCGCTGGTGAGCGTCGTCGGCGCTCGTGCCGCGGACGTCCTCGGCATCGGCGAGGGCCTTGCGCAGCCCGACCATCGCGGCGGAGACCTGCTCCATGTCGGGGCCCTGCACGGCGACCGCGACCCGCAGTTCGGCGAGAAGACCCTCGTCGGTGTCGGTGGGCAGTCCCGCCACCAGTGCCTCGACGGTGTCGAAGTCCGGGCTGCCCGGGGTGTCGATGGCCAGGAGGGCGTGCACCGCGCGCTCGTCGTCCTCCAGCGTGTACAGGGCGGCCACGAGTTCCGGGACTTCGGCCTTCGCCGCCTTCGTCGCGTCGTCGAGTACCTTCTCCTCCGCGCGAAGCCGGCTGTCCGCTGCACTGAGATGTCGCAGGCCGAGGATCGTGGCGATGGCGTCGTACATCTCGGAGGGCTTGCCGCTGATCATGCGGTCGAGATCGACGTACGACAGAAAGGGCCGGTAGTCGTCCATGGCCTGCTTCCAGGCCACCTGGTCGAGAGGGACTCGTCCGTGTCCGGGCCGCTTGAACTCTGCCTCGGAGCCGCCGAAGTCCTCGCTCTCCCACGTACGGGTGAGCGTGCTGCGGCCGGTGTCGCCCTCGATGGCGAGCTTGACCTCGATCTCCGGCTTGGCACCGTCCTCAAGGTGGAGGTTGCGCCAGTTGCTGCTGCGCGACGCGTGCAGCCCGTGCCAGCGCATGTTCGTGCCGGTGAACGCGGTCTCGATGCCCTCGGCGATGCTGGACTTGCCGGACCCGTTGCGGCCCACTACGAGGTTCACGCCCGGCCGGGGGCTGAGGTTCAGCCAGGTGCGGGGGCCGATTCCGCGGAATCCGGTAACGGCGACGGAGGCCAGGTAGATCCGGCCGAAGGAGGACGGCCCTTCGGCCTCCCCTTCGCCGAGAGCGTCCTTGAGGAGTACCTTCACCGGCTCGCTGAGGACCGCCTCCGCGAGGCGGGCCTCCACCAGTTCGGCTACGGGCATGGACGGGGCGGTGTGGGTCGGCTGGGTGGAATGGTGCGCGGTGTGCTGGGGCTGTTCCGTCTCGGTCATGAGGTGCTCCGGGGTGGGCGCGGGAAAGCGTGGAAGAGCCCGAGGCCGGGCCGAAGGCGAGGCAGGTTCACCGGATCCCCGGGCGGCAGCGGGGAAAGGCGGCCTGGGAGCATCGGTAGTCGGTGAGGGCGCCGGTGGCCTACAGGGGGACCAGACGCGGGAGTTCGGCGCGCGGGACGGTGTCACGCACGAAGTGCAGGCCGAGCTCGGCGAGGGGGTCGGCGGCCTCGTTGAGGGGTGCCGCGCCCAACGTGCCCACGTGACCTGCCGGTCGGCACCAAGCGTCGCCGGTCAGGGCGCGGGGTCGGTCTTGGCGGTGTCGTTGACGTTGGTCAGGCAGGTCTTCATGAAGTCGTCGCGGTGGACGGTGCCGCCGGTGGGCTCCTGGGAGATCTGGGCGTACTCCTGCGAGCAGGTGCTGTCGCTCGCGGTGTAGGTCATGCTGCCGTCGTCGGTGTACACGCCTCCCGCTATCACGCCGGACGCGTAGGCGCCGAGGAGCGTTGAGCGGCCGAAGACGGGCTTGTCCACGGTCTTGGTGACCGTATGGGTGACGACCTTGGGCGTGCGGGACTCGGCCTGGTGGGCGCGGTGGTCGGCCGCAGCCGCCTGGCGGCGGGCGGCGGCGAGCGTGGAGTGGGTACTGACGTGGTCCACCGTGGCCGCGGTGACGGACAGGGCTGTCAACCCGCAGGCAGCAATGGCAATGACGTTGGCTCGGTTCACGGTTGTCCTTCAGGTAAGGAATCGGAGGGTGAAAACCACGCAGCAGGTCGTGGCCGGGGCGGCGCGGAGGCGCCGGAGCATCGCCTCGCCGCCGCACTCGAAGGCGTACTGACCCGCTCGGGCAGCCAGTCAGCCGGCCCTGGTGTCAGTCCACTCGTCGCTGAAGAATGAGCTGCCGCCGCGCCACCGTCACGGCCTTGGTCGAAGAGATCAGTAGTTGGCGTTGGCGATGAGGTCGCCATCCTGGCCGTAGACGCTGACGAGCCCGTTCTTGGACTCGTAGCAGGACGTGAACGCAGAGGCGATGAGCTTCGCGTCCCCCTGGCTGTCGCTCATGAGCCCGCCAGTGAAGTCGGTGTAGACCTCAGCCGAGTCCAGGATGTCGTTCCGCTTGTCCGCGCCGGTCACCTTCGTCACGTGCTGGACGGCCTTCTTCTCCGTGGCCGTACCGGACTTGGCGACGCAGGCCTTGAACTGCTCCGCCTGCGTCTTCGTCTTCTGCGCGGGTGTCGCCTCGGCCTTGTCGGACTCCGGCGTGCGGCCGGCAGCGACGGCCTTGTCCTTGGCGCCGGTGTCGGTGGAGTCGCCGTTTCCGCCGCCGGCCGCGGCGGCGATGCCGATCAGAACGAAGAGGGCGACGACGCCGAGGCAGCCGAAGCCGACGATCTTCCCTGCCTTCGACTTCTTCGGCGGCTGCGGCTGGAACGGCGGAGTGCCGTAACCCTGCTCCTGCGGGCCGCCCCAACCGGGCTGGGGCTGCTGCGGGTACTGCTGCTGGCTCATGGTCCCCCCAAGGGATGTAGACGCACCTTGCGGGTGCGTGTGGCTCGTGAAGCTGGAATGTGCGTCAGGCGGCCCGGGAGCGCCGGTAGTCGGCGAGGGCGCCGGAGGCCCACAACGGGACCAGTCGCGGGATTTCGGTGCGCGGGACGGCGCCGCGCACGCAGCGCAGGCCGAGCTTGGCGAGGGAGTCGGCGGCCTCGTTGAGGGGGTGGCCGACGTGGGCCTTCTCATGGACGAAGGTCAGGTGCGGGGTGTACTCGGCGAGCAGCTGCAGCTTGACCAGGCTGGGCCGGCGGCCGTGGGAGCGCAGGTGGGTGTCGTAGCCCTCGGGCATGTCGGTCCCGCCCTGCTGCCAGCTGTGCAGGTGCCGCAGAGCCTGCAGGTTGTCCACGCGGACCTCGACGGGCCGGCCGGGATGCGCGTGGAGGACCGCCTTGAGGCCCCAGTACACGGCGCGCAGTTCGGTGACGACCACGCGGGAGTGGGGGCGCACGAGGTACTTCGGGTAGAGGTGGGCGCGCAGACCTGTGTGGCCGGTGGTGGCGAGGTAGCCGGAGGCCACCCGGTCCGGGCCGACCGGGGCGTCCGTGGCGAGCACGATCGGTCCGGCGACGGCCTCGACCTTGTCGTTCACGCGCACCTGGCCGCGAGTGGACCTGGTGGGGCGGGGTGCGTGGGCGAGGGGAGAACGACGACCCATGGCAGTTGTTGCCTCCTTGTCTTCGTGACGGGGCAGCGGGGAGAGAGGGCGGGCGGCGCGTGACGCCCGCCGGGTAGGGCGTGTGGGTCAGGCGCCGGTGGTGGTCTGCGGGTGGACCTGGCCGTAGACGGTGAGGAACAGCTCCAGGTCGGCGCGTTCGTCGGGCGTGGCGTGACCGGAGGCGAGGCGGGCGTGGGCATCGCGGTGGGCGCGGCGCAGGTGGCCGCTGCGCTCCAGGTGGCGCCACAGGAGGCGGAATGCCTGCTGGCGGTCGTAGAGGGTGATCTCGTAGGACGTGCCGGTGATGTGGCGGGCCTGGACCAGCAGGGCCCGGAAGTTCTCTCCGGCGTCGCGCTTCAGTAACTGCGCCAGATTGGCGGTGGTACACGGTCAGTTCGGGCTGGCCCGTCTCGGTCAAGCAGGTCTCTCCGCTCGTGAGGCTTCGTCTGCCGTCCCGGGGCGGGCCGCAGCGGCCGGTCCCCCGGGGGATGCTTCCGCCGACCACCGTCGACCGGAAGCATCTACAGATAAGCATGACGATGAAAGCGGTGTCAAACCTGTTTACACGCTTAGTTGATGGTGTAATGTGTTCGCTGTACCCGACGAGAGGTGAGAACACGTCATGCCCCAGCCGTCAGCCCAGGTGACAGCCGCGGAGATCTCCCGCATCGCGGGAGTCACACGCGCCACCGTCAGCAACTGGCGCCGCCGGCACGACGACTTCCCCGCACCAGCCGGTGGCAACGAGACCAGCCCGCTCTACGACCTGGAAACCGTGCGTGCCTGGCTGCGCTCCCGCGGCCAGACCTCCGCCGCCGCCCCGGCAGAGGAGCTACGCACCCTGCTGCGACTGCACCCCGCGGGCACGGGCCCGGCCACGCCGCTGCTCCCCCTGGTCCTCGCCACCTCCCGCCGCTCCCCGCGCGAGCTGACCGAGCTGGCCGACCTGCCGGACGCCGACCTCGCCGCACGCGTGGACGCAGCCGTCGCCGACCTCACCGGCACACTTCCGCAGACCGAGGCCGCCCCCTTCACGGCAGCCGACGCGGGCATCGTGCGGGCGCTGATCCACTGCGTACGGGAGGAAGGCGCCCAGGCTGCCCTCGACGTACTCGCCGAGCGGGAACTGGAGGACAGCGCCTCCACCGGCACCTACCAAACCCCCGACCGTCTGGCCGACCTCATGGCCCGCCTGCTACCCGCGGACACGGCCCGTGTCCTGGACCCCGCGTGCGGCAGCGGCACCCTGCTCGCGGCCGCCGCACGCCACGGAGCCCGCGAGCTGTACGGCCAGGACGCCCTGCCGGTGCAGGCCCAACGCAGCGCAGTACGCCTGCTGCTCGCCACACCCGACGCGGCGGTGGCCGTACAAGCCGGCGACAGCCTGCGCCACGACGCCTTCCCACAGCCCCCGGTCGACGCGGTGCTGTGCAACCCGCCCTACGGCGACCGCGACTGGGGCCACGACGAGCTGGCCTACGACCCCCGCTGGGCCTACGGCGTCCCGCCGCGCTCCGAGCCCGAACTCGCCTGGATCCAGCACGCCCTGGCCCACCTGCACCCCGGCGGGTACGCGGTGATGCTGCTGCCCCCCGCCACCGCCGCCCGCGCCTCGGGCCGCCGCGTACGCGCCGAACTGGTACGCGGCGGCGCCCTGCGCGCCGTCGTGGCCCTGCCGTCCGGCGCGGCCGCGCCCCTGCACATCGGGCTCCAGCTGTGGATCCTGCAGACCCCGGAGCCGGACGGCCCGGACCGCGCCTCGGTGCTGTTCGTGGACGCCGGCGGCGAGCGGCAACAGGACAGGCCACGCAACCGGGCCGACAGCACGCCCGGCTCAACGGGGACGCGCCGACGCCGCGACACCCTCGACTGGGCTGAGCTGACCGACACCGTGCTGGCCCACTGGACGGCCTTCCGCGCCAACCCGGAGTCCTTCTCCGACGAGCCCGGCATCGCCCGGGCCGTCCCCGTACTGGACCTCCTCGACGAGGTCGTCGACCTCACCCCGGCCCGCCAGGTCCGCGCCCTGCCCGCCGACATCGACCCGGCCCAGGTGGCACGGCAAGCCGACGACCACCGCAAGCAGCTCACCGAACACGCCAACCTCCTCGCCGAGACTGCTCAGGGCACATGGCAGCCCACCGGCGACTCCCCACGGCAGTGGCGCACGGCGACCCTCTCCGACCTCGCCCGCGGCGGCGCCCTGGAGATCCTGCGGGCGGCGACCGACACCCGGGAGAAGACCGAGGGCGCGCGATGGAGGGCCGAGAACACCGGACGGCTGGTCCTCCACGGAACCGACATCGCGGACAGCGTGCCCGCCTCCGGCACGTTCCTCGACAGCATTGCCCTGAAGTCGTCACCGGTCATCGCCGAAGGGGACATCCTGGTACGCGTGTTCACAGGGGACGGCGGAAACATGGCCCGACTGGCCGACGAGCAGGACATCGGCGTACTGCTCGGCCACGACCTCTACCTTCTGCGCCCCGACCCGACACGACTGGACCCCTGGTTCCTCGCGGGCTTCGTCGGCGCGCACGACAACATCACCGGGGCATCCACCGGCAGCACCACCGTCCACCTCCAACCCGGCCGACTGCGCGTTCCGTTGCTGCCCCTGCAGGAGCAGCGCCGCTACGGCGAGGCCTTCCGCCGCGTCCGCGAACTGCACACCGCCGCCCGCCAGGCCACCGCCCTCGCCCGCGAGTACGCGGACCTCCTGACCACCGGCCTGACGGCGGGGGCGCTGCTCCCACCCGAGACTGCATCGACCTGACGCACTGGCACGCTTCTTCACTCATCCACCACACTTGGCCGCACCCGCCACCTCGCCCGGCGGGACGGCTCGGAAGGAACTCGGGGAACCTTGAACAGCAGCAAGCACACGGAGCTGGCGAACCACGCCTGGTCCGTCGCCGACCTCCTGCGCGGCGACTACAGGCAGTCCGACTACGGCAAGGTGATCTTGCCGTTCATCGTGCTGCGGCGCCTGGAGTGCGTCCTGGAGCCCACACGGGACAAGGTCGTCGAGACGGTGGCCCGCTTCGCCGGCCAGGACATCGACACCGACCGCTTCCTGCGGAAGTCCTCGGGCCACGCCTTCTACAACAAGAGCGAGCTCACGCTCAAGAAGATCGCGGCTGACCCGCAGAACGCGGCGAAGAACCTGCAGATCTACGTCGGCGCCTTCTCCGACAACGCCCGCGAGGTCCTCGACAAGTACGAGTTCAACCAGCAGGTCAGGAAGCTCGACGGCGCGAACCTGCTCTACCAGGTCATCGGCAAGTTCACCGACCTCGACCTGCACCCCGATGTCGTGCCCAACCACAACATGGGCTACATCTTCGAGGAGTTGATCCGCCGCTTCGCCGAGCAGTCGAACGAGACCGCGGGTGAGCACTTCACCCCGCGCGAGGTCATCAAGCTGATGGTCAACCTGCTGGTGGCGCCCGACGGGGACGCCCTCAGCCTGCCGGGTGTCGTCCGCACGGTCATGGACCCGGCCTGCGGCACGGGCGGCATGCTCAGCGCCGCCGACGACCGCATCAAGGCCCTCAACCCGGATGCGACGGTCGAGGTGTACGGGCAGGAACTCAACCCCGAGTCCTGGGCGATCTGCCGCTCCGACCTCATGATCAAGGGCCAGGACCCGGAGAACATCCGCTTCGGCAACTCCTTCTCCGACGACGGCCACGCCCGCCGCAAGTTCGACTACATCCTCGCCAACCCGCCGTTCGGCGTGGAGTGGAAGAAGGTCAAGGAGGAGGTCGAGTACGAGCACAAGTCGCTCGGCGACGCCGGCCGCTTCGGCGCGGGCCTGCCCCGCATCAACGACGGCTCGCTGCTCTTCCTCCAGCACATGATCTCGAAGATGAAGCCGGTGGACGTGAACGGCGGAGGCGGCTCCCGCATCGCCATCGTCTTCAACGGCTCCCCCCTCTTCACGGGCGCGGCCGAGTCCGGCGAGTCCAACATCCGCCGCTGGATCCTGGAGAACGACTGGCTGGAGGCCATCGTCGCCCTCCCCGACCAGCTCTTCTACAACACCGGCATCTCCACGTACTTCTGGATCCTCACCAACCGCAAGGACGCCGACCACAAGGGCAAGGTCGTCCTGCTCGACGCGCGCGACCAGTGGCAGAAGATGCGCAAGGCACTCGGCGACAAGCGCAAGGAAATCGGCGACGGAACGAACGGCCGCCCCGACCACATCGCCGCCATCACCCGCCTGTACGCGGAGGCCACCCAGGTCGCGAAGGACCCCGAGCACCCACTGCACGACAAAGTGAAGGTCTTCGCCAACGAGGACTTCGGCTACCAGCGCATCACCGTCGAACGCCCGCTGAAACTCCGCTTCGAGGTCACGGAGGAGACCCTGGCCGCACTGGCGGAGGCAAAGCCGGTGGCGAAGCTGGAGCGGAGCGAGGAGTTCGTCGCGACGGTGCGTACGTTGCTCGGCTCGTCCTGGACGACGAAGTCCGAGGCGTTCATCGCGCTCAAGGACGCGGTGGTCGCGGCCGGCCTGACCTGGCCGTCGGGAGCGCCGTTCGCGAAGGCGGTACGGGAGACGATCGGCGTCCGGGACCCGGAGGGCGAGGTCCAGAAGATCAAGGGCGCACCGGAACCGGATGCGGACCTGCGGGACTACGAGAACGTTCCGCTGGGCGAGGACGTCGAGGACTACCTCAAGCGCGAGGTACATCCGCATGTCGCGGACGCCTGGATCGATTACACGAAGACGAAGATCGGCTACGAGATCCCGTTCACGCGGCACTTCTACGTGTACAAGCCGCCGAGACCGCTGGCGGAGATCGACGCGGAACTGAAGTCGCTGGAGGCGGGAATTCAGGCGCTGCTGGGGGAGGTTACGGAATGACTTTTGACTTGGCCGTTGAGGCCGTGGCCCGTAACGTTCCCACGACTTGGCGGGTGGAGCCGTTTCGAAGGCACGCTACGTTGGTCGACGAGACGAATTCCAAGAGCTCCCTGCCCCTACTCTCGCTCGCCTCGACTGGCATCATCGCGCCCCGCAAAGAAGAAGGTGGAATGGGGAGGCAGGCGCCTTCGGAATCGACTATCGAGAGGTATTGGGTCGCACACCCGGGGAACCTGGTCGTGAACCCGATGTGGCTGATCGGTGGCGGTATCGGCGTATCCGCTATAACTGGCGCCGTAAGTCCGGACTACCGTGTCTATCGGCTTGGACCCGATCTACACCCCCAGTATGTGCATCACCTTCTGCGGAGCGCCCCCTATCGAGATCAGTACCGTCTTTACACTCGCGCAGACACTACATTTGATCGACGGGTGTCGAAGGAAAACTTCCACCCCATGCCGCTCCTTGTCCCGCCACTAGAGGAGCAGCGCCGCATCGCCGACTTCCTCGACGCCGAGACCGCCCGCATCGACCGACTCACCTCCATGCGAGACCGGCAGTCAAAGTTGTTGGACGACCGCTGGCGGAGTCAACTCTCCGAGCTCGTTGAAAGCCTCACACAACGATTCGGCTGCATTCGCCTACGACACGCGTCGATGAGGATTGAGCAGGGCTGGTCTCCCCAATGCGAGGATCGCCTCGCGGAACACGGCGAGTGGGGCGTCGTGAAGGCCGGTTGCGTCAACTCAGGACGGTTCGATCCGGTCCAGCACAAGGCACTTCCTGCTGATGTGGAACCACGCCGAGAGTATGTACTTAAAAAAGGCGATTTGCTCATGTCGCGCGCGAGTGGCTCCATCGACCTTATTGGTAGTGTCGGCGTCGTTGGAGAAATTAGCGACAACCTGCTGCTCTGCGACAAGGTATATCGGATCAGACTGGACTGGACGAGGGCGCAAGCTGATTTCGTGGCTCACGTACTCCGCGGTCACCAGGCTCGGGAGCACATCAAGAACGGAATTTCCGGAGCCGAAGGGATGGCCAACAACCTCCCGACCAGCGTTGTCAAAGACTTGCTCCTGCCAAATGTACCCGTGAGCAAACAGGCATCCATCTCGGACTCCCTTCATCTGAGCGCCGAGTCAGTTGCACGCGCTCGAGAGTCACTGCATCGCTCTATTCAGACCCTCACTGAACGCCGCCAGGCCCTGATCACCGCCGCCGTAACCGGCCAGTTCGACGTCTCCACCGCCAGCGGACGCAACGTAACGGACGGAGTCACCGCGTAGCCATGAGCCCCATCCACACGGAGTCCGCCTTCGGTGACGCCATCGTCGCCGCCATGGTCGAGCGCGACTGGCGCGAGGCCCGCCCGCAGGACTACCAGGCCGATCTCGGCCTGGACACCAACGAGTTGTTCACGTTCATCGGGGCGACCCAGCCCGACGAGTGGAGCGAGCTGCTCACCGTCTACGGCGGCGACCCGAGCGAGGCGCAGCGGGGGTTCGCCAGTCGCCTGGACCAGGCCATCGCCACCAACGGGCTCCTCGATGTGCTCCGTAACGGGGTCAAGGACCGGGGCGTCCTCCTCCGCGTCGCGTACTTCAAGCCGAACCTCGTCGCCCACGACTCCGTGCTCGACGGCTACCGGGCCAACCGGCTCACCGTCGTCCGGGAACTCGAGTACGCGACGAAGCAGGCTGACTGGGGCAACCGGCTCGACCTCACCCTCTTCCTCAACGGGATCCCCGTCGCCACGGCCGAGTTGAAGAACCCGCTGACCAAGCAAGGGGTGGAGCAGGCCAAGGAGCAGTACCGCGCCGACCGCGACCCCACCGAGCTGATCTTCACGCGTCGCGTCGTCGCGAACTTCGCCGTCGACCCGGACCTGGTGTTCGTCGCCACCCAGCTCAAGGGTAAGAACACCCGCTTCCTGCCCTTCAACACCGGCTCCAACGGCCCCGGTCAGCCGGGCGGCGCCGGGAACCCGGCCCCGACCGCCTACGGCAAGTACGCGACCTCCTACCTCTGGGAGCAGGTCTGGCAGCCGGACAACTGGCTGGACCTGCTCCAGCGGTTCGTGCATCTGCACAAGAGCAAGACGCCCGGCGGCGGCACCACCAAGACGCTGGTCTTCCCCCGGTTCCAGCAGTGGGACGCGGTCAAGAAGCTCACCACGCACGCCGCCACGCACGGCGCGGGCCACGACTACCTGGTCATGGCCTCGGCCGGCTCGGGCAAGTCGAACACCATCGGCTGGCTCGCGCACCGCCTCAGCGACCTGCACACCCCCACCGACCCGTCGGCGCTCGACCCCGAGGCCGTGGCCAAGGGACTCAAGCCGGGCGTGCCGGTCTTCGACAAGGTCATCGTCATCACCGACCGCCGCAATCTGGACGCGCAACTCCGGGAAACGGTCGGCAATTTCGAGCAGACCGCGGGCCTGGTCGTGAAGATCGACGAGAAGCACGGGGCGAAGGGCGAGCAGCTCGCCAAGGCGTTGTCCCGCGACACCGGGAAGATCGTCACGGTCACCCTGCACTCATTCCCGGCGCTGATCTCGTACATCGAGCGCAACCCCACCGAAATCCGGGGCAGCCACTTCGCGATCATCGTGGACGAGGCGCACTCCTCGCAGTCCGGTGACGCCGCCAAGGACGTACGGGCCGCCCTGCGCGACCTCGGCCTGGACTCCGACTCGGAGGACGCGGGCGCGACCACGGTCAAGGCCCCGACCGCCGCCACCCTCGACGAACAGCTCAAGAAGCGGGCCGAGCAGCGGTCCCGCGCCGCGAACCTCTCCTACTTCGCGTTCACCGCCACGCCGAAGGCCAAGACCCTCGAACTCTTCGGCACGTTGCAGGACATCGATGGCAAGGCGACCTACCGGCCCTTCCACACGTACTCCATGCGGCAGGCGATCGAGGAAGGGTTCATCCTCGACCCGCTGCGCAACTACGTCACGTACAACACGTACTGGAAGCTGGTGAACCAGAACCCCGACGAGCGGGAGGTCGACCCGTCGAAGGCGAACGGCCTGCTCGCCCGGTACGCACTGACCCATGACTCGACGGTCGCCCAGCACGCCACGGTGATCGTGGAGCACTTCGTGGCGCACAGCCGGGGCCGTCTCGGCGGGCGGGCCAAGTCCATGGTGGTGACCGCCTCCCGGCAGTCCGCCGTGCAGATGGCGCGCGCGATCAAGAGCTACATCAAGGACCGGGACTACGACACCAAGTACCCCGACCTGGGCGTCCTCGTCGCCTTCTCCGGCTCGCTCACCGTCGACGGCGAGGAGACCACCGAGCCGAAGGAGAACGGCGGCCTGTCCGAGAGCGCGCTGCCGAAGGCGTTCGCGTACACGCGTGCCGACGACAAGGCCGCCCGAGCCGGCGGTGCCGGTCAGCGCGAGTACAAGATCCTGGTCGTCGCGGAGAAGTATCAGACCGGGTTCGACCAGCCGCTGCTGACGACGATGTACGTCAACAAGACGCTGACCGGCATCTCCGCCGTGCAGACACTGTCCCGGCTGAACCGGACCGCCGAACGCAAGACCCAGGCCGACCTGGCGGTACTGGACTTCGTCAACAAGGCCGAGGATATACAGGAGTCCTTCCGCCCGTACTTCGAGGAGGCGAACACCCTCCCCTCCGACCCCAACCTGCTCTACACCGCGCAGAGCCGGGTCATGCAGGCGCCGATCCTGTCCGGGCAGGAGATGGACGAGTTCGCCGCCGCGTACTTCGCCGCCAAGGAGAAGGCCGCAGGCTCGCAGTCCAAGTGGGAGAAGCTGCACGCCGAGCTGTACCGGCTGCTCTCCCCCGCCGTCGCCCGCTTCACCGCTCTGCTCGAAAGCGACGACGAGGACGACCAGGAGACGGCGGAGGGCTTCCGTGCCGACCTCAACGACTACGTCAGGAAGTACGGCTTCCTCGCGCAGATCGTCCCCTACCGGGACGCCGAGCTGGAGCGGTTGCACCTCTACGGCCGCTACCTCCTCAACCGGCTGCCGCGCCGCGCGGACGGCGGCGTGGACATAGGCGAGGTCGAGCTCAGCCATATCCAGGTGAAGAAGATCGACGAGTACGACGTCTCCCTCACCTCCGAGGGGCCCACGACGATGCAAAACTTCGGCGACGGTTCGGGCGGCGTGAAGGAAGCGGAGAAGTCGCTGCTGTCCGAACTGATCGAGCGGTTCAACGACAAGTTCGGCACGGACTTCACCGAGCAGGACGTGATCCAGCCGTTCGAGGAAGCCGTTGCCGATCCGAAAGTGCAGCTGGCGGCCGTCGCCAACAATGACCCGGAAAACTTCGGACTGGTCTTCGACGACGTCTTCGAAGACAAGATGGCCGACCACATCGACACCATCGCGGGCCTGGGCCGCCAGTACTTCGGCCCGGACAAGAGCTTCAAGAGCACCCTCAACCGCAGTGCGCGCCGCGCAGCCTGGCGGATGATCCGTCAAGAGAAAGGCATCGACGACAGCGCGGCGTGACGCTGGGTGTGGTCGGGCATGGAAACCTGGCCGGCCACATCTACCTAGACGAAAGATCACCGCGGCCGCCACACTGAGGCAGCACCCGGACGCCACCAGTGCCGGACCGAGACGCATCGACGCACGACAGACAAGGCCGCATGAGGGGGAGACGGGGCCGTGCCATCACAGGTGATCTCCGACCGCTACGAACTCGTGCAACCCCTCAGCCACGGTGGCATGGGCGACGTGTGGCGCGGCTACGACCGAGTGCTCGATCGCCCCGTCGCTGTCAAACTCGTACGCCAGGCCGCCATCGCCACACCCTCCATGGCCGAGGAGTTCGCCAAACGGTTCAAGCGCGAGGCACGCGTCACCGCACGCATCCAGCACCCCGGTGTCCCCCAGGTCTACGACGCCGTGCTCAACGAGTCGCACGAGCGGCTGTACCTGGTGATGGAGCTCGTCGACGGAATCCCCCTAGGCGACTACATTGACCCCCACCAGCCGCTGCCGATGTCCTGGGCGGCCGCGGTCGCGGCCCAGGTGTGCACGGTGCTGTCCCATGCGCACGCCGTGCCGGTCGTCCACCGGGACCTCAAGCCCGCCAACATCCTGGTGGCAGAGGATGGCACGGTGAAGGTCCTCGACTTCGGCATCGCCGCGGTCCTGCGCACCGACATCACCAGGATCACCGCCACCGGAAATCCGGTCGGCACCAGCCAGTACATGGCACCCGAGCAAGTCCAAGGCGGACGAGTCACACCGCAGAGCGACCTGTACGCCCTCGGCTGCATCCTGCACGAACTGTGTTGCGGGCGCCCTCTGTTCGACGGAGATGGCGCGTACCAGCTGATGCGACAGCACGTCGAGGCCGCGCCCGTACCGCTGCGCCGGCTGCGGGACGACGTCCCAGAAGCACTGGAGGAACTCGTCCTCCACCTGCTGCGCAAGCGCCCGGAGCGCCGGCCCGCCGACGCCCAGGAGGTGTACGAGCGGCTGCTGCCGTTCCTGCCCCCACCCGGCCGGATCCCAGCGCCGGACGAAGTCGGCCCCGCCGGTACCCCCGACCCCACAGGGATCTACCGGCAGCCGTACGCACCCCGCCCCCGCACCGGGACCCAGCCGTCCCACCTCCCTCCCACCCACGCCGAACCGCCACCTGTACCGCTGGCAGCGGCCGTCGCCCGGCTCCGCGAAGACATCAAGGCAGCACGCGCCCAGGCGAACTCCCTGCTCAAGGAGGAGCGGTTCGCCCAAGCTGCCGAGGTCCTCAGCAACGCTGTCGAGCCGGCCGCACTGGCGCTTGGCTCCGACAACGGCGAGGTGCTCGACCTGCGCATGGAACGGGCCGCGGTCCGCTTCCTCGGCGGCGACTACCGCCGAGCCCTGCCCGAGTTCGACGCCCTCGCCGGCGCCTTCTCCCGCACCGCCGGACCAACCAGCGAAAAGGCGCGCTCCTGCCGCGCCCAGGCCGCGCACTGCCGCGCCGAACTGGGCCAGGTTACGGTCGCCCTACAGGAGTTCGAGGCCGTCCTCCGCCAGGTGCGGGCCGTGGACAGCGACGCCTGCGACGAGGCGATCGAACTGCGCCGTGCCATCGGATTCCTGGAGCTATCCGAGGGGCGCCTCGTCGAGGCCCGGCGGATGCTCGAACCGCTCTACGACGACATGTGCGTGGTCTACGGCCCCGACGACGAGGAAACCGTGGAAATCGCCGAGGCCCTGGCCCGGATCCGCCTCACCCTGAACGGTGCACACCGGGAAACACCGGAGACCTGACCGAGTACCTGCCCGACCGCGAGCCATCGCGAGATCGCCGGACCCAGCCCGCTGTTGGCCTCGGCCTGCAGCCGCCTTCAAGGGGGTCGTCCGGTAGGCCCGCCTCCCCAGCTGCCACCGCCTGCTGAGCAGGCCGAGCGGACGGTCAGCAGTGTCGGCGGCTTCATGGTCGCCGGACAGCGCATCCAGCTGGGCCGCGGCTATGCCCACCGGGTCGTCCGTCCACCTGAGCGATGACGTGATCCGCATCTTCCACGACACGGAGCTGATCATTACCGTCCCACGTGTCACCAAGAGGGAGGTGGTGGTCCGCAAGGCCGGCGAACACAACCGCCGGAAAAGCGTCTAGGGCAGACGTCAAGCATCACCCGACGCCAACCGGTCAACCATCAACTGAGACTCGACATGTAGCGGGTGATGCTGTCTTGTGTCCGGTGATGCTGTGCAGTGAGCGTGGCCAGTCATCTAGACCCGCAAGCTTCCCGCTATGGCGCGGTCGCATCCCGGAGGCGCCCGTAGACTCTCTGCATGCGTTCCTATCTGCTCGTTCTTGGAGAGCGCCAAGCCGTCGCCTGGGTTCTGCGTCGTCAGCGAATGGCCTTCCCCGCGCGTCGGTGGATCGAAGCGCAACGGCTCGAGCTCGGGGACGAGTTGCTGATCTACACGACGCGTAACTGCTGGCACAGCCCTACCCGCGACCGGGGGCGGATCATTGGCCGCGCGTACGTCGCCTCTCCGGTGAGTCCCCTCGACGAACCAATCGAGATCGCGGGCCGTACGTTCACGTCTGGCTGTAATCTCGACGTGCGAACGCTGACTGCCTATCGCACTGGTGTCGAACTAGCCCCATTGGTCGACCGTCTCACAGCTTTCCCTAAGAAAGCGACCTGGAGTATCCGACTCCGGCGGCCTCTGTTGGAACTATCAACTGCCGACGCGACGTTGGTGCGCGACAGGCTGGCGGAGCAGGAAGCCCCCGCAGTAGAGCAGATCTCCACTTACCTGGACAACATAAGACCGATTGCGGCAGGAGGTTTGGCTCAAAGCTAAGTACCAATGGCGCGAGGGCGACATCCAGTGGATCAATGGCCCTCAGGTGGCCACACCTGAAATCGTGGCGCCGGCCAGAGCTGATGACGCGCAACGGGATGAGAGACGGAAGTCTGAGCGGTGGACCCGCACCGCCCGCAGCCGTGTCTTCTCCTCGTCGGCGGTGGTCGAGGGCACGCTCGACGTCGGCAGCGACGACGGCAAGGTGTACGCGTTTGATGCTGCCACGGGCACTGAGCGGTGGACTTACACAACCGGCGGTGCTGTCCGCTCCTCGCCTGCGGAGGTCGACGGCACCGTCTACGTCGGCAGCAACGACGGCATCGGCAAGAGCGACGCCACGCTGTTCGCCCTGGATGCCGCCACCGGCGCCGGACCCGCCAGCTGACAGTGAGAAACGGGAACCAGTCCTTGTCCGCCGGATTTCACCAGGGCCATGAGCGGCGCTGAACCCTCCGTCGACCGATCGCTCCAGGTATGACGGAGCCGCCGTATATGCGGCGCATCCGCTTCGGGTACGCCAAGGGCAACGCCCCGAACGCCGCGCACCACATCTGCAACACAGGCGTCCACATCAAGGAGCCAGAGTGATCGTCCTGCCCCACGATCTAGATCTGCCGGACCGCGACACAGTGCTCAGCCAGGCGATCCCCTTCAACCGAGCCCGCTGGATACCCGTGCTGCCAGACGCCACATGGTGGCCGGCCGAACTCGACTCATGCCCGCTCGTGGGAAAGTGGCCGCGAGTGGACCGCCGAACCGTGTTCAGCATCGCTCTCAAAGCGGACACCGTTGAAGGACGTCGGCACCTGCTCGTCGCGGCGCTGGTTTGGGGCACGGGTACCAAGGCCCGGTCAGTAGACCGGCGCGCGCAAATCTTTCGCCACTCTCTAAATACTGACATCGACGCGCGACTCGACGCGGCACTCGCGGCGCTCCAGGGGCGAGGAGCTGCAGAAGGGTACTGGGCCTTCAACAACGACCAGCACATCCCCCACCTGGGGGCAGCGTTCTTCACCAAGGTGCTGTACTTCGCCGGGGGTGAGAGCCCTGTCTGTCCCTATCGGCCGGTCATTCTGGACAGCGTCGTCTCGCGAGCTCTCAAAAACCTGGGAACGGTCGGCGCCGACTGGCCGCAGAACGGCTGGACCACGGACCAGTACAGGCAGTACCTGAAGGGAGTACACGACTGCGCGCAGAAACGAGGCGTCCTGCCAGAGCAGGTCGAGGCGGCGCTGTTCTCCTGTGGCAAGCAACTGCCCTGACCACCAGCGGCAAGCGCCCGTGGCTTCGCCGACGCGGCGCGGGGCATGCGTGGTCGTGCCGAAGGCCCGGCCTGCTGTTGCCGCTGTCAGGCCGCAAGAGATGCGAAATGGCTGGTACGCGGCGGTACGTGGCGCAGAGCCGACCTTGACCAGCGTCCGCGACTGCTGGTCCGCTTGCTAGCGGTGGGATGTCGGGCTCGGGGGGGGTGTCTGCGTGTTTCGGGTGGACCTGCATGCGCTGTGTCAGCTCGTCTGCCTGGAGGTGGAGGCCGTACACCCGGCCCACCCGTCACGAAGCCGACGTCCACTCGGGGCTGCGCTACGCAGCGCACCAACTGCTCAGGTCCATGTGTGCCTTCAACTGGCTACGCGTAGTTCGTCCCTCTTCGGAGTGGAGTCTCAGGCATGAGAAGCAGACGGGGCGCGGCGATCGCTCTCGTCGCCGGTGGCGGCGCGGTGACCACGATGCTCGTGGGCCTGGTCACGAACGCCGTATCAGCACAGTCGCATTGGCCTTCCTGGCTGGGCTGGCTACAGAAACACCCCTGGCTGTCGTTCGTCATGCTGGGCGTTGTCACGGCCGGGCTGACGGCGCTACTTGCCGCGTTGGACGATCACCGAGCATCAGGGCGGAGTCCGGACCCGATGGTGCGGCCGGATGACGGGTCGGGTCCGCCCGGCGCTGCGCTGGTGCTCCGTTCGCTGCCGCGCGACACCACTGCTTTCACCGACCGTTCCGCCGAGTTGGAGTTGCTGGTGAGCTCGGTGCGCGCCTCGCAGGAGAACGAGGAGGCCCTGCCCGTCCATGTGATCGACGGGATGCCCGGCGTCGGGAAGACCACCTTCGCTGTGCACGCCGGGCACGTGCTCTCCGAGCGGTTCCCCGACGGGCAGCTCTTCGTGAACCTGAACGGGCACACGACGGGCCGCAGCCCGGTGCAGGCGACCGAGGCGCTGGCCTCGCTCCTCACGGCCGCCGGTGTGCCGACGCAGCAGATACCCGTCGGCGACGACGTGGGGGCGATCACGGAGGCGCGGGCCGCCATGTGGCGGAGTCGGCTGGCGGGGAAGAAGGCGTTGCTCATCCTCGACAACGCCTCCAGCTACCGGCAGTTGGAGCCGCTGCTTCCCGGTGGGAGTGGCTGTCTTGTGCTGGTGACCAGTCGCAAGCGGCTCGCGGTGCACGAGGAGGTCGTACTGCCGGTGGAGGCGTTGCCGCCCGATCACGCAGTCGACCTGTTCATACGGCTCAGCGGGCGGTCGGCGGACACCCTCGACCCGTACGCACTCGAGGAACTGGTGCGGCTGTGCGGGTACCTGCCGCTGGGGGTGTCACTGCTCGCGGCACGGCTGCGGCACCATCCGTCCTGGACCGCTGAGGACCTGAGCGAGCGACTGTCGGCCGCCCGTGACCGACTGGGCGAACTGCGCGCTGGGGAGCGCGGGGTGGCCGCGACGTTTGGTCTCTCCTACCGGGACCTTGCTCCGGAACGCCAACGTTTCTTCCAGAGCCTCGGCTTCTACCCCGGTACGGATCTCGACGCGTACGTCGGGGCCGCACTCGGCGCGGTCTCGCTTGCGGTCGCCCGTCAGCAGCTCGACGCACTCTACGACGCCCACCTGATCAACGAGCACCCCGGAAGCCGCTACCGGCTCCACGACCTCCTACGCGACTACGCCCGCGGTCTCGCTGACGAAGGGGACAGCATGGACCACGTACAAGCTGTTCAGCGTGTGTGCGCCTACTACCTGGCCGCTCTCGCCGTCGCGAACGGGCACATCGTTCGCGATGGCGCGGGCGGGCCGCCTCCGCCGGACGGCACGTCGCAGGTGGAGACCCCACCCATGGAATCGCGTACGGCGGCTCTGGGCTGGCTGGAGAACGAGCGGCCCAACGTACTGGCCTGCATTCGGGAGGCGAGCGGGCTCGCCCTGCATGACCTGGTGATCCGGCTGGCCGCGGCGATGGCTCCCTTCCTGCGGCAGGCCGGGCCCTGGGACCAGGCCGTCGGGCTTCACCGGACCGCCGCCCAGGCCGCCCGGCACACCGGCGATCAGCGGGCGCTGGCCGGCGCGCTGACCGAACTCGGTGTCGTACGACGTTTCATGGCCGCCTACCCCGAGGCGACCGAAGCCCTGAACGAGGCGGTGACGCAGTACGAGGCCGCCGGCGACCGGCGCGGCAAGGCGGACGCTCTGAACCAGGTGGGCATCGTCTGGTATCTGACCGCGGACAACGACGCCGGGGCCCGCGCCCAGACCGAGGCCCTCGCCCTCTACCGCGAGCTGGGAGACCGGCACGGACAGGCCAACTCCCTAGCGGACCTCGGCATGGTGCGTCGGCAGACGAGCCGGTTCGAAGCGTCGGTCGAGGCACAGTCCGAAGCACTGTCCATCTACCGCGAGCTCGGCGACCGGTATGGAGAGGCCAACTCACTACGGGACCTTGGCATCGTGCACTGCCTCATGGGCGAGTACGCCCTGGCCACCCAGCGTCAGCGCGAAGCGTTCGACATCTACAGGGAGCTGGACGACCGGGTTCACCAGGCTTACGCCTTAAATGAGTTGGGCGTGGTGCAGCGGCTCACCGGCGATCTCGAGGGTGCTCGCGAAGCCCACACCCAGGCGTTGGAGCACTACACCGATCTCGGCGACCGCTTCGGCCGCGCGAACAGCATCCGCCACCTCGGGGTGCTGGACCGTCTGTCTGGCGACGCACCGACAGCGATCCGCGTGCTGGAGGAGGCTCTGGAGGCGTATCGCGATCTCGGCAGCCGCGGCGGCGAGGCCGCCTCGCTGAGCGAGCTGGGCGTCGCCCGCGGGCTCGTCGGTGAGCAGGGCGGTGCCGTCGAGGCGTTCCAGCAGAGCCTGGAGATCCTGCGCGAGCTCGGTGATCGCTGCGGCGAGGCGGAGGTGCTGAACCACTGGGGAACGCTGCTGCGCACGTCTGGTGATCCGGCCGCGGGGCGCGGGCGCTTCGAGGAGGCACTGGACCTGGCCCGGGACATCCGTTGCCCGCTGGAGGAGGCACGCGCGTTGGAGGGCATCGGTCGCTGCGACTGGACGGTGGACCGGCCTGCCCTGGCCGAGGGGCCGCTGCGTGAAGCGGTCACCGTGTACCGCCAGTTGGGAGTAAGTGCGTCGGTCGGCGACATCGAGCGGCTCTTGGTGTCGCAGGCGGGGTGAGCTGGGCATGGCCAGTTTCTGTATGTTGCGGTGAGTGCCGGCGCTGCTACGTTGCGAACCGACCTGTCGCTTCAACCGCCGTCGCACCGTGCTGGCGTCGGCTTCCGGGCACGTCCATCACGCATCACGAGGAGCGTTGAATGCCGTCACGCACATCCGTTCCCGCACCGCACGCCGCGGCCGTCACCGGTCGGGAGTCCGCGCAGGGAAACGTGGTCCTGGACCGCGTCGCCGCTCGCGTACGGCAGCGGCAGGCAGTCGAACAGGCCGCCACGAACCGTGTCGGTGACGGCGCCCATGCGGCCTCGCTCATCTGGCCCTGGCCTTTCTGAGCGTTCTCGCTCGATGACGCTGCTCGAAGACATCGCCCCCTTCCGGACGTTCATCCTCAAGGTCGCCAACCGCTGCAACATCGACTGCGACTACTGCTTCGTCTTCAACTCCAAGGACCAGGTGGCGCGGCGCCTGCCCGCCCGGATGAACCTGGACGTAGCCCGAGCCGCGGCCGGACGGATCGGCGAACACGTCACGGCGCACAGCCTGCCGGCTGTCCATGTCGTGCTGCACGGCGGGGAGCCTCTGCTCGCCGGTGCCCGGCACATGGCCGATCTGCTGGACGCGGTCCGGGACGGGATCCCGGATGGCACGGAGGTCCGCTTCGAGCTCCAGACCAACGCCACGCTTCTTTCCGAAGCGTGGCTGGACCTCTTTGAGCAGTACGAGGTGGCCGTGGGCGTCAGCCTCGACGGGCCGCCGACCGCGAACGACCTGCACCGGCTGACTCACGCCGGGCGGTCGAGTGCCGCCGCCACCGTGCGCGGCATCGAACTCCTGCGGTCCCGGCCGCACCTGTTCGCGGGACTGCTCGCCGTCGTGGACCTGGCCAACGACCCGGTGGAAGTCCACGACTACCTGGCCTCCTTCGAGCCGCCGGTCATCGACTTCGGCCTGCCGCACGGCACTCACGACGACCCACCGCACCGCCACGACCCGAGCGTGCCCGAGTACGGGCTGTGGATGAGCCGGGTGTACGACGCCTGGCTCGCCCGTCCCGAGTACCAGCACAGCGTCAGGATGCTGGAGGACATCGTGGCCCTCAGCTCCGGCGTACGTGGGTCGGTGGAGACGCTCGGCCTGGCCCCGCCGACGAGTGTCGTCATCGAGTCCGACGGCACCATTGAGGGCGTGGACACCCTGCGGTCCGTCGAGGAGGGCGCCTCCTGGCTCGGACTCGACGTCTTCAACCAGTCCTTCGACGAGGCCCTCCGGCATCCGAAGCTCATGCACCGGCAGTACGGCAAGGCCGCGCTCGCCGAGCAGTGCCAGAGCTGCCCGCTGGTGGACGTCTGCGGAGGGGGCTATCTCCCGCATCGCTTCAGCACCGGCAGCGGCTACCGGAACCCCTCCGTCTACTGCGCGGACCTGGAGCACCTCATTCGGCACGTCCAGGGCTCCCTGCGACAGCACGGATGGGACGACACCTACGCGTCGACTGCTCCGCCTCCGTAGCCACGTCGTACCCCACGATGGGATCACGCGTTGGAGCGAGTGAACGAAAAGACTGAAGCAGCCGAGGAAGGACGGGAGATGCCGATGAGCGTGACGATCCGGCCCGCCGACAAGCGGGACATCACGGCTGTGGCCGAGCTGATCGAGGAGATCGAGCGGTTCTACGAGTCGACGGAGATCCAGCCGTTCGAGGAACGCCGGGCCCAGGTGGAGGAGGCCCTCTTCGGCTCCCCGCCGCTGGCGTCCGCGCTCCTGGTCGAAGACGAAGCCGGTGACATCGTCGGTCTCGCCGCCTACTCGTTCCTCTGGCCCAGTGCCGGTTCCACGCACTCCCTCTTCCTCAAGGAGCTGTACGTCCGCGACACCCTCCGTCGGCAGGGCGTCGGCGCCCGGCTCATGGACGAACTCCGTGCCGTCGCCGCCGCGCGTCCCGGGTGCAGCCGCGTCGAGTGGATGACGGACCGTGACAACCCCGGCGCTCGTGCGTTCTACAAGTCGCTCGGGTTCGCTGAGTTCGACGGGAAGATCGTCTACCGGGTCCTCACCAGCGCGACGTGAGTCTTGGAAGCGGGGCACGGGGCCCTGCCGGGGGAAGCGGAATGCGCGGGGCTGTGAAGGAAGGACGCTGCGAACGTTGTGAGTGCATCATCGGGCTGGGCTGTGGCTGCCCACCTGACGGGACTGTTCCGAAGGCGCGCCCTGCCTTCCAGTCACAGCAGGAATGGCGGCGCTTTCTCGCCGACACGATCCTGATCTCGCCCACGCAGTACGCGCACCTGCCGGGAGCGTGCACGCACCTCACCGAGGAGTTGGTGAAGGCACCACGCTGGGGCTGGATCCCTACCCCGGCGCCCGGGCTCTGGGACCGCCTGGGCAGCAGCTGTCCGGCGGTTGCGACAGAGGGCAACACGAGGCGGCAAGCGACACGACGATGCGAGGAGTGCGAGGGAACCGTGGCTTCGGGCGGCCGCTGATGAGCGAACCGCGCGCCCTCGCTCACGCGAAGCTGAGGATCAGCAGTGCGAGCACCGCCTGAGCCGCGATCTGCACCCCCACGGCCCACGCGCGCGCAGTACGGCAGGGCAGCCAGGCCCGGGGCCAGATGACCGCCACAACTCCGGCGGCCAGCGACACGAAGAAGCACGTGTACATCCAAGTCCCTGGTACCGAGAAGCACTCTTCGCCATAGGTGACGCACCGGGACGCGCGCTCCGACACGCCGACAAAGAGGAGGCACGCGATGACAGTCGGAAATAGCAGCGCGAGGACGAGCACCGCGCGGTGCCGCAGCGCGCGGTCCCGCTCGATGTGCTGGTCGTGAAGGCTCATGGCCGTTTCGTTCACAGCTCCATCGAAGCAACTGCCTTCCGACAGGGGATCCGTCGCGCTACTCAGATCAAGGGGGCGTCTTCCTACTCAACCCTGCCCCGTCCGCGAAGGATCGGGGGACGGTCATTCCGTGGGCGGGTGCGACCTGTTACTTCGTGGTGGCCACGGCCAGCAACACCACGGGCCGCGGTCCGCTTACTCGGCGGCGACTACCGCCGTGCCCTGCCCGAGTTCGACGCGCTCGCCGGCGCCTTCTCCCGCACCTCCAGACCCACCAACAGAAGAGAGGCGTGCTCCTGTCGCGCCCAGGCCGCGCACTACGCGCGGAACGGGGCCAGGCGACGGTCGCCCAAGTGAAGTTCGAGGCCGTCCTACGCCAAGTGAAGGCCGTGGACAGCCACGCACGCGACGAAGCGGCCGAACTACGGCGCACCATTGGATTCCTGGAGCTGTCCCAGGAGCGACTCGACGAGGCCCAGCGGATACTCGAACCGCTCCATGACGACATGTGCGTGGTCTACGGCACCGACGATGAGGACATGGTGGAGATCGCCGAGGCCCTGGCACGAATCCGCCTCACCCTCAACGGTGCACACCGGGGAACACCCGAGACTTGACCGCATGAGCCTGCCTGGACTCCTGTGCAGTCGGATGGGATGGCCATGAGTGGAGGGGAATCTGCGCGGATGTCGAGGATCAAGTAGAACTCGGTTCGAAACCGACCTCCAATGGCTCGACGGCGGGGACATCTACCGGGAGACTCGTCACAGCGGCCACTCTGTGCTCCGTTACTCGACACTCTGACAGTCACAGACGGCAGCGCTCCATGTCCCGGTAACAGAGGATTTCAGCCG
The DNA here is from genome assembly GCF_019091445.1 of Streptomyces sp. GbtcB7. Classification (NCBI taxonomy): domain Bacteria; kingdom Bacillati; phylum Actinomycetota; class Actinomycetes; order Kitasatosporales; family Streptomycetaceae; genus Streptomyces; species Streptomyces sp. GbtcB7. Next base: position 139,952 of record NZ_JAGXJM010000031.1, read on the forward strand.
GCCGGACCAGTACGCGGCTCAAGAGCAAGCTAGGGAGGAGTCTGGCCGATGCACAACAAGGTCCGCCACGTCCGTCAAACGGGCGGCCAAGTGCCAGAATCCGGCAACAGAGTCCCACTGGCGCTCTTCGCGCTCTCATCCCCGTGTAGCGCCTGCCACCAGTTCCTCTTCCGGCTCCAGAGATCTGGCGGCCTCGTGTGCGAGCGTTGCCGAAGATTCGATCAACTCGACTCCGCAACCGCTCGGCTTGAGCGGAAGATCGACGAGGCATCCGGCCGCCGGCCCGCGCTTGCCTTGGCTGAAGCCTCGCTCACGGATGCCAAACAGAAGGTCAAGCGCCTCAAGGCGCGTAGACTCCCCGTAAGTGCAACCCACGAGCGGATCCTGGCAGGGCGCTTGGACAAGGAGCTCGCCGACGAGGCGCTCCGGCGTTATACGGCACTATACGAGCGGGCGAACCGGAAGGCTCCCTGACGTCTGCGGCTGGGAGCCGCCGATTCCCTCCCACCGAAAGGTGCGGTTGGGGAAGGCGTTGACCAGGCTCCAGGAGATCTTCTCCGTCAGCAACGACTTGGCGCCGACGCCTCGATAATCTCCGGCAGTCGCCACGGAACTCGTCGCCGTTCGGAGCGAGGGGACCCTGCGGATCACCCGGGACGACTTCGAGGGCTAGGGCTGGCCGAGCGTGGCACCGTTTCGGCCGTGGTCTCAATCGACCATCGCTCCGGCAGGGGCCTCTGGTGCGTCTTGACCTCCCGCGGCTGAACCTGAGCCGCTAGCCTGAGCTCAGCGGCCCGAACAGGGCCCGCGTAGACGGCCGAGGGTCCCGACCCCTGATGGGGGCGGGGCCTTTGTCGCCCCCAAGTGGTCTGCGGTGCTCACCGCTTCGACGACCGCTGCTGACCTCAGACGACTCCCCCGCCCTCGTTCCCACGGGCTCGTTGGGGCCCCCATGGGAACGTCATGGGAACGGAAGGCCGTGTAAAGGCGGGGAAGGATCGGACAGGGACGGAAGGCACCACCCCGCTGACCAGGAGGAACAGTGAATCCCGGGGAAGATCAACACAGACAGGGACAGCTATAGACCCTCTCCTAAAGCGGGTGTCGCAGGTTCGAATCCTGCCGGGGGCACCAGTTCAGAGGCCCAGCAGTTCCCAAATTTGGGAGCTGCTGGGCCTCTGACATCTACAGCTGACATCAACGAGCACGGTCACTGACGACCGGGACGCCTCCTGAGCAGCCGATCCATGTGACTCATGGCCTCGCGCTGCGTGTCCTGAACGACGTGCGTATAGACGTCCATGGTGATGCTGATCTGAGAATGGCCGAGGATCTCCATCACGACGCGGGGCGCGACTCCGGCCGCTGTAAGCAGGGTCGCCGTGCCGTGTCGGGCGTCGTGCAGCCGGACGACTCGGATGCCGGCGGAGTCGGCGATGCGGGTGAAGGAGCGGTAGACGTTCCGCGGCTCGACCTGGCGGCCGGTGCGGGTGGTGAAGACGTAGCCGGATGCCTGCCACTTCTCCCCCGCCTTGGCGCGTGCGGCGGACTGCCGCATCCGGTGCCAGCGCAGCGGGGCGATGCAGAGCGCGGGCAGCGGTACGGCGCGACGGCGGCGGCTCTTCGGATCGTCGTCGTACAGGACGCCACGGCGGCGCTGCGTCTGCTGACGGACGTACAGGACACGATTGTCGAGATCCAGATCGGACCAGCGGAGGCCGATGATCTCGCCCCGGCGGAGGCCCATGGCGATGGCGAGGACGAAGGCCGCGTAGAGCGGGTCCTTGCGGGAGGCGGCGAGGAAGTCGAGCGTCTCGTCGAGGGTCCAAGGGTGCAGCTCAGGAGTGTCCGCGCGGGGCGGCTCGACGAGCTTGGCGACGTTGCGCGTGATCAGTTCCTCCCGGCAGGCCGAGGACAGCGCCGAGCGCAGGACCCGGTGCGATTCCTTGGCGGTCGCGGCGGTCGTCTGCTTCTCCAGACGTACGAGGAAGCGGCGGACGTCGGCGACACCGAGCGATTCCAGACGCTTGGCGCCGAGCAGCGGCACCAGATAGAGCCGGACGTGTGCCTCGTACTTGTCGAAGGTGCTCAACTTCCGTCGGGGCTTGATGACGTTGTCCAGCCAGTACGGCAGCCACTCGGAGAGCTTGGCCGACTTGGTGGGCACGGGCATGCCCTGGTCCACCTTGTCGAGCAGTACACGGCGCTTGGCGTCACACTCGGCCCAGGTCTTGCCGTACGCGAACTTGCGGGCCCGGGTGCCGTCCGGCTGGAGCACGTAGACCGCGCACTGAAACCGGCCGTCCTTGCGCTTGGTGATCGTTCCCGCGCCGTTGGGATTGCGCTTGCGCTGACCGGCCATCAGGCAGCCGCCTCCAGTTCGTGGGTGATGTAGTCGCTGAGGGCCCGCGCCGGTATGCGGCGGCACCGGCCGATCGTGATCGAGGGGAGCCGACGGGAGCGGATCAGGTCGTAGACCGTCGACCGGCCGAGCTTGAGCCGCGCCATGACGTCGGCCACGGTCAACAGCTCTTCGTCACGCATGCGTCGGTTCTCCTTCTGTTCCGGGGGCGGGTTCGAGGGATGCGGCGAGCCAGGCTTCGGCCGACGACAGGCCCGTCCCGGCGAAGGCCCAGTGGGCGAGGACGTAAGTCGTGCCGGTCTCGGTCTCGGTGGCTGCTGTGGCTTGGGCGCGTCGCCATTCGGCGCGGGCGGTACGGAGGGCACCGAGGGTGGTGGAGTAGCGGCGGGACTTGGTGGAGAAGTGGCCGCGGAAGCCGAGCATGTGGGCCCAGGCACGGAGCCGGAGGTCTTCCAGGTCCTTGCGGGCGCCGAGGGTCCAAGCGGTGCGGATCAGTCGGCGGGCGTGGTCAGTGATGTCGAGCTGGGCGAGTTCGGCGAGGAACTTGAGGGGGCGGTCGAGAGCTCCCGTGGCGGTCTCGGCGCCCTTGGTGGCGTACTTGGCGATGTAGGAGGCGACGGCCCGCTCGGTCAGCTCCTGGCCGCCGTCGAAGTCGGCGGATCGGATGGTGCGGACGTCGATCTGACGGCCGAAGGTGAGGGAGTGGGCGCGTCCGTCGATGAGCGGGCCGTCCACGCGGACGTGAGCAGCGGCGGCGCGTATGGCGTCGGTGAGCAGCTCGGCGGTGGCCCAGGCCGGGGGCGGGGTGTTGCCTCCTTCGGGGCCGTCGATGCGGATGACGGCGTGGAAGTGGACGGCTCCGCGCTTCTGGTACTCGGCGACCTTGGCGAAGGACACCCGGGCGTACTGGCGGAAGGCGCGTTGTGAGAGCCCGGCCCTCTTGGCGACCTCTCGGCGCAGGTAGGTGGAGAAGCGCCGCCACAGCGGACCGGCGTGGGCGTTCCAGAGGACGGCCGCGTCGTAGTCGTAGGTGTCCAGGTTGAGCGGGGTGCCAAGCTCGGCGTCGTCCTGGTCGTGGAGGACGCCGCAGCGGCAGCGGCGGACTGAACCGGCCGAGCCGGAGGGGCAGTTGTGGACGGGGCCGAAGCTGGGTGCGGTGAAGGTGGCGAAGACGCGGGGGTGGGCGGCGACGCGTTCCGGGATGCCCTTGCCGCCGCGCAGGCCGGAGGTGATCAGGTGGAAGGTGTCGCGGCGGTAGACCTCGGCGCAGGCCGGGCAGCGGGTGGTGCGGCGGTTGTTGCAGCGGACCAGGAGGTGACCGGCCGGGAGGGTGGAGGAGTCGAGGCGGTGGAGGACGTTGCCGATCTCGCCGGTGCGGGTGTTGACGTCGTATTCGGTGCGGTGGCCGTCGAGGCGGATCGGGGTCGTGCAGCCGCCGAGTCCGGAGAGCTGGCGGAGGATACCGGGCAGGGTGCCGTGCTGGGCGAGCTTGGCGAGTTCGGGCAGTGGGGGCGGGGTGGGGCGGGTGAAGATGGCGTTCTCCTTCTGGCTGGCTTGCTGCGCTGGTCAGGAGGGATGAGCCCCGGGGCGGTGGATGCTTGGCCGTGTCGAACCGCCCCGGGGCATCAGGCGCCGTTCAGCGCCGGTGGTGGTCGCGGAGCATCGAGCGCAGGACCACGGCGGCGATGGCGACCGATATGGCCGTGACGGCGACGGCGGCCAGGAGCGCGGTCAGTACGACTCCGCCGACGAGGACGGCCGCGACCGCTCCGGGGCTGATGGAGATCTGCGGGAGCGTGCGTCGTACGGGTGCCGGATCGGCCGGGGCGTGGGTGTGTGCGGGCGGCGGGGTCGGGTTGTCGGGGTATTTGGGCAGGAACACAGCGAACCTCTCCTCATCTACTCGTCTAGTCATGTGAGCCGTTGACAATGCCCACGCCGGAACGCGTGCCGGAGTCGATGGCGGGGGCCATGAAGGTGTGCGAGAGCAGAAAGCCGAACAGGGCGATCACGACGACGATCCAGGTGCGGACGCCGAGGAACTTGACCGCTCCCCAGGCGATGAAGCCGAGGACGACGACAAGCGGGAGGCTGACAGTCACGTGGTGCGGGTCCTTTCAGCGGACGGGGCAGCGGTGGGTGCGGGCGGCAAGTTCGGCGGCGGCGCGGCTGTCGTAGTCGGCGGAGAAGCCGCAGCGCGGGGCGGTGCAGGCGGCGGTGTGCTTCTCACGGCCCCGGTTGTCGTAGGCGGTGCCGACCTGCACGGGGCCGATACGGGTGACGGAGCGGAAGCGGCGGTTGGGGGTCACTCGGATGTCCTTTCAGAGGTGGGCGGCGATGGCGTCGGCCATGGGTGCGGGGACGCCGAGCCGGGCGCGGAGGGTCGGGGTGTCGATGGCCGTTCCGGTGCGGGTGTGGTGTTCGGCGGCGACCTTGCGGGCGTGTTCGACCAGGGCAGCCGGGACGGCTACGGCAGGCGGAGCGGGGGTCGGCTCGGGAGCCGGTAGTCCGGGGAGCTCCGGGGCGGGATCGGGCGCGTCCTCCTGGTCCTGCTCGTCCTCGGTGTCCTCGTGCGGGACCGGGGCCGAGTGGGCGAGGAGTGTTCCGCCGAGGAAGGCGACCGCGGGCCAGCCCGCGACGAGGATGCGCAGCCATGCCGGCACCTGGTCCAGGTCGAGGAGTCCAGCGGTGGCGACGTTGGCTCCGAGGGACGCGGTGAGCGCGATGACGAACCAGCACCATCCGGCCGCTTTCGCGTCGCCGGTCCGCAGTCGGCGCCAGGCAGCGACGAGCAGCAGGTCGACCGAGACGGGATACGCCCACGCCTTCCACCCGTCCTGACCAGCCGCCGAAGCGACGTCGTGCAGGTGAGCGAAGGACAGCGCTGCGGCGATGAGCGCCTGTACGAGTACCGCGTCGACACGGGCCAGTTGGGCGCGCATGCTGCGGCTCCTTCCGGATTCAGGCATGGCAGAGGTAGGGAGTTGGCGCGAGGCGGTCACGCCGACCGGGGTGGGGAAGGGCGAGCGTCAGTCGGTGACGGGGCGCGGCTGGAGTACCGGGGCCGCCGCCGTCTCGACGGGTCGTACCGGTACGTCGGGCCGGAAGCGCTTGAGCGCGGGCAGGTCGGGCACCAGGTGGGCCGACTCGCGGCAGATCTCAGCGGCGTCGCCGAGGGAGAGATACGGCGTGCGGATGCGGGACCAGCCGCCAGAGGTGTCACCGGCCACGGCCAGACCAGGCCGTTCGGGAGCGATGGCGCACGCGGCGGAGACCGCTTCGGGGGCGATGTCGCCGAGCGCCATCTTGGCGGAGGCTTCGTCGTTGACGCGGTGGCAGACACGGCCGGTCAACTGGGCCCGGAGCATGGTCGCCCCCTTGCCCAGTTCGGCACCGAAGCGCTGCCCGCAGACCTCCAGGTAGATCCCAGCGGCGCGGCCGAGCTGAGCGAGACGGATGAGCTGGGTGACCATCTCGTCGCGCCGGTCCTCGTCCTTGCGCGTGGCGACGAGGAAGAGTTCGGCCACCTCGTCGACGAACAGCACGATCGGTATGGGGCGTTCATACTCGGGCAGTCCCCAGATGTCGGAAGTGATCTCCTCGTCGGGGGCGTCCGGCGCGATCCCCTGCCGGACCTTGATCAGGTCGTATCGGTCCTCCATTTCCTTGACGAGCACCGGCAGCAGCTCGGCCGCCTGCTCCGGGTCGGTGGCCAGCGCCGAGAGCCGAGCAGCGAACGGCGCCAGCTCCACACCACGCTTGCAGTCGATGCCGACCAGGGCGACCGGTTGCGGGGCAAGTCCGGCGACGAGATGCCGCAGGTACATGGACTTGCCGGACAGCGTTGCGCCGAGGGTCAGTTGATGAGGAACGGTCCGGTAGTCCCGTACGAAGGGAGTCGCGTCCTCCCGAAGCGCCACAGGCACCTTGAGGAACCCGCCATCGACCTTGCGCGGCATCCGTACCCGCCGCAGCACGTCGAAGCCGACGAGCCGCAGTTCGACCACACCAGGCTTGACGGTCGTGACGTACACGGCGTGAACGCCCCAGGCGTGCCGCAGCCGTTCGGCCGAGGCGGCGACGTCGGCGGGTTCCTGCCCGGGGGCGAGCCGCAGACGAAGCCGTAACCCGGTCGAGGTGGGCCGGATGATTCCCCGACGAGGCGGTACGGGGCGTATCTCCCGTCGGGTGGTGGCCTTGACCGCCAGGACCCGCAGCCGGGAGGGAGCGACGGTCAGGCCGCAGGCCTCCATGACCGAGCTGTAGGAGCTGAGCAGCCGGGCCGTGGATATCGGGAGGCCTACCGTGGACCAGTAGACGCCGGGGCGCTTGGCCCGGGTGTAGGCAGCCCCGCCGCCGAGCGCGGCGACAGGACCACCCACCTCCAGAAGCGTTGCCAGATCGGTCATCAGGCCGTGGCCCCCATGGCGACAGGGAACGCGGCCGGAGTGACGGCGGCGGAGCGGTAGGCGATGCCGTGCCGCTGCTGCCCGTTGAACACGCTCTCCCACGGCCGGGCCACGAGCCCCGGCAGCGAGATCGGAGCGCCGAGCGCGAGCCCCTCGGAGACCCCGCTCTCCGGAACCGTGACCTTGATCAGGGACGACTCCCCTTCCTCGATGTAGACGACGCCAATCGTCATCAGGGCCTCGCCGCTATTGATGTCCTTGGCGATCTCTCCGGTCTGCCGGTCGCGGACCTTGGGCTCGGGCGCCTCGGTCAGCAGGATCGTCGCGGCCGAGGTCTCCACACGGATGGTGCGCAAGAGTTCTTCCTATCTACTCGTCTATACAAGATGCAGCCTTCGAACCCGATCTCCGGGAACGATGACCACCCTGCCACACAACTTGCCCACTCGTCTATACGAGTATGCCTGTTGGCGTGTACGAGTTCCGGGAAGCGGCCTCGCGCACCACCGCGGATCACCCGCTCCTCACGCCGATCACGTCGCCGGGAGCTGGTACGACAGGACGTAGGCGTCCGCCGCCATGACCGTGTCGCAGACCTCCACGGCCCGCCCTTCGGTGTCGTACGCGGTGCGGATCAGGTGGATCACGGGCACGCCGGAAGCCAGCCGGAGCGTCTTGACCTCGGACGGCGAGGGCATCCGGGCCCGGATCTCTTCCTCGAAGTGGTCGAGGCGGTGGCCGAGCTCCTCAAGACGGGCATAGATGCCGCCGGGGCCGGGATTGGGCTCGGCGATCGGAGTGTCCCGGGCGATGTCGAGCGGAAGATAGGAGGTGGCGAACTCGACCGGACGCCCGTCGAGCAGATACCGGCGCCGGCGGGCGAGCACACGCCGCACGGAGCCGAGCCGGGTGGAGATGTCCTGGCTGGCCTTCTCCTCCTTGACCTCCAGGCTGTCCACCTGCGGGTGACTTCCGGCGGCGTCGGCCTCGACGATGAACGCGGACTTCCCTTGTTCGCGGTGGCGCCGGGCGAACCGGTCGGAGGCGAGCCGCCGCACGGGTGGCCGTGGTCGTACGAAGACGCCTTTCCCATGCTCGGCATGGACGAGCCCCTCGCCCTGGAGGATGGAGAAGGAGTTCCGGACGGTCATCCGGGACACTCCGTAGTGCTCGACGAGCTCAGCCTCCGAGGGAAGCTTTTCACCCTCCTTGAATCGCCCACGGTCGATGGCCTCGCGCAGCTGGTCGGCGATCTGCCGGAACACCGCACGATCGCTCGTGGGGTCCAGGTCGCCGAGCAGACTGGTCGGGAGTGAGGTCACGAGTACTCCTTTAGGTATCTAGACGAGTGGGCGAGTGTTGTTGCTACGGTGGAGAGCCTAGCCATCCGAGAAGGCCGAGGAACGTGACCACTGACCGCCCGCACTCCGTGAGCGTTGCCGGAGTCATTGTCGACGACCAGGGCCGAGCCCTGCTGATCAAGCGTCGCGACAACGGTCACTGGGAACCCCCGGGCGGCATCGTCGAGCGGGAGGAAACCCTCCCCGAGGCACTCCAACGTGAAGTCCTCGAAGAAACCGGCATCAAGATCGCGCTTCCCGCGACCCTCACCGGTGTCTACAAGAACATGACGGGCCTGATCGTCTCGCTGGTCTTCCGCTGCGAGGCCGCCGACGGCACACCCACCACCGGGGACGAGACCTACGCACTGCGCTGGGCCACCCGCGAAGAAGTCACCGAACTCGCCGACGAGGCGTACGCGATCCGCGTCCTGGACGCACTCGACGCGGCGTCCCCGCCGGCCATCCGCGCCCACGACGGCGTGAAACTCGTCTAGCCCGAACCCGCTGCACATGGCGGCCTACCAGCACGAAGGAACTTGTATGCACGAGTATACGAGCACTGCACGGGTCTGGGGCCTCACTTGCCCAGGTTTCCCAGAAGAGGTCAGCAGGGCCCGCCGCTGGACCCGGGACATCCTGCGCGGCTCGCCCTTAGCGGAGGACGCGGAACTGATCGTGAGCGAGCTGAGCGCGAACGCCATCCTGCACACCGCCAGCGGACAGCAGTCGGGCAGCTTCCATCTGGCTCTCGCGGTCTCTTCCCAGGTGGTTGCCCTGTCGGTCACGGACGACGGCGGCACCGGGACGGCGCCGAAGGCCGAGCACGCCGACCAGAACGCCACACACGGGCGAGGCCTCGGCATGGTCAGCGCGATCGCCCACCGAGTCGTGATCCACGACAGCCAGGCCGGCCACACAGTCACCGCGGAACTCTTCACGAGCGCCCGCCCGGGAGGCCACCCGTGCTGACGTCGACCACTCCCGAGGACTTAGCCGCGGAAGGACAGGGCGGCGCGTACCGCTGCTGCGCCACGGCCTATCCACTGCAGGAGACCAGCCCGATCCCCCTGGGATCACACGATGCGACGAGCCCCCGCCTGGCCCTGCGATGGCTTCGCGAACGCACGAGGAACGTCACGGACCAACTCGACATGGCATACGCCCAGCCGGGCCGCTACTGGCTGCGGGACGAGAACGAGCACGAACGAGCCCTCGCCTACCTGACCACGGGCACGGCCTACCAACTCACCCTGCACGACGAGAACACGCGCTACGTCCTCGTGGCCTACCCGCCGGGAGTGACCCCGTGAACGGATACACCCGCGGCTTCTGGTGCGAAGGGTCTGCTGCAGGTTTGGGTGACAGGTTCGGTCACACGACCTGGAGGGCCGGTGTGGTCATGACGGTCTCGAATTC
>NZ_JAGXJM010000309.1:0-268 GCF_019091445.1 Streptomyces sp. GbtcB7
GAAAAGACTATGCCGGTCTTATTGTTGCCATAAATAACGCAGACTTTGATTGCGCCTCGGCTTCGCGCGTCGAGTACGTAGATGCCAGCATCTGATCCGTCGTGAATGCGGCAGGAGCGCACGGTTGGGTCGCCGCCGCTTGAGATTCCTATCCCTGCCCCGGTATTGCCGCAGATTTCGCAATCTACGATGGTGCCGCGGCCTTGCTCGCGCACCCAGATTCCGGTCCCTTTGCCATCATGTACTAGGCACGACCGGTCGGAGAGGT
>NZ_JAGXJM010000310.1:0-268 GCF_019091445.1 Streptomyces sp. GbtcB7
GGGTTGCCTTGAAGCCTCCTGTTCATTTGTTCTCTCCTTTGTCTCCTTCTCTATGATAGGTGGGGTTATCTGTCAGTACGTAGTTCTGATGAACGCTTCTTTATTTAGGGTTTGGCTAGCCTTCTTTCTGTTGACTTTTCTACATAATTTTAGAAGAAAAAAAAAGAAAAAACAATAATAGAAAAAAAAAAGAAGTACATTCAATTTGCAATAATCCAAAAACACTTATTTATATTGACTAAAGATAAAGTATATTTTAAAAAATAAT
>NZ_JAGXJM010000311.1:0-268 GCF_019091445.1 Streptomyces sp. GbtcB7
AGTGCTGATTCAAAAGAAAGGGAAGGTGTTGTGTCAGCTGTAAGCGAGGTCTCGATTCTAAGCAGGGTAATTGGTATCTCGATCAGGTTTTCGTCATGGCGTTAGCGAGTTCAAAGCTCAAGTTGTTTCTTGCTATAACCAAGTTCTTACGAGTCCGGCGTTCGACTACTCACCAAGCTTAGGCTTGCCTACTTGCCTGCTGGGCCTTGAATCCTTGTTGGCGACTCGAGAGAGAGAGAATCCCCTTCCCTTTCAAAGATGCCGATGT
>NZ_JAGXJM010000312.1:0-267 GCF_019091445.1 Streptomyces sp. GbtcB7
ACCATCGGCGCTGTGAGGCTTAGCTTCCGGGTTCGGAATGTAACCGGGCGTTTCCCTCACGCTATGACCACCGAAACCCTTTCAGACACCCCGCAATAAAGCGGGGTCTTGAACGGGCAGCGAACAAGCACACTATTCAATTGATTAGTGGAACTGTTCAGCCAGCACAACCGTTCGTTGTCTGGGAACTACACAGTGGACGCGAGCAACTGAGGACAAGCCCTCGGCCTATTAGTACCGGTCACCTCCAGCGGTTACCCGCCTTCC
>NZ_JAGXJM010000313.1:0-267 GCF_019091445.1 Streptomyces sp. GbtcB7
TCGCCGGCGGTGTCGAGAAGTCCGATCGCGGCTTCGACGATGCGCTGGCGGGAGAGCGGTTCCTCGCGTCGTTCCGGCCGGCGTGTCCTGGTTGCCATGGGTACATCCTGGCACAGGTCTGGAACGGTGTTCCAGCTTGACATCTCTGGAACGTCGTTCCAGGCTGTGTTGGAACGACGTTCCAGAGAGAGTCTGCCGGGTGCCCGCCCGGCGGGCTGCGACAGGCAGGGAACCACCATGACCACTGACGTCACGATCATCGGTGCC
>NZ_JAGXJM010000314.1:0-267 GCF_019091445.1 Streptomyces sp. GbtcB7
GGCGTGAGCAGTAACCGGCCCCCCAGACCGACCGCGGCGGCGAGTCGGTCGGCGAACCCCTCGGCGAGGGCGGGGAGCCCGCGCAGCGCCCACAGGGCCCGCGCCGCCGACCAGGCCGCGTCGCGGGCCCCCTCCAGGCTCCACGAGCCGAGGAGATGGGTGAGCGGATCGGCGATCTGGAGGAGGACGGGGCCCGGCATCAGATCTTCGCGGACGCGCTCCTCCAGCGAGACGAGGAGGTCACCCTAAAGGTCGAACTCGTCCTCC
>NZ_JAGXJM010000315.1:0-267 GCF_019091445.1 Streptomyces sp. GbtcB7
GCTGACTCCCGACGCCCGCCCGTCTGACACTCAGTTTCGAGTTAGGTACTGGACGCACGAGCTCGCCCCACGCGTGGCATATGAGTACGACTTCGATCGAATGGAGCATTCAGGTCGCCGTTCCCGTCGTCGACGTCTAGCATCGAACTAGGTGCTCGGCGGTTATTTGTGGTCTGCTGATTGCGCGTCCCCTTTTCGAAGGATTTTTTTTGGAAATCGACCGCCGAGTACCGTCTTTTGCTGACTGGCTGAACGAGGCCGACGTAG
>NZ_JAGXJM010000316.1:0-267 GCF_019091445.1 Streptomyces sp. GbtcB7
GGGAGAGGGTTCGACGACGGCGGGAAGAACGCCGGCACCTCGGCGACGAGCGCGGGCTCCGCGCCATCCACCTCGGGCTCAGCCTCCGGGGCGGAAGCGTCGTCCTCGTCAGCCTCGGCCTCGTGCACCGGCTCGGGGTCCGTGGTCCACCACGCCTGCTGGCGCAGCTCCGCACGGGTGACGGTGCGGTCATCCACCTCGACGTCGATCTCACCCGAAGGTCCCACGATCAGGCGATGCTCACCGCGGTCGCCGCTCGTGCGCAGT
>NZ_JAGXJM010000317.1:0-267 GCF_019091445.1 Streptomyces sp. GbtcB7
ATCCATATAGTCGTTTATCCATATAGTAGAATATCAATAGTCCATATAGTCAGAATCTCAATAGAATATAGGCAGTAGGGGTTTCTCTCAATTCTCTCCTTTATCCATATAGTGTTTAATGTCAATCATTCCATTCTATAGTCAATCATTCCATTCTAGAGTCCATCATTCCATTCTATAGGCTTCAGTTATATAGGCTGAAGTGCTCGTTGCGTGTGAATTACTATTGGAGTTGTAGTTAGGGTGCTCGCTTCGGAAGTGCTCTTT
>NZ_JAGXJM010000318.1:0-267 GCF_019091445.1 Streptomyces sp. GbtcB7
TATATTGACTCTTAAAGGTATATGAACATTTTGTTGTTCCGCATGTACTTCTAAAATGTCCCAATTTTATTGTTCATTCTATCCTTTTATACTCTGGTGTTTGTGGGATATTGTGAACCTTTGCCAGAAATGGTAAAGGGAGTTATGCTTAGAGCCCACGATTGCTCTGCCGGCCCCATTGACTTCACTCAGACGTGGGTGGATGGAGCTCCCAGACGTGGGAGATATATATTTGGTGGTCATCTAGAAATGGATGTACCACATTAT
>NZ_JAGXJM010000032.1:0-148700 GCF_019091445.1 Streptomyces sp. GbtcB7
ACTCTATCAGACCGTTTCCCGATCCGATTTCCTCGGTGCTTTCCAGGTTCCCGCTTTCGCGTTTCCCTTTCCGGCGGCTCCGACTTTATCAGAGATTCTGAGTCGGAATTTCCGTCCCGCTCGGGGTGGCTCCTGGCACACGGTCGTGCCGGGTTCCCGTTCAGGCGGAGCCGTAAACGTACTGGAGCGGGGCGCCCCGATGCAAATCGAGGGGCCCCGCTCCGGAGTTGGCGCGTGCGAGGGGTCAGACCTCGACGACGACCGGCAGGATCATCGGGCGGCGGCGGTAGTTGTCCGAGACCCACTTGCCCAGCGTGCGGCGGATGAGTTGCTGCATCTGGTGGGGCTCGACCACGCCGTCCTGGGCCGAGCGCTCCAGGACCTCCGTGACCTTCGGGATGACGTCCGCGAAGGCGGAGTCGTCGATGCCCGAACCACGCGCGTGGACGTGCGGGCCGGCGGTGATCTTGCCCGTACTCGAGTCGATCACCACGAAGACCGAGATGATGCCCTCGTCGCCGAGGATCTTGCGGTCCTTGAGCGCCGGCTCGCCCACGTCACCGACCGAGAGGCCGTCGACGTACACGTAACCCGCCTGGACCTTGCCGGAGATCTTCGCCTTGCCCTCGATGAGGTCGACGACGATTCCGTCCTCGGCGATCACGATGCGGTCGTGCGGGACGCCGGTGAGGGCGCCGAGCTCGGCGTTGGCGCGCAGATGGCGCCATTCGCCGTGGACCGGCATCAGGTTCCGCGGCTTGCAGATGTTGTAGAAGTACAGCAGCTCCCCCGCGGATGCATGGCCGGAGACGTGCACCTTGGCGTTGCCCTTGTGCACGACGTTGGCACCCCAGCGGGTGAGGCCGTTGATGACGCGGTAGACCGCGTTCTCGTTGCCCGGGATGAGCGACGAGGCCAGGATCACCGTGTCGCCCTGGACGATCCGGATCTGGTGGTCCCGGTTGGCCATCCTCGACAGGGCCGCCATCGGCTCGCCCTGCGAGCCCGTGCAGACGAGGACGATTTCGTGGTCCGGGAGGTCGTCGAGCGTCTTGACGTCCACCACGAGGCCCGGCGGGACCTTCAGATAGCCCAGGTCGCGTGCGATGCCCATGTTGCGGACCATCGAGCGGCCGACGAAGGCGACCCGACGGCCGTACTCGTGTGCCGCGTCCAGGATCTGCTGGATGCGGTGAACGTGGCTGGCGAAGCTCGCCACGATGATCCGCTTGCGGGCGCTCGCGAAGACCGTGCGCAGTGCGTTCGAGATGTCGCGCTCGGGCGGGACGAAGCCCGGGACCTCGGCGTTCGTGGAGTCGGAGAGAAGAAGGTCGATACCTTCCTCGCTCAGACGTGCGAACGCATGCAGGTCCGTGAGGCGGTTGTCCAGCGGGAGCTGGTCCATCTTGAAGTCGCCGGTGTGGACGACCATGCCCGCGGGGGTACGGATGGCGACCGCGAGGGCGTCCGGGATGGAGTGGTTGACCGCCACGAACTCGCAGTCGAAGGGGCCGATGCGCTCGCGGTGGCCCTCCGCGACTTCGAGGGTGTACGGGCGGATGCGGTGTTCCTGGAGCTTCGCCTCGATGAGGGCGAGGGTCAGCTTGGAGCCGATCAGCGGGATGTCCGGCTTCTCGCGCAGGAGGAACGGGACAGCGCCGATGTGGTCCTCGTGGCCATGGGTGAGGACGATGCCCTCGATGTCGTCGAGGCGGTCCCTGATGGACGTGAAGTCCGGCAGGATCAGGTCGATTCCGGGCTGCTCCTCCTCGGGGAAGAGCACTCCGCAGTCGACGATCAGCAGTCGGCCGTCGTACTCGAAGACCGTCATGTTCCGGCCGATTTCGCCAAGGCCACCGAGCGGGGTGACCCGCAGGCCTCCCTTGGGGAGCTTCGGCGGCGGGCCAAGTTCAGGATGCGGATGACTCAAAAGACTCTCCTCACCACACGCGCCACGTACCTGGCAAGGCACGTGGCGCGCATGACGTTCGTGCAGTAGCAGTTGTCTGTGTGGGGTGCAGGCCCCTGGCCTGCGTTGTCGTGCATATTCAGTTGTGAAGTCCGTATTTAGAGTTCTACCCCGCCGGCAGCAAGATCGATCTTGAGCTGGGCGGTCTCCTCGGGCGACAGCTCGACCATCGGGGCGCGCAGCGGTCCGGCGGGCAGGCCCTGGAGGGCGAGCGCGGCCTTGGTCGTCATGACGCCCTGGGTGCGGAACATGCCGGTGAAGACGGGGAGCAGCTTCTGGTGGATCTCGGTGGCCTTCTGTACGTCGCCCGAGACGTACGCGTCCAGCATGGCGCGCAGTTCCGGGGTGACGACGTGGCCGACGACGGAGACGAAGCCAACCGCGCCCACGGAGAGCAGCGGCAGGTTCAGCATGTCGTCGCCGGAGTACCAGGCGAGTCCGGAGCGGGCGATGGCCCAGCTGGCTCGGCCGAGGTCTCCCTTGGCGTCCTTGTTCGCGACGATACGCGGGTGCGCGGCCAGCCGCACGAGGGTTTCCGTGCTGATCGGTACGCCGCTGCGGCCGGGGATGTCGTACAGCATCACCGGCAGCTCGGTCGCGTCGGCGATGGCCGAGAAGTGACGGTACAGGCCCTCCTGTGGGGGCTTGTTGTAGTACGGCGTCACGGTCAGCAGGCCGTGCGCGCCGGCCTTCTCGGCGGCGCGGGCGAGCTCGATGCTGTGGTGGGTGTCGTTCGTGCCGACGCCCGCGACGATGTGGGCGCGGTCGCCGACCGCCTCGAGTACGGCTCGTACGAGATCCGATTTCTCCGCGTCACTGGTGGTCGGTGACTCACCGGTGGTGCCGTTGATGATCAGGCCGTCGTTGCCTGCGTCCACCAGGTGGGTGGCGAGCCGCTGTGCGCCGTCGAGGTCGAGTGCGCCGTCCGCCGTGAAGGGCGTGACCATGGCGGTGAGGACCCGCCCGAAGGGGGTCTGCGGAGTGGAGGTCGGAGCCATGGGTAACACGCTACTCGCTGCTCAAGGCGTGGTCTGCCCTCGGGGGACACGACAAAGCGCGACAAATGCGGAGCCCGGCACTGCCTGCTCGGGGGTTCAAGCAGTGCCGGGTCCGTTTGATCAGGCTAGATGAACTTCTCGAAATGCCGCAATACGGACACCTCGCTCGGTTGATCCGCACATCTGTGCCGAACGGCGCGCGGGAGCGCGTTACGGCGCCACGCGCCCGTTGGCATTGAAGGCCGCGTAGGTGAGCGGCATGAGCTTGGCCCACTCCGCTTCCATCTTCTCGCCGACCATCTCGATCTCCCGCTGCGGGAAGGACGGGACCTTGGCGAGCTCGTGCTGGGTGCGCAGACCGAGGAAGTGCATCAGGGAGCGTGCGTTGCAGGTGGCGTACATCGAGGAGAAGAGGCCGACGGGGAGGACGGCGCGGGCCACCTCGCGGGCCACACCGGCGGCCAGCATCTCCTGGTACGCCTCGTACGCCTGTCGGTAGGAGTCCTCCATCACACGGCCCGTGAGCTCCTGCTGCGCCTGGGTGCCCTCGACGAAGACGTACTTGCCGGGGCGGCCCTCCTGGACCAGCTTGCGGGACTCGTCCGGCACGTAGAAGACCGGCTCGAGCTCCCTGTACCTGCCCGACTCCTCGTTGTACGACCAGCCCACACGGTGCCGCATGAACTCGCGGAAGACGAAGATCGGGGCGCTGATGAAGAAGGTCATCGAGTTGTGCTCGAAGGGGCTGCCGTGCCGGTCCCGCATCAGGTAGTTCAGCAGGCCCTTGGAGCGCTCCGGGTCCTTCTGGAGCTCGTCGAGGGACTGCTCACCGAGGGTCGAGACGCGGGCGGCGAACAGCACATCCGAGTCGGACGCGGTGTGCTTGACCAGCTCGACGGTGACATCGCTGCGGAAACTGGGCTTGAGGTCGTCGGCGGGGGTGTCGGTCACGGTGCGGAGGGTCCTTCCCATCACATCTCTCGGGCGGCGCCCACTCTACGGCCCGGCACTGACAACGGGGCGTTCGGTGCCGTGCCGCGACATTCGTCGGCGAACTTCAGCGAATTCGGTGATTCCGGGCACCTCTTGGGGCATTCGCTCGTCTGTATGGGTGACAGTGATCCGTTCGAGCCTCCAGAGGAGAAGCAACTCCCATGTTCCGTCGGCGCGAGCCCGTACCGTTCGCCTTCATCGCAGAAGCCGACCAGTTCCGCAGCAATGTCGCTCCCCCACCCCGCCGACGCTCGTCGGCCGGCGAGATATTCGGCCGCTGGCTCCTGGGCCTCACGGTGGTCGCCGGGCTGGTGGGCGCGCTGATCGTCGGGATGCCGGCCCTGTCGCTCGACCAGTCGTCCGCGACGACCCAGCATTCCGAAGCCTCCAACGGCCGCTGACCCTCCCCCGCTGCCCAAAGGGCGTGGGGGCACCCCCATGGCCCCCCAAGGGTGGTGAGCGGGGACCCCGCTCGATAGCCTCACCGGGCACAGCCCATGCGTGGATTGAGTGAGGATCAGTCGTGCCACTGCCCTTCCTGACGGCGGACCGTGACTTTGACGAGGTGGCGGACGAGCTCGCCCTGCCCTTCGACGACCGCGGCCGCTGGCGGCGCCCCTACCGGCCCGGGCCGTGGCGGGTGGCCCTCGCCGCGCTCGTGCTGCTGCTCGCCTCCTACGTGCTCGTCGCGGCCGTCCTCGTCGCGCTGACGGGGAGCCGCTCCGCCGCCCTGCTCTGTTTCGGTGGGTCCGTGCTCGTGATCCTGTGCGCGTTGCGGCTGCTGCGGATGGGCGTCTGGGTGAGTGCGCGGGGGCTGCGCCGCGTGGGCTTCCTGAACACGAGTACGGCGTCCTGGGAGCAGGTCGTCGCCGTACGCACCGTCCAGCAGCCGGTGCGCTGGCTCGGGCTGCCGCGCACCGTGCAGGGACAGGCGCTGATCCTCGTACGCAAGGGTCGTGCGGCGGACAGCGTGCCGCCGCTGCTCACCTCGCACAACTCCGACTTCCTGGCGCGCACGGAGGCCTTCGACCGGGCGGCGGACGCCGTCGAGGTGTGGGCCGACGAGTACCGGCGGGATTGAGCCCCAGCGGCCGTAGCAGGACGCCGTAGCCGGCATCTCCTAGCAGGGCGAAGGGGCCGGTCCGCACTCCGCGGGCCGGCCCCTTCGACGTCCTTCTCGCCGTGCCGCTCGTCGCACTTCTCGTGTGCGCCCTGGCTCTCAGGCCTCGACGGGGGGCCTGCCCTCGCGCAGGGCGATCGCCCGCTGCATCGCCTTGCGGGCGCGCGGGGTGTCGCGGGCGTCGTGGTAGGCGACCGCGAGGCGGAACCAGCTGCGCCAGTCGTCCGGGGCGTCCTCGGTCTCGGCCTTGCGCCTGGCGAAGACCTCGTCGGCCGAGTCACGGTCGATACGGCCGCCCGGGGTGCGCTTCAACTCGTCGACGGGCAGGCCGCCCTCGGCGTCGAGCTCGGCGGCGAGCCGGTTGGCCTTGCGGACGAACTGGGTGTTCTTCCACAGGAACCAGATGCCGATGACCGGCAGGATCAGCACCGCGACACCGAAGGTGACGGTGATCAGGGTGCCGTTCTGGATGAGCAGCACGCCTCGGCTGCCGACCAGGACGAAATAGACGACCAGGACGGCTGCCGTGACGGCGTAGGTGATCTTCGCACGCATGTCTGCCGGCTATCTGTTGTACGTCCCTCGGCTCAGCCGAGGTCCAGGAAGTGTTCCAGGCCGAAGGTGAGGCCCGGGGCGGTCACCACGCGGCGGACGCCGAGCAGGATGCCCGGCATGAAGCTGCTGTGGTGGAGGGAGTCGTGGCGGATGGTGAGGGTCTCGCCCTCCCCGCCGAGCAGGACCTCCTGGTGGGCGAGGAGCCCGCGCAGGCGGACCGCGTGCACCGGGACGCCGTCGACGTTCGCGCCGCGGGCGCCGTCCAGGGCGGTCGCCGTGGCGTCGGGCTGCGGGGCGCTGCCCGCGCGCTCCCTGGCCGCGGCGATGAGCTGGGCGGTGCGGGTTGCGGTGCCGCTGGGGGCATCCACCTTGTTCGGGTGGTGCAGCTCGACGACCTCGACGGACTCGAAGTACGGCGCGGCGACCTCGGCGAACTTCATGGTCAGTACGGCCCCGATGGAGAAGTTGGGCGCGATGAGCACGCCCGTCTCGGGGGACGCGGCCAGCGAGGTGTTGAGCTGCGCGAGCCGCTCGTCGGTCCAGCCGGTCGTGCCGACCACGGCGTGGATGCCGTGCCGGACGCAGAAGTCGAGGTTGCCCATCACCGAGGCCGGGGTCGTCAGTTCGACCACGACCTGGGTGCCGGTGGCGACCAGCGCTTCCAGCTCGTCGCCGCGGCTCAGCGCGGCCACCAGCTCCAGGTCCTCGGCGGCCTCGACGGCTCGTACCGCCTCGGCCCCGATCCGGCCCTTGGCACCGAGGACCGCCACGCGCAGCTTGCTCATTGCTTCGTTCCTTACCGAGACGGGAATTACGCGACCGCGTCGTGCAGACGGGAGGCCTGCTTGTCCTTGAGCGGGCCGATGACCGACAGCGAGGGCCGCTGTCCCAGGATGTCGCGGGCGGCCGAACGGACCTCGTCCGGGGTGACCGACGCTATCCGGACCAGCATGTCGTCGACGGACATCTGCTCGCCCCAGCACAGTTCGCTCTTGCCGATACGGTTCATCAGCGCGCCGGTGTCCTCCAGGCCGAGGACGGTGGAGCCCTGGAGCTGACCGATGGCGCGGCCGATCTCATCGTCCGAGAGGCCGTGCTCGGCGACGTGGTCGAGCTCGTCGCGGCAGATCTTGAGCACGTCGTGGACCTGGCTCGGCCTGCAGCCCGCGTACACGCCGAAGAGGCCGCAGTCGGCGAAGCCCGAGGTGTACGAGTACACGCTGTAGGCCAGGCCGCGCTTCTCGCGGACCTCCTGGAAGAGGCGGGAGGACATGCCTCCGCCCAGGGCGGTGTTCAGGACGCCCAGGGCCCAGCGGCGCTCGTCGGTGCGGGCGAGGCCCGGCATGCCGAGGACGACATGGGCCTGCTCGGTCTTGCGACCGAGAAGCTCGACGCGGCCCGTGGTGCGGATGGCGCGGCGGCCGTCGCGCGGGGCGATCGGCTCGACGGCGCTCTCCTTGAGGGCGCCGGCCTTCTCGAAGGCGGCGCGGACCTGGCGTACGACCTTGTTGTGGTCGACGTTGCCCGCGCAGGCGACCACGAGGTGCGTCGGGTCGTAGTGCTTCTTGTAGAAGCGGCGGATGCGGTCGGCGCTGAGGGCGTTGACCGTGTCGACCGTGCCGAGGACCGGGCGGCCGAGGGGGGTGTCGCCGAGCATGGTGTGCGCGAACAGGTCGTGCACGCAGTCGCCCGGGTCGTCCTCCGTCATCGCGATCTCTTCGAGGATCACGCCGCGCTCGGCGTCCACGTCGCCCTGCTCGATCAGCGAGCCGGTGAGCATGTCGCACACGACGTCGATGGCGAGCGGGAGGTCGGTGTCGAGCACACGCGCGTAGTAGCACGTGTACTCCTTGGCCGTGAACGCGTTCATCTCGCCGCCGACCGCGTCGATGGCGGAGGAGATGTCCAGGGCGCTGCGCCGGGAGGTGCCCTTGAAGAGCAGGTGCTCCAGGTAGTGCGTGGCGCCGTTCAGCGTCGGCGTCTCGTCGCGGGAGCCGACGTGCGCCCAGATCCCGAAGGTGGCCGAGCGTACGGAGGGGAGGGTCTCGGTGACGATGCGCAGGCCGCCGGGGAGGGTGGTCTTACGGACCGTACCGATGCCGTTCTCGCCCTTGATGAGGGTTTGGGTACGGGCGACGGCCCGCGCCTCCGAAGAGGTGCGGGCCGTCGCCGTGGAGCTACGAGACGTCACTGGTCGGTGTCGTCCTTCTTGTCGTCGTCGCCTTCGCCCTCGATCACGGGGATCAGGGAGAGCTTGCCGCGGGAGTCGATCTCGGCGATCTCGACCTGGACCTTCTGGCCCACACCGAGGACGTCCTCGACGTTCTCCACGCGCTTGCCGCCGGCGAGCTTGCGGATCTGCGAGATGTGCAGCAGACCGTCCTTGCCCGGGAGCAGCGACACGAACGCGCCGAAGGTCGTCGTCTTCACGACGGTGCCCAGGTAGCGCTCGCCGACCTCCGGCATGGTCGGGTTGGCGATGCCGTTGATCGTGGCGCGGGCGGCCTCGGCGGCCGGGCCGTCGGCGGCACCGATGTAGATGGTGCCGTCGTCCTCGATCGTGATCTCGGCGCCGGTGTCCTCCTGGATCTGGTTGATCATCTTGCCCTTGGGGCCGATGACCTCACCGATCTTGTCCACGGGGATCTTGACGGTGATGATCCGCGGGGCGTTCGGGGACATCTCGTCCGGCGTGTCGATCGCTTCCATCATCACGTCGAGGATGTGGAGGCGGGCGTCGCGGGCCTGCTTGAGGGCCGCGGCCAGGACGGAGGCCGGGATGCCGTCCAGCTTGGTGTCGAGCTGGAGGGCGGTCACGAACTCCTTGGTGCCGGCGACCTTGAAGTCCATGTCGCCGAAGGCGTCCTCCGCACCGAGGATGTCGGTGAGGGCGACGTAGTGCGTCTGGCCGTCGATCTCCTGGGAGATCAGACCCATGGCGATGCCGGCGACGGGGGCCTTCAGCGGCACACCGGCGTTCAGCAGCGACATGGTGGAGGCGCAGACCGAGCCCATGGAGGTCGAGCCGTTGGAGCCGAGGGCCTCGGACACCTGACGGATCGCGTAGGGGAACTCCTCGCGGGTCGGCAGGACCGGCACGAGCGCGCGCTCGGCGAGGGCGCCGTGGCCGATCTCGCGGCGCTTCGGGGAGCCCACGCGGCCCGTCTCACCGACGGAGTACGGCGGGAAGTTGTAGTTGTGCATGTAGCGCTTGCGGGTCACCGGGGAGAGGGTGTCCAGCTGCTGCTCCATGCGGAGCATGTTGAGGGTGGTGACGCCCAGGATCTGGGTCTCGCCACGCTCGAACAGCGCCGAGCCGTGCACGCGCGGGATGGCCTCGACCTCGGCGGCGAGCGTACGGATGTCCGTGACGCCGCGGCCGTCGATGCGGACCTTGTCCTTGATGACGCGCTCGCGGACCAGCTTCTTGGTCAGCGCGCGGTACGCGGCGGAGATCTCCTTCTCGCGACCCTCGAACTGCGGGAGCAGCTTCTCGGCGGCGATGTCCTTGACGCGGTCCAGCTCGGCCTCGCGGTCCTGCTTGCCGGCGATGGTGAGCGCCTGGGCGAGCTCGCTCTTGACCGCGGCGGTCAGGGCCTCGAGGACGTCGTCCTCGTAGTCGAGGAAGATCGGGAACTCGGCGGTGGGCTTGGCGGCCTTCGCGGCGAGGTCCGACTGCGCCTTGCACAGGACCTTGATGAAGGGCTTCGCGGCGTCGAGGCCGGAAGCGACGACCTCCTCGGTCGGCGCCTCGGCGCCGCCCTTGACCAGCTGGATGGTCTTGTCGGTGGCCTCGGCCTCGACCATCATGATCGCGACGTCGCCGTCCTCCAGGACGCGACCGGCGACGACCATGTCGAAGACGGCGTCCTCGAGCTCGGTGTGCGTCGGGAACGCGACCCACTGACCGTTGATCAGCGCGACGCGAACGCCGCCGACCGGGCCGGAGAAGGGCAGACCGGCCAGCTGCGTGGACGCGGAGGCGGCGTTGATCGCCACGACGTCGTACAGGTGGTCGGGGTTGAGGGCCATGATCGTGGCGACGACCTGGATCTCGTTGCGCAGGCCCTTCTTGAAGGACGGGCGCAGCGGGCGGTCGATCAGACGACAGGTGAGGACGGCGTCCTCGGAGGGACGACCCTCGCGGCGGAAGAAGCTGCCGGGGATCTTGCCTGCGGCGTACATCCGCTCCTCGACGTCCACCGTGAGGGGGAAGAAGTCGAGGTTGTCCTTGGGCTTCTTGGAAGCACTGGTGGCCGACAGCACCATGGTGTCGTCGTCCAGGTACGCCACGGCGGAGCCGGCGGCCTGCTTGGCCAGGCGGCCCGTCTCGAAGCGGATGGTGCGGGTGCCGAAGGAACCGTTGTCGATAACGGCCTCGGCGTAGTGGGTCTCGTTCTCCACTAGCGTTTTCTCCTCGTCTTCGTCCCGGCCTGCCCGTGTGGCAGGGGGACGGTGGCGGAGAGGCGCTCCGTCTGGTGCGGGCCGGTCTTCGATCGAAGCACCCGGGATCTCATTCCCCCGGGGGCCACTACCGAGGACCGGCGGCGGTGCGGTGCGCGTCTCCTCGTTCGTTGACGTGACGGTCCCTACCCGGCGGGTACGGAGTCGTCACGCTGTGTCGTACGTGCTGTGTCCTGCGTATTGCGTTGTGCTACCACACTACAAAGCGTCGGTGACACTCCGCACGTACAGAGACGTACGGCAATGCTCACGGCAGCGGCACGTACAGCAAAAGGAGCGGCTCCCAAGAGGTGGGAACCGCTCCCTTCACGGCGTCTTACTTGGCGCCCGCCGCACCGCGGCGGATGCCCAGGCGGTCGACCAGCGCACGGAAGCGCTGGATGTCCTTCTTGGCCAGGTACTGCAGCAGCCGGCGGCGCTGACCGACCAGGATCAGCAGACCACGACGGGAGTGGTGGTCGTGCTTGTGGGTCTTGAGGTGCTCGGTCAGGTCCGAGATACGGCGCGAGAGCATGGCGACCTGGACCTCGGGGGAGCCGGTGTCGCCCTCCTTCTGACCGAACTCGCTGATGATCTGCTTCTTCGTAGCGGCGTCGAGCGACACGCGTACTCCTCGTAGTCTCTGAGTAGCCACCGAGTGCCCCTGGTCCACATCTCAGGGGAGCTTCCGTTACTCGGGAGGCGGGGATCCGCTGGGCGCGGCCTCCAGAGCGATGGGCTCCGGGGGTGCGTACACAAACGGCCGTCACACAGCGTACCAGCCTGGCCGGATGCGTTTGTCCGGGTCCCCGAACCTTCCTGGTGACGCGGGCCTGGCCACTAGGGTGACCGCACAGGTCATTCGTACGTGGGGAAGGGGCCGCTTGAACATGGCCGAGGCAGCGGACGCAGCGGGCGTAGCGGACAAGGACAGCGCGGCGGAGACGGCCGCCGACGTCAAGGCGCGCAAGGAGCGGGAGAAGGACGAGCTCTACGCCCTGGACATCTCCGACGTCGAATGGCACAGCGCGCCGGGCACGGAGGAACACGAGGAGCGGGTCGAGATCGCGTACCTGCCCGAGGGCGCGGTGGCCATGCGTTCGTCCCTCGACCCGGACACGGTCCTGCGGTACACGGAGGCGGAGTGGCGGGCCTTTGTGCTGGGGGCGCGGGACGGGGAGTTCGATCTGGAGCCGGCGCCGCACAACGGGGGGCTTGCGGCGCAGTAGGCGACGTGCTGAGGGACGGAGACGGGGAGGGCGGTCGGCTGGTGAGCCGACCGCCCTCCCCGTTCTCGGCTCGGTGATCAGCTGGTCATGGACCGGGCTGCGCCGTACACGTCGAAGACGGCGAGGGCCAGCGGAATCAGGGTGAGCAGTACGAAGCCTTCGGCGACTTCCAGGAAGCGGCCCCAGAACGGGGTGAGGCCGCCGCGCGGCAGGATCAGGCCGAGTGCGGTGACCAGAGCTGCCGCCGCCGCGATCGCCGCGACGAGCCAGATCGTGCGGATGTCGAGGTCCGCACGGTCGCCGGTCAGGGCGTCGCGCATCAGAGCGTGCGGCGGGTTGAGCGCCAGACCGAGGCCGAGCAGGACGAGAGCGCCGAGGCCCGCGGCCAGGACGGGCGCGACCTGGGTGGTGTAGCGGAAGAGGTGGGCGCGCATCAGCATGGCGACGCCGGTGGCGAAGGCGAGCAGCTGTCCCCAGACGTTGTCGGAGAAGCCGAGCACCACCGAGGCGCCGACGGCGAGCAGCGCGCAGCCGCCCACGAGCCCGACGAGGAGTTCGTGGCCGCGGCGGGCCTGTGCCTCGATGCGTTCGGCGTCGACCGGCTCCGGCGGGGCGGGATCGGCGGCGTACGCGCTGCGCGGAGTGGCGTTCGGCGGGTCGAAGCCGATCGGCAGGCGGGCGAAGCGCATGGACATGCCCGGCAGGAAGGCCAGTGCTCCCACGGCGACGGGCGCGCACAGCGCGGCGATCTCGGTGGGTGTCCAGTGCACGAGCAGTGCCACGAACACCACGACCAGGGCGATGGCAGAGGCGAACACGAAGGCGACGAACGGGCCGTCGCCGCGCGGTGAGCACAGGGTGAGAACCACCGAGGCCACCAGCACCGCGGCGCAGGCGAGCAGGAACTGCAGCTTGCCGATGCCCTCGCCGCCCGCCAGTGACAGCAGCCCGGAGCCCGCCACGCCCACGTTCGGGAGCGCGCCGAGTCCCAGCGCGACGGCGGAGGCCCGGTCGTCGTAGATCCGTGCACGGATCGCGGCGAGGACAACAAGGAGTACACCGGTGACGCCCGCGAGGATGCCGGGCAGGCTGTGCATGTCGTGGCGCGGATCGGCGGTCCAGGCAACGAAGGCGAGCAGCGTCGGCAGGACGCCGCCGCCGACGAGCCCCGCTGCGCGCGTCAGGTCGCCACTCCACAGGGAGCGTTCACGGGTGACCGCGGAGGCGACCGCCTCTGACACGTCGTCGAAGACGGCGGGGGGCAGCGACTCGGAGAAGGGGCGCAGGGTGAGGAGTTCACCGTCGAGAATCCGCTGCGCGGCGAAGGAGCGCGAGCTGTCGAGGACAGCGCCGTCGCGGCGTACGAGGTGGTAACCGACCGGAGCGCCCTGGGCGGGACTCTGCTGGGAGAGCCTGAGGATCTCCGGATAGATGTCGGCGACCGGGATGTCGTCGGGCAGCGCCACGTCGATCCGGCTGTCGGGCGCGACGATGGTGACCCGGCAGAAGCCGAGGCCCGTGCCCGCCCCGTGAGGGGCTCCGGGTCCCGGCCCTCCGGCTCCGGTGGTTGTCGCGGAGGCCGTCATGCTCACCTGCTGCTCCCCCTCAATGATGGTCCTGCGTCTGCGATTTCGGTCATGCTCGTGCGTCTGCGTCGGTTGCGCGGACGTGATGGCGCCGCGGCTGCGGTGGTTCTGCGGCCACGGTGTGAAGGTCCTGCGTCTCTTTGCCGGGGCCACCCGGCCGACGATGCGGCAAGGCGGCGGAAAGAGGCCCGTGCGGCCGGTTCTTGAGTCCCGCACACCACCACATCGCGCGGAATGCCCCGTTTTTCCGGCCTCGTTCGCGTGTGCTCACGCGAACATCCGGCACCCTACCGCCCACCCGTCTCCCATGAAGTCAGTAGTAAGTCAGTAGGATCACGCGGCGGCCTGCGTCCGCCTGACACGGGGCGGCGGGCGGAAGACCCTGGGGCCGGCAAGGGAATTGGTGAGCAGTGAGCCAAATCATCGTCAAGCGCCCACCTCGGGCGCTGCCGTCCGAAGTGCCCACGGAAGAGGTCGTCCTTCAGCCGCCGCCGGAGCTTCCGCGCGGGCACCAGGAGAGCGTCCTCATGCAGCTGCTGCCGACGCTCGGCATGGGCGGCTCGGTGGTCTTCTTCTTCACGAACGGGCAGCCGTTCATGAAGATCATGGGCATGGTGATGATCGCGTCGACGGTGGCCATGTCCGTCGCGATGGTGGTCCGCTTCCGTCGCGGCTCCCAGGGCCAGCTCGCGGACTTGCGCCGCGACTATCTGAGCTATCTGTCGCAGACCCGGCGCACGGCCCTGGACACGGGGAGAGCGCAGCGCGACGCCCAGTACTACCTGCACCCTTCTCCCGAGCAGTTGTGGGCGCTGGTCGCCGAGGGCAGCCGGGTGTGGGAACGGCGGCCGGGGGACGAGGACTTCGCCCAGGTGCGCATCGGCCTCGGTCCGCAGTCGCTGGCCACTCCGCTGGTCTCCCCCGAGACAGGTCCGGTCGACCAGTTGGAGCCGCTGACCGCAGGCGCGATGCAGCGTTTCGTGGCCACCCACGGCGTCCTGGACGCGCTGCCGATGGCCGTCTCGCTGCGCGCCTTCTACCACGTCACGGTCAGCGGCGATCCGCAGTCCGTGCGTGCCTCTGCGCGTGCTTTGGCCGGTTCGCTGGCCTCGCTGCACTCGCCCGAGGACCTGGTGATCGTGGTCGCGGCCGGGCGTGAGGAGCTCTCGCACTGGGAGTGGGCCAAGTGGCTGCCGCACGTGCAGCTCTCCGACGCGGTGGACGGCGCGGGCAGCCGCCGGCTGATCGGCAGTGACTCGCGCGAGCTGGAACAGCTGCTGGCCACCCGGCTGACGGGACGCCCACGCTTCCACCCGAACGCCACCCCGCTCCCGGACGAACCGCACATCGTCGTCGTACTCGATGGCCTGTCGCTACCGCCGGACTCCGTCCTGGCCGCCCCCGAGGGACTACAGGGGGTGACGGTCGTCGAGGTCGTCCCCGAGGAATTGTCCGCAGCGCGCGGTGACCTCTCCATCGTCGTGCAGCCGCACGCGCTGCATCTGGAGTCCGGGCACGGCATCGTCTACGAGGGCACACCGGACGCCCTCTCGTACGAGTCCGCGGAGGCGCTGGCGCGGCAGTTGGCGCCGCTGCGCATGGCCTCGGGCGGGGACGACGACGAACCGCTGCTCGCCAACCTGGAGTTCACGGATCTGCTGAACCTCGGAGACGCGGCCTCGGTGGACACCAAGCGCACCTGGCGGACGCGTTCGCTCGCCGAGCGGCTGCGCGTGCCGATCGGTGTCGGTGAGGACGGGCGGCCCGTGATGCTGGACCTCAAGGAGGCCGCGCAGGAGGGCATGGGCCCGCACGGGCTGTGCGTGGGCGCGACGGGTTCGGGCAAGTCGGAGCTGCTGCGCACGCTGGTGCTGGGTCTGGCGGTGACGCACTCGTCGGAGACGCTGAACTTCGTCCTCGCGGACTTCAAGGGTGGTGCCACCTTTGCCGGGATGGCGCAGATGCCGCATGTGGCAGCCGTGATCACCAACCTGGCGGACGACCTGACGCTGGTCGACCGCATGGGCGACTCCATCCGCGGTGAGCTCAACCGCCGCCAGGAGATGCTGCGCGACGCGGGCAACTACGCGAACATCCACGACTACGAGAAGGCGCGGGCGGCCGGGGCGCCGCTCCAGCCGATCCCGTCCCTCGTCCTGGTGATCGACGAGTTCAGCGAACTGCTGACCGCGAAGCCGGACTTCATCGAGATGTTCGTGCAGATCGGCCGCATCGGCCGTTCGCTGGGCGTGCATCTGCTGCTGGCCTCGCAGCGCCTGGAGGAGGGCCGGCTGCGCGGTCTGGAGACGTACCTCTCGTACCGGATCGGCCTGCGGACGTTCTCCGCCGCCGAGTCGCGTGCGGCGCTGGGCGTCCCCGACGCGTACGAACTGCCGAACGTGCCCGGTTCCGGCTTCCTGAAGTTCGGCACCGACGAGATGGTGCGTTTCAAGGCGGCGTACGTCTCCGGGGTGTACCGCACGGGTCCGACCCGGTCCGCGCTCGGCGGCGCGCTGCCGATGGACCGGCGGCCGGTGCTGTTCACCGCGGCGGAGGTGCCGGTGCGGTACGCCGCCGTGCCCCAGCAGCGCGAGGAGACGCCGGAGACGGACGACGCCCTGGCCGACACCGTGCTCGATGTGATCGTGCGCCGTCTGGAGGCGCAGGGCCCGGCGGCCCACCAGGTGTGGCTGCCGCCGCTGGACAGCCCGCCGTCGCTGGACGGGCTGCTCCCGGGACTGGCCGCGGTGCAGGGGCGCGGGCTCACCCAGCCCGGCTACGAGGGGGCGGGACGGCTCGTCGTACCCGTCGGTCTCGTCGACAAGCCGTACGAGCAGCGCCGCGACCCGCTGTGGGTCGACTTCTCGGGCGCGGCCGGCCATATGCAGATCGTCGGCGGTCCGCAGTCCGGCAAGTCGACGCTGCTGCGCAGCCTGATCGCCTCCTTCGCGCTCACCCACACCCCGCACGAGGTGCAGTTCTACGGCCTCGACTTCGGCGGTGGCGGCATGGCGGCCGTGGCCGGACTGCCGCACGTCGGCGGTGTGGCCTCGCGCCTCGACCCGGAGAAGGTGCGGCGTACGGTCGCCGAGGTGTACGGCGTCATGACGCGCCGCGAGGAGTACTTCCGCTCCTCCGGCATCTCGTCGATCGCCGAGTTCCGCACGAAGCGGGCGCGCGGCCAGATCTCCCTGACCGACCAGCCGTGGGGTGATGTCTTCCTGGTCATCGACGGCTGGGGCAACTTCCGCGCGGACTACGAGGCCGTGGAGGGCGTCGTCCTGGACATCGCCGCACGGGGCCTCGGCTACGGCATCCACCTCGTCCTGACCGCGTCCAGGTCGATGGAGGTCCGGGCGAACCTCAAGGACCACCTGATGAACCGCCTGGAGCTGCGCCTCGGCGACACGATGGACTCCGAGCTGGACCGCAAGGTGGCGGTGAACGTCCCCACGGGCGTGCCCGGCCGCGGCCAGGCGCCGGGGAAGCTGCACTTCATGGGCGCCGTTCCGCGCATCGACGGTCTGACGTCGGACACGGACCTCGCCGACGCGACGGCGGCGCTGGCGACGGAGGTGTCCCGCCACTGGCAGGCACCCGGCGCCCCCGAAGTCCGGCTGCTCCCCCGCGAGTTCCCGGCGCTGCAACTGCCTCCGGGTGACCACTCCCCGCACCGCGGCGTGGCCTTCGCGCTCGACGAGGACAACCTCGAACCCGTCTTCGTCGACTTCGAGCAGGACCCGTTCTTCCTCGTCTTCGGAGAGAGCGAGTCGGGCAAGTCGAACCTGCTGCGCCTGCTGATCAAGCAGCTGACCGAGCGCTACTCGGGCGACGACTGCAAGCTGTTCGTGGTCGACAACCGGCGCTCACTGCTGGACGTCACCCCGTCCACGCACCTCGCCGAGTACATCCCCATGTCCAACGCCATGGACCACCACATGAGCGCGCTGGCGGAGCTGATGCAACGCCGGACACCCACGGCGGACGTGACCGCGCAGCAGCTACGGGAGCGGAGCTGGTGGCGCGGCCCGACGGTGTACGTCGTGGTCGACGACTACGACCTCGTGTCCACGTCGAGCGGGAACCCGCTGGGCGGTCTGACGGAACTGCTTCCGTTCGCGCGGGATGTGGGCGTGCGGTTCATCATCGCCCGGTCGACCGCCGGTGCGGGGCGCGCTGCGTACGAGCCGTTCATGCAGCGGATGAGGGAACTGGGTGCGCAGGGTGTGGTGCTCGCCGGCGATCCGGGCGAGGGAGACATCCTGGGCGGGGTGCGGCCTCGGGCGATGCCTGCGGGGCGGGGCGTCTTTGTCTCTCGTAGGCGGGGAAAGCCTTTGGTTCAGACCGGGTTGATGAGTGTGGAGTACTGATGAAGCGCACGCGAAAGTCTTCGCACCCGACAACTCTGAGGCGACAGATCTGCTCCATTGGTACGTTGAAGTAACCCGGCGGCCGTCGGTCCGACGGCCGCGTTCACGGGAACAACGGGGAGGATCGGACGTGGCTTGGGACGAATGGGAGCAGCTGAAGAACCAGGCAGCGCACAAGCAATCCGCGCGCATGCAACTCAATCAGTTGCCGGCCGACGGCGGCGGTGGCGGTGGCGGTGGCGGTGGCAGCACTCCGCAGGGTGATCTGACCGTTGACCAAAAGGATCTCGCCGCCATCGGCGACCGGGCATTCAAGCTGTGGGAAGACTTGGGCCGGTACGGGCGTGACGCCTGGTCCAGCAGCCAGACAGCGGCGTCGGATCTCAAGACCCAGGGCTTCACACTGGGCGGGGCAGTCGACCGCGTGCAGAGCCGCTGGGAAGAACAACTGACGTCGCTCCTCGACGCGTGTGCCCATATCTCCAACCATATGGACTTCACGAAGAAGGCCCACCAGGGCGACGAGTACTACATCGGCGGCCAGATCAGCAGCATCTCCACTCTCGACAAGGGCTTCGACGGTGGGAAGGGGCACTGATGGATCTGGATACGCTCCGTTTTGGGAACTTCGCGTCGCTCGGTACTGCCATAGACGACTGGACTCGGGTCGTGGGGAACCTGGAGACCCTCGAGAAGAACGCCCGTGAAGGACTCAAAGGCCTGGCGGACAAGGCCAATTGGGCCGGCGTGAACGCCACTGTCTCGCGCGAGTTCATCACCAAGACGGCGGGCGAGTTCACTGACGCCCGCACCGAGGCCAGCACCATCCGTAACATCCTCAAGGACACTCACGAGGAGCTCGTCAGCTACCACGAGCAGCTCAACGAGGCGATATCACGCGGGCTCAAGAAGAACCTCACAGTGATGGACACCGGCAACGGCTCCTTCACCGTCACCATGAACATCCATCCCGATCGTGCGGCCAAGGGAACCACGGTCCCTGATCACAGCGAACAGGATGTGACCGAGCTGCGCGATGACGTCCAGCGCATTCTCGGCAGAGCCACGCACAGCGACGAGACCGCGTCCGAGGCGCTTCGCGCAATCGTCGAGCAAGCGGAGTACGGGTTCTCCGGCGCCTCGTACGGCGACAGGGATTCGGCGACCAAGGCCCTGGAGGACGCCGAGAAGTACGCGAATCTCATCAAGAACAAGGGAGATTCGATGTCTCCCCAGGAGTTTGATGAACTCAACCGGAATCTCGCCGGCTACAAGAACGACCCGCTCTTTCAGGAGAAGTTCGCCACCACCCTCGGCCCGAAGGGGACGTTGGATTTCTGGGCCGATCTCTCCGATCCCTCGGACGGCGGCGATCTGCAGCGGGCGCGCCTCGATCAACTCGGCGAGTTCCAAAAGAATCTCAGCCTCACTCTCGCAGGAGCGACACAGTCGGATTCCCCCGCCATGCGGCACTGGGAGAACGACATGGTCCAGCTGGGTGACGATCGCATCCAGACCCGTGGAACACAGGTCTACGGTTTCCAGCTGATGAGCAACCTCATGCGAGTCGGGGACTACAATGACGCGTTCTTGAACAAGTACGGTGACGCCCTGGTGTCAACCGAGAAGAAGATGAAGCTACCGGACCACTACTGGAACGGTGGCGTGGGCGGACCTGCCATGCCCAAGATGAACTTCATGGGCGACGAGTTCGGCCGGGATCCGATGACCGGATTCATGACAGCTCTCTCGAACAGCCCTGACGCCGCCACCGACTTCTTCAACAGGACTGATCCCCAGGACAACGCCGAGTGGGTCCTCAAGGATCGCCCCACATTCGATGACACCCCCCTGAACAGCAACGATGGAAACCAGTCGCGTGACGCGACAGGGAATGCCCTCGTCGCCGCAGCCACGGGCGTCAATCCCAACGACCCCCACGCCGTTCCCGTGGAGCACACGGCCGAGAACCGGCACGTCCTCGATCGCTCGCTGGAGATCATCTCGGGTGTGGGCGACGACTTCGCTCCCGAGATGCGCGATGACATGGCCAAAGTGCTGGTGAACTATGGCGACGAGGTCAATCACACCGCAAGTTCCCTCGCAGACGATCACAGCGACCCGAGACAGCTCGATCGACATCAGCTGTTGGAAGTGACGAAGCAGGTGTCACGTGATCAGAACGCCTACGGAATACTCAACGACGGCCTGAACCGGGAGATGGTGCGCGACATCTACGCGGACCATCCGAGCGACCCGAAGGAAACGCTGCTCCGGGCAGGCCACACCGTCGGCTTCCTCGAAGAGGCCCGCTACGAGGCCCTCAAGACGGACAAGCACGACCCTTCGTGGGACGCCAAGTGGCTGTATCACGGCTTCGGTGGTGCCGTGAACTTCATCCCGGTTGTCGGTGATGCCGCGCAGCGAGGCGTCGACGCCCTTGCCTACCAATGGCAATTGGACGAGCAAGCACGCATCAACGAGGAGACCGCCCGGCAGAACGGCGAGGTCTTCACCGCCCGGGAGAACCAACTGCAGAAGCTGGCGGACCTGTGGATGGACGCCAACCCGAACCACGGCGACAACAACAGGTACACGATTACATCCGAGATCAACGGCGCCGCCTTCGACGGCAATGGCCGTGCTCAGGGACTGGCAGGCGATCAGTGAACAACGGTACTTCTCTGCTTCTGGGTCGGCTCGCGGTACGTACGGGAGGACCTCAGCGCTGTACGCGAAGTGTCGCCGCTGCTGCTGTGACCGTAGTCCTTCTGACGGCGACAGCTTGTTCGGGATCTCGCGACTACGCGGTCCCGGACAAGGCATGCGGTGTGACCGTCGATTCCGACTCGCTGTCCCCCCTCCTTCCGAACGGGAAGAAACTCACCGAGAAGTCGTACGACGCCGGCCCGGAGAGTCCACGTTGTCGTCTGCTGGTGGACCAGAAGCTGGTCGTCTATCTTTCGGGAGATGTCGTTGCCGGCGACACCGATCCGATCAAGGTCCAGGATCGGGCACTCGTACGCCTTGGGAGCCCCGCCGCTGCCGACATCGGCGACGACGCCGTGATCGCCGACCGTGGAGCAATGGCGGTCGCCGGCTGCACCTACAAGGGGAAGCAGCAAAAGTTCGCCGTGCTGGTTCAGCTGCAGAAGAACGTTCCTGAGAAGGTCTCGGAACGGCGCGATGCCCTGCGCTCCTTCCTCCGTTCTTATTTCCCGAAGGCCATGGAGAAGCAGGGCTGCCAGTAACACGGCGCGGTACGCCTTGGCCTCCGGGCGCCGTCAACCAGTCCGGAGCGGGGTCAAGCGACGCCCTCGACTGCCCGCGTCGACTTCGTCCTGCCCGCGTCGACTTCGTCCTGGCCGACTCGACAGAAGCCCGCATCGCACGAGCGACGGTCATGGGCCCGGTCACCTCAGCCCTCCAGAGACATGCGCCATGTTGTGGAGATCATGGTGAGCTATTTAGACTTCCTTGACTCAAGCTCACGAATCCGGCCAGTTTGTAGTTCGACGGATTCGACGTAGCGATCCCGTCCGGAGGACGGGCTTCACGGGGACACGGGGAAGTGATCCGAACGCATGGCGTGGGACGAGTGGGAACAGCTGAAGTCACAGGCGGCGGAGCGCCAGTCGGCACAGATGCAGCTGAACCAGGTGGAGCCCGGCGCGGGCGGCGGGGGCAACACCGCGGATCCCAGTCAGTACGGCGATCTCACTGTGCGCGAGGGCGATCTGGCGAAGATCGGCGACCACGCGTTCACGCTGTACAACGACCTGTGGAGCAAGGGACGCAGGGCGGTCCCCAGCAGCGACAAGGCCGCGGGAAACCTCTCCACACAAGGCTTCGCGCTGGGTGGCGGACTCCAGCACGTGTCGACCCGCTGGGACGAACAGCTGTCGTCCCTCAGGGACGCGTGCGCGCACATCTCGAACCACATGCAGGTCACCAAGAAACTGCACGCGGGCGACGACCACTACATCCGGCGGCAGATGAGCAGCATCGACGTGCTGGACGCAGGCTTCGACGAGCGTGTGGGTGACCCCGGCAAGAAGAACCCGGTGTACGGCGGCTCGGGTGAGAAGAAGGACAAGAACTGATGGACCTCGAAGCCCTTCGATTCGCCGACTTCACACTCCTCGACGACGCCGTGGAGGACTGGACGACGATGATCCGTGACCTCGACGACCTGAAGGAGTCCGCCGACAAGGGCCTCAGGAGCGCGGCCAACAAGGCCAACTGGGCGGGCGTGAACGCCACCGTCTCCAAGGAGTTCATCGGCAAGACGTCCGGCGAGTTCGCGGATGCCCACACCCAGGCGACGTCCATCCGCAACATCCTGAGGGACACGCTCGGCGAGCTGAAGGACTACCAGAAGAAGCTCAACGCGGCCATTGAGCGAGGCCTGAAGAAGAACTTGACGGTGGTGTCCACCACGGGTGGCGAATTCACGGTCACGATGAACATCCACCCGGACCGGGCCGCGAAGGGGACGACAGTTCCCGAACACGACGCGAGTGATGTCACCGCCCTGCGGGACGAGGTCCAGAAGATCCTCAATGCCGCGACGGAGAGCGACAACTCGGCCAATACGGTGCTACAGGCCCTCGTCGACCAGAGCCGGCTCGGCTTCTCCGACGCCGGCTATGCGGACCGGGACTCGGCGGCTGATGCCGTCAAGGAAGCCGATGAACTCGCCAAGCTGGCACAGAAGGATCCGAAGGACCTCACCGTTGCGGAGTTCGACAGACTCGATGCCGGCCTGAAGAAGTACGCGAACGACGACCTGTTCGCGGAGCGCTTCGCCACCGGACTCGGCGCCAAGGGGACGCTTGAGTTCTGGACGAAGCTCACCGAGCCGACCACGAACCCTGAGCTGTTCCGGGCGAGGCGCGAGCAACTCGACGATCTGCAGCAGCACATCGGCCTCACCCTCGCCACCGCCACCCAGAGCGACACCGCGGCCATGACGGAGTGGAAGCGCCAGATGGTGGACCTCGGCGACAAGCCCGTCGGCAGGGGTGGTGGGTTCCCGTTCGGCGTCCAGGTCATGAGCAATTTCATGCGCTGGGGCGACTACGACGACCAGTTTCTTGGCGACTACGGCAAGAAACTGATGGACACGGAGCGGAAGCTGACGCACAACGGTCAGCACGTCGCCTGGCAGCAGATGGGTTTCGACCCGGACCTCAACCGTACGGGGACCGACGGCGGCTACGACCCGATGACCGGCTACTTGAAGGCATTGTCGAACAGCCCCGACGCGGCCACCGAGTTCTTCAACGACCAGTTCATCGGCAAGGACGAGGACCACAAGAAGGCCCTGTCCAACTTCGACTACCTCTTCGAGGAGCGTGCCTGGCCGCAGGACCAGGACGACAAGGGCGATGCCGGCATCGCGGGTCGGAACAACCTGGCGCTGGCTCTGGAGGCCGCGACCACGGGGCACCCGGCGGGTGAGCTGCCGACACTCGACACGCCTTCGCACAACCCGGAGCAGACGAAGCTGATGGAGAGCCTCGTCGCCTCCATTTCGGACGACAACGAGCGCGTCACCAAACACGGGTTCATGGGCGACAGCATCGGGCAGATCGCGTCGGAGTACCTTCCGGACCTCAACCGAGCCATGACCGATGACGGAGACGACGACACCGATCGGCTCTTCCCGATCGCCGGCTCTGAGGCCGAGTTCAATCATCGGGACGTGACACGATTCCTGTTCACCGTCGGACAGAATCCCGAGGGGTACGCAGCGGTCGAAGTAGGCCAGAAGGCCTACATGGCCAACCTGATGGAATACCACTTGAATCCCGATCTCCCCGAGGACCAGCGCTACGCCAAAAACCCGCAATTCGTGGTCGAGCAGATCGCGAAAGGGTCCGGCGAAGTCTCGGGAACCCTTGCGCAAGGCCGCGCGGAAGTCGTCGCGGGTGAGGCCGACGAGAAGGACAAGGCCTACGAGCACTCGGTGGCTCAGTGGAAGAACGCGATCTCCGGAACCGTCGGCACCATCACCGGCGTCGGTACGACCTTCATCACCAGTCCTGCCGGCGGGGCGGCGGCCGGCGGAATCGCGGGCACCGCGACGAGCATGGTCCTGGAGGAACTCTTCAAGGACGCCGAGGGGAAGGCCAAGGACGATGCCGGCCCTGTTATGGGCGAGCACTGGGAGTCCGGCCTGGACAGCAACAGCAAGTACACCGAGAAGGCGGCCGAGGCTGCGGCGAAGAACCACAACCGGACCGATCTCCCGGACGTCGGGGAATGGGCGCGCGATGGCGCACAACGCGGATTCAACGCGTCCGGGACGAATGTCATCGCCATGGCACCGGACCTCAAGACGGATGTCTGACGTCGAGACGTCGAGACGTCGGGCATCGGACTCGGACCTCGAACACCATTCACACTGTCCAGAGAGGCATGCGACCTTGAAGTACTCTCGTCTCCGATCCTCACCGACACCCAGGAGAGTCGCTTTCCTGGCGACGGCCGTCGCCATGGGAATCGCGCTGTCCGGCTGCTCGACAGAAGAGGTGCGGGAGTATGCGCTGCCAAAATCCCTGTGCGGCGTCACCGTGAAATCCGACCTGGTGTCTCCCTTCTTGCCGGCTGGAAAGAAAATTTCCACACAACAAGAGTCGCCCAACGGTGGAACCGAGCGATGCAAGATCAGCATCGATGGCAAAGTCGCCATGATTGCAGGTCAGTTGTGGTGGGAGAAGGACGGCACCGTCATGGACGTTGCTGCCGTGCATGCACAGGTCGCCCCCGGGACCGTGACAGATGACAAAAGATATCTTTACTCAGGAACCGGTGCGGTCGGGAAAGCCGAAGGCTGCAGTGATTCGACCCATCCGGATCAGTATTTGTTCACCGTCATGCAGGTGTTTGCGCCCGACCTCGAGGACGCCGCGACGATGAAGCGTCTGATCGCCGACTACACCAAACAGATCCAGGAGAAGAACAAGTGCGTCTGATGTGAGCGAGAACGCAGAACAGGGTGGGCACCTCCCGTGCGTGCCCACCCCGTCGGCCCGTATCGACCTGCCCTACATGTAGTAGCTGGCGGCCTTCTTGTCGCCGCCGTGGTAATCGCCGCCGGCGCGGCCGACCACCTGCGCGATGGCCACCAGAGCCTGGTGGATGTCGCGCGCTTCCTTGTCCCACACGGCCTGCTGCTGCTTGTACATGTTGTGGGCCTCGCCCTCCCAGCCCGAGGCCACGCTGGCGACCATCTTCTTGATCTCTTCCAGGTCCTGCTCAAGCTGCTTGGCCTGGTTACCGATTTCGGTGGCCGCGGCGTCAAGGGCCCCGTACTTGACTACGAGTTCATCGTGGCTGTTGCCGGCCATGCCTACTCCATTTCATTCGTCATGTCGTCTCACCGGGCCCGACCTGCGAGCCCGGACAAGTCGGACTCAGAACCCGCTGAGGCTCGACTTCGGGGCACCGTCGAACACGTTGATGCTCTGCACGGCCGACCGGACCTCGTCCTCCGTGCCGTCCTTGATCTTCCGGGTGGCGGTCATCGCTTCCAGGAACTTGGTGAGGACGTTGCCGATCCGCACCAGGGACGTGTTGATCTCGTACTGCTTGGTGTTGAAGGCACCGGCACCGATGCCCTTCCACTGTCCGGATTCGAGATTGTCGATGGTGCCCTGAAGGCGGTGGACCTGCCCCTTGATCGACTCGAACTTGAGAAGGATGTCCTTTTCGAGCTTGACTACTTGGGCGTCTGATAGCCGCTGACCATCTGCCATGACTGAGCTTCCCTTCCTGGACTGTCAATGCAACTTACCGAGTTACGCATCGCCACAAGGTGGGAAGCGGAACCTGGCCTGAAAATGGGTCGAACCGTACAGAGGGCCCTCAATTGCCGCGGCGCGCACGGAACACAGCGAAGCCGCCGCCTCCGATCACCACCACCGCCGCTACTGCTCCGAGAGCCACCCACAGCGTGTTGCCGCCGGACGATGTCGAGCTTGATCCTGCCGCTGAAGTCAGGCCACCTGAAGTGGATTTCGGGGGCTGTGACGAGGTTGACGCGGATGTGGAGGGCGAGGCACTGGTGCCGGCGGAGAGGCCGGGCGTCTTCTTGTTGGTGACGGGATCGACGTCGGCGGGTCCGGGATCTCCCTTGCCCTTCAGGAGAACCTGCGCCGGCCGGATCGTTCCGTAGCCGAGGTATCGGCTCGGGGTGCTCTTCGGCCAGTCCCGGCCGGCGGTGTCGATCATCACGCGAAGGACCTGGTTGGCGGTCCACTTGGGGTGGGCGGACCAGATGAGGGCGGCGGCGCCGGAGGTGATGGCGGTGGCTTGGCTGGTGCCACTCGCCTGAGGGCAGTAGGACTTGAACGTCTTGTCACACCAGGTCGGTACGTCCACGCCCGGCGAGGCAAGGTCTACGTACGCGCCGTCCTGCGAGAACTTGGCTACCTCGCCGTTTTCGTTGATCGCCGAGACTCCGACCACGCCGGGGTATTTCGCGGGATAGCCGATGTAGTTCTTTGCGATATCGGCGCTGTTACCCACACCGGCGATGAGCAGCTTTCCCTTGCTCTCTGCATACTGCACGGCCTCAAGTCCACCATCGAACGCAGAAAACGTTTCGAATGACATGCTGATGATCTTCGCGTCGGAATCAGCAGCCGTTCGGATGGCCTTCGCGGAAGTGTCGCCCTGCTCTTCGCCCTTCTTGCCGATGCCGAGGAGCACCGTACGGATCGGGATGATCTTGGCTCCGGGTGCGACTCCCTTGAGCCCGTCGCCACTGCCAGTCCCTGCGATCAACTCAGCCATCGACGTGCCGTGACCGGTGTAGTCGTCCGTTTCATCGCCGGTGGTTCCCGTGACGTCGACTCCGGGCAGCACCTGGCCCTTCAACGATTTCGTGTCCGGGTTCACGCCGGTGTCGACGACAGCGACCGAAATACCCTTCCCCGTGCTGACTTTCCACAGCCCCTGGGCGTTCATCGCGTCCAAGTACCACTGCTGCGACTGGATGTCGTCGGCAGCCGCGGCAGGGGCCAGCCCAACAGACATGACGGCCAAAGCACCCAGCGTCGCGCCCACGGTGGTCACATGTCTCCGGGCATGCCTGGCCCACAGCGCGGCCCGCATACGGCGTACGCCAGTCCCTGACTTCATGCTTCTGTACGTCCTCGGTCGTTTCGGTCAGTCGGTCGCCGACGGCGCATCGCCGCGCCGCGCGTCGTCACGTGAGCGCTTCTTGTCCTCGGCAGAGTGCTGTTGACGCTGCGTTCTCCGGCCGGCGGCACGATCAGGGCTGCGGCCCTCCGTGGAACCGGACACCAGGCCAGAACCACCGGACGCGGCTCCGTTGCCCCTGCCGCCGGCCCGACTCGCGGGCGCGCCGACCACACCGTCCGAATTACCTGGAGACCGGCGCTGAGACTGTCCCTGCCCCGTGCCCGACGCCGGGTTGTTCGCACCGACCACTCCGCGCTGCCCCGGCCTTTCACCCGTTGCGCGAGCGCCGGGTGCACCCTCGCCGCCGATGACCGTGCCACGCGGAACCCTGGCACCCGTCGCACGCGGGCCGGCTTCAGAAGCGGGCCTGCCACCGACCACGCCGCCCGTACGCGCAGCACCCGTGGCTCCTGGGCCGGTCCGTGCCGCTGGCTGACCGGGCACGCCCCCCACACGCCCGCCCGGCGTGCCGCCGGTGCGTGAACCAGTCGTACCCGCACTTCTGGGCATGCCGCCGGTGACACCCCGTCCCATGGGCGACCTGCCCGTCGCAGATGC
This sequence comes from Streptomyces sp. GbtcB7, assembly GCF_019091445.1. Lineage (NCBI taxonomy): Bacteria > Bacillati > Actinomycetota > Actinomycetes > Kitasatosporales > Streptomycetaceae > Streptomyces > Streptomyces sp. GbtcB7. The sequence continues at coordinate 27,035 of NZ_JAGXJM010000032.1, forward strand.
AGGCCCACGGGCACCCTGCTGGCCAACCGCCGCAGCGCGGCCCATCGGTCCCGCAGGGCCGCGTCCTGTGCGACCTCCGGCAGTGGCTCCCTCAGGGGTGGTGACCCGTCCTTGAGCCGATGCGGAGGTCCTACTGCCCGTGGCCCCGCCAAATGCACCGGCGCGCCCGACCGACCCTCCGAAGGCAGGAGGTACCGCACCGGTTCCCATGGGAGGAAGCGTCCCCCCAGAAGGTCCGTTAGGACCCGTCGCAGCAGAAGGAGGAACCACCGGCGCCGGCTTCGCAACTTCCGGCGGCAGCGTGCCAACACTGTCGATCTCTGTACCGACAGTGGGCCGATGCAGTTCGACATGCGTGTCCGCAGCCGGATGTCCCGAGGAAGGAAGGTTGTTCCTGGAGCTTTCTTGGGACACATCGACGTGTTTGTTCTCGCCGACACTCGTCACGACGTGGTGGCTCGAACCCGAGGTTGAGTCGACGACACCCTTGCGTGAGGCCCCGCCAACGGTGGGCTTGTCGATCGGCACCCCCACGTTGGGCATCGGCTCAAAAGCCGGCGGGGCCTGCTTCTCCAGCTTCGCCAGTTCGGACCCGGACACCGAGTAGAAGGAGGCGAGGCGATTCATCTGGTTGATCGCCTCTTGCCGGTCCTTCTCGACCTGGACCGCCTCGGCATACTGCTTGTTGCCCTCGAACTGCTGGAGCACCGGGAGCTGCCCTGGCTTCTTCTGGTCGAGGGCAGGGCGGGTGTCCCGGGGCGGCAGCGAGCTGCGCACGGATGCGAGCCCCGTCGCAGCGGCCGTGACCTGCACTCCGGCGCCGTCGGCGTACGTGGCCAGGCTCTCGGTGTGCGTGGCTAGCTTCTCTCCCCACTTCTGGAACGCCTCGCCTGCCTCGCCCTGCCAGTCCTCACCCGCATGCTTGAGGTGACGTCGCAGCTCCGCGGCGGCTTCGTTGATCGCCTTGCTCGCCTTCGCCAAGGTCTCGCCGGCGTGCTCCAGATCGGCCGGGTTCGCCTGATGGACCAGGTCGATCATGGCGTTGAGCTTGTGGTCCTCGAAGTCCGTGACCTTCCCGTACGTCAGCAGGCGGACGCGCTTGAATCCGAACGCGTCATGCATCACGTTCGACACACCGGACACCGCGTCGACCTGGCCGACCTGAACGTCGACGCGCTGCTGGTCAGTCAGCTCCTTCGGCGCCTTGTCGTCCCCGCTCACTACTGGAGTCCCTTCGTGGACTTCTTCGCGTCGCTCAGCTTCTTCTCACCCTCGCCGGACTTCTCCTGCTGGGCTTCGCTGTACAGGCGGTCGGTCTCGACCTGGATCTCCCAGAAACGGCGTCGCTGGTCGTCGTCGAGGCTGTCGAAGCCGTTCTGCGCGCCCTGCGTCGCGATGCCCATGGCCTCGATCTGGAGCCCCAGCGTCTTGGAGAGCTGCGTAATGTGCTCGTGAACCTGTTCGTACTGAGTGAACAGGGCGTCAGCCTCATGGAAGGGGCTGCCGTGCCCGCTGAGAGAAGTGCGCGAGACGCGGTGCGCACCCACCTTGGAAGCGCTGCCCGCCGAGTCCTCGAACTCGGACAAGAGCTTGTCGATGCGCTGCTTGAACGTCATCAGCACGCCGGCGCCGACCTTCAGGTCCGCAGCTGTGCTTGGCGACGCCCCACCTGTCATGTCCGCAGGAAGCATGACGCCTTCCCTCCCCGTTTTGTCGCCCGCTCCGGGCGACTGCACCCCTCAAGCGTTCATATCCGCAACGACATCACTCTAGTCGCTTCCTATGACAGTCCCAACTGCTATATGCAACAGCTGTGCTACCGCCCAGCGAAGCTTCACTGCTTCTTCACCGCGCCCTCGCGCTCGCCTGAGCCCGTGCCGCCACTCGACACTACGTGGCCCACAGGGCGACGGACCTGAGTACTCCTACTCATTCGGCGTTGCTGTGTAGCCATTGCGAACTCGCAACGGACGGGCACCCGTTCGACGATCTACCCCGCGCTCCCCACCCCGAGAACCAGCCACTCCCAGACCTTCTCCTTGGCATTGCTCGGCCCGTTCGCCTGCTTCGCGCCGAAGAAGATCCGTCCGTTCTGCACGATGACGTCGTTCAGTTCCTGGTCTGTGAGCGTCCAGGCTTCGGAGGGCAGATCGAAGTAGAAGTACGGGGTCTCCTTGCCGGTCCGCGGGTTCAGGCTGACGAGTGCCATGGGCGTGATGTGATCGCTGCTCTCGCGGAGGGCGAGGAGCTGATCGCCGCTCATCCGCAAGGGATACAGCAGTTGGTCCTTGCCCGACTCGAACTTCTTGACCGTCTTCCCCGTCGCCAGATCGAATCCGATGATCCAGTTGGAGTTGTTCACAATGGATCCGTCAGGGTCCTCCCTGCTCATCAGGAAGACCTGGCCGTCTCCAACCACCATCGACGGGCAGTCGTCCACCGCCCCGTAGTCCACGTCATCGACACACTTGGCGACGTAGTGGCCACCTTCGACGCGAATCGTGGCGCGGTACTTGCCCTGTTCGTCGAGGGAGATCAGGTCGGTGATCTCGACGTCGCCTGCCGCCACGGCGAGGACGGCGGGTTCGGCGGACACCAAGTTGACTTCCTTGACGCCCTTGGCGACCTGGTACGCCCAATTCACCTTGCCTGTGCGGGGGTCGACCTTACGGACCTGAAAAGTGGTGGCGGTGGTCTTCGCGTCGAAGCAGTCGGTCCGGACGAGCAGGGCGCGCCCGCCGGCCAGTCCCCTGTCCCTGCACCCCTCAGCGGGGGTGTTCGTCCAGAGGCTCTTCCCCTGGTCCATGTCGTACGCCCGCGTGCCCCCGCCCCACGCCACGGCCACCGTCGCACGCGACATGGTCACACTCGGTGTGGCGTCCGCGTAGGCGGCCTTCTGCGTGGAGAACCGGGCCTCCCAGAGCTTCTTGCCGGTGTCGAGGCCGACGAAGGCCACACGGTCGCACACCGCGCGGCTGCCGGTACCGGACCGGAAGAGGACTGCCGTGCGGTCCCCCGCAGTCACATGACGCGTCGTGCCGCAGATCGGTCCGGCGAACTTGATGCTCCAGACTTCGTCGCCCGCGCGGGCATCCGTGCCGATCTTGAAACCCACGAGGGTTCTGTTGATGCCTTTGGCAAGGATCTTGTCCGTCGCCCACATGCCCGGCAGCGCGTGCGATTCACCGGCCTGCATGTCATCGGCGGAGAACCTGAAGGCCATACGTCCAGCTACGTTCGCGGGTCGCTTCTCGACCGTCTCCCTGATGTCCAAGGGGCCTTGTTCCGCGGGGGCCGCCTGTTTGCCGGCTGCCTCGGCCGAGTCGTCACCGTGCCAGAGGAGCCAACTGCCCACGCACAGCGCCCCGATCAGGAGGGCTGCCACGCCACCGAACAGTTTCCGGCGGCGCTTCTTTTGTATGCCGTCCGCTGTCAGAGCGGACTGTGTGTACATGGAAGGAGGTGGGCCGAAGCTCACGCGGAGAAATCCTTTCGATGACCGCGATTCATGTCTGTCAAGTCGGTGACCAGGCAACGGAGATGTTGAGAACAGCCATGTCCCAGGCCGTCACTCCGCCCCCGCCACCCGCCGCTTCCTCCGCCGCGCGTCCCGCACCGCCACCGCCATCCCGCTGAGCCCCGCCAGCAAGACCGCCGCCCCCACGGCCACATACGTAGCCAGTCGTGCGTTCCGTTCGTCCGGGGTTTCGCCCAGTTGCAGTTTTGCCGGGGTCGGGGCCTCGGCCTTCGAGAGGCCCTCGTGAGGGTCGGGGGATTCGACGGGGTGGTCGTCCTCCGTCAGGGCGCGGACCGGGTCGACCACTCCCCAGCCGACCAGGCGGTCGTGGCCCGCCACCGAGCGTTCGGCGGTCTGTTCGATCTGGGCCACGATCTGCTGTTGGGTCCAGTCGTGGTGCTTCGCCTTGATCAGAGCGGCGACTCCGGCGACGTAGGGGGCCGAGAAGCTGGTGCCGTTGTCGGAGCAGTGACCGCCCTTGGGGACGGTGGAGATCATGTCCACACCGGGGGCCGCCACGCCCACGAAGTCGCCGGACTGCGAGAAGGAGGCGCGTTCGTTGTTGCGGTCCGAGGCGGCGACCGCCAGGACGCCGGGGTACGAGGCCGGATAGGTGTCCTTGTCGTTGCCACCCAGGCCGTCGTTGCCCGCCGAGGCCACGACCACGATGCCGGCGGCCAGTGCCTCGTTCACCGCCCGTTGCAGGTCCGGGGCCGGTTTCACCGCGTTCGAGGTGTCCTGGGAGATGTTGATGACGTTGGCCTTGGCCCGGATCGCGTCCCGGATGGCCGTGGCGAGCGTTTCCGCCGTGCCGTGGCCCTCGGCGTCGTTCTGCTGGATGGGGATGATCGTCGATTCGGGAGCCAGGCCCACGAATCCGGTGCCGGACATGGGCCGGGCCGCGATGATGCCCGCCACGCGGGTGCCGTGGCCGACGGTGTCCGTCGTGCCGTTCTCCTTGCCGCGTGGGATCGGGTCTCCGTTGTCGTCCTTCAGTTTCTTCGGGAGGAGGTTGAGACCGGCCGCCGTGTCCACGGCGTGGGTGAGCTGCGGGTTCTTCACGTCCACGCCCGTGTCGATCACGGCCACCCGTACGCCCTTGCCCTTTGACTGGCTCCACAGTTCGTCCAGCAGGACGCGTTGCAGCGCCCAAGGGCGGCCCGCGTACTTCTTGTTCGGGAAGGTGCACTGGTCCGTGGACGTGTCCGCGGCCGCGAGCGGTGCGAGGGCGACGGTGGCTGTGGAAGCGAGCAGCGTCGCGGCCATGACGACCACGGTACGAAGAGGCCTTGCGGCCGGTGCGTACGACATGGACTCCCCCTACGAGCCCTGCGGCTGGCGTGCCGCCGATGTCGACAGACGGGGGCCGGTGGGCAGGAACTGGGACCAGGCAGCCGGGATGGGCGCCGGGTCCACGTCGGAGTAACCCAGGCTGATCTGGGCCAGGCGGGCCTCCTGCTCGAGTTGCTTGCGCTCCTTGGCCGTGGTGCCGATGCCCGCGTCGTTCGTGGCACTGTCGTCGTTGGACTGCATCGCGTAGCGCAGTCCGGTGTCGGTGACCAGGAAGACACCGCCCGCCGTGGTCTCCTCGCCCTGGAACTGACGGTAGAGCTGCCCGGAGCCAGGCGTGACGTACGCGCTGGAGGACCCAGTCGGCAGGGTGGCCGGGAAATCCGTGCCCGCCCAAGTGCTGAGCGTCGTCCTGCCCTTGCCCTTGTCGACGTCGCGCAGGACGTTGCAGACGGTGTTGCGGTGCCCGTCCGACGCGTCCGCCTCGTTGACGGGAACGGGCATGCGGCTCGGCCAGGTGTGGTCCGCGGCGAACCCGGCCGTACTGGGCACGAAGGCTCCGGCGCTGACGTCGAGAGCCGTGCCGGCCTGGCCGAGGCCGACCAGGTCGCTGCTATTCAGAAGCAGCTTGGCGGTGAAGTCCGAGACAGGAGCCACCTTGCCCTGCTCGACGAGGTAGTACTGCTCGCTCGCGCCGTTGGGCGCCTTGAGCACCATGCCGACCTTGTTCGCCTCGGCGGACAGGCTGCCCTGGACACCGGCGGCGGTGCCGATCTGCCCCTCGACCTTCGGGAAGGTGATGGGGTCGCCCGGGTGCAGGGTCTCCAGCCACTCCTTGGACACCCGCTGCGGTTCGCGGCCGGAACCGACGAGCGTGCGCAGCAGCAACTCGTCGTTCTTGTCGACCTCGTACGACGTTCCGCTCGCGTCGACGATGTAGCGGGTCTTGTCCGGGCCTACGACGTACAGCAGTTCGCCGCCCGCCAGCTTCTGCTTGCTTCCTTCGGTCTTGTCCATGTCGCGTGAGGCCAGGACGAACGCGGCCTTCTGGATGGACCTGCCGCCCGCGCTCGGGCGTTCGCAGACGGCCCAGCGCTTCGCGGAGCCCGCCTCGGACGCGGCGGGAAGCCGGTCGGGGGCGTAGGGGATGCCGATGGTGACCCCGCGCGGGATGGTGCCCCTGTCGAGGATGGACTCGTCGACGGTGACGACGTCACCCTTGCCCGTCTTGAGCAGGAGCTTCGCGGACGCCATGTTGAGGACCGGGTGCAGTTGGACCTTGCCGTCGGTCTTGAGGACCACGTAACGGGTGGTGGACTTGCTGGCGATGATCACCTTCTCGCCGACGGCGTTCCAGCCTTGCGGGGCGGTCGGTTTGAACATCCCCCACGCCCCGAACGCGGCCATGATGATCACGCCGACGAGGGTGCCCGGCAGCACGGCACGCAACGGGCGCGGCGCCCCTTCCTCCGAACCGTCGGGAGACGACTGGACGAAGGACGCGAGCATGCGTCGCTTCGCGAAGGTGTAGGCGTTGAGCTGGTCCCGCCGAGATGCCATGTGTGCCTGTTTCTCCCCGTGTATCGCCTGGCGGCGCTGGGGGGTACACCGTCCCCCGCCCTCCGTTGTCAGACCGGCCCCCTACTATGCCTGGTAAGGGATCGGTCTTGTGGAGCGGGTAGGGTATCGGGGCCCTCAAGGGCCCTGTGTGGTGGCGTTGTTCCAACGAGTTGTGAGGAAAACGGGGGGATGCAGTGATGGCTTCCGGAACGCGGTTCCGGTCGCGTGACCGGTCGCGGGAGCAGGGCTCCTCGGCACCCCGGTCGCAGCGGTCCGCGCCGCCCGCGCGGGCGCAGGGACAGACGGGGGCGCTGCATCTCAAGGTGCGTCCCGGGCAGTCGGGGTCGTTCCGGTTGCAACGGATCGTTCTGTTGGAAATCGCCGCCGCCGCGCTGCTCGTCGGGTGGATCGTCGGTCCGTTCGCGCTGATGCCGGCCGCTGTCGTCGCGGTCGCACTCGTCCTCCTCGCCTTCGTACGGCGCCGGGGCCGCTCGTTGCCCGAATGGCTCGCCACGGCACGGGCGTTGCGGGCGCGGCAGCGGCGCGCGGCGAGTACGCCGATACCGCCCGGGACGGAGCCCGGTCTCGCCCCCGCCGTGGAGTGCGATCCAGGCCTGCGGACCTCCGCGTACAGCGCGCGGGACCGACGGCCCGTCGGCATGATCGGGGACGGTACGTTCGTGACCGCCGTCCTTCAGGTGGAGGCCGACGCGACCGCGCTGCGCGCCGAGCGGAGCCGGCAGCCGCTCCCCCTGGGACTCGTGCGGGACACGCTGGACGTGGACGACATCCATCTGGAGTCGGCGCAGATCGTGCTGCACACGCAGCCCGCGCCCGCGCTGCACCTGCCACAGCAGTCCGTGGCCGTCAGCAACTACGCGCCGCTCCAGGAGCAGACCGGGGCACCCGCCGTGCGCATCACCTGGATCGCGTTGAAGCTCGATCCGGAGCTGTGCCCGGAGGCGGTGGCCGCGCGCGGGGGTGGACTCGTCGGCGCGCAGAAGTGCGTCGTGCGCGCCGCGGACCACCTCGCGAGTCGGCTCACGGGGGCGGGTTTTCGTACCACGGTGCTCAATGAGGAGGAGTTGACGGCCGCGGTGGCGACCTCGGCGTGTGCCAACCCTCTGGTGACGGCCGAGGCGGGACGCACCGACCTGCCGGCACGGCGGACCGAGGAGTCCGGCCGCAGCTGGCGCTGCGACAACCGCAGACACACGACGTACTGGGTGCGGCGCTGGCCCCAACTGGGCGGTGGCGGCGGGCCTTCCCTGCCGCAACTCGTCGCGCTGCTCACGGCCGTGCCCGCGCTGGCCACCACCTTCAGCCTGACGCTGCGGCGCGGAGAGCGCCAAGAAGTGTCGCTGTGCGGGCACATGCGGGTGACCGGCCGCAGCGACGACGAACTGGTCGCGGCACGCCGCTCGTTGGAGCACGCCGCCCGCCAGGCCGGCACGGGGCTGGCCCGGCTCGATCGCGAGCAGCTGCCCGGCGTGCTCGCCACGCTGCCTCTCGGGGGTGTTCGCTGATGGCCATGACCACAGGTGGAGCCACCGCCTCCGGTGCGTACGGGAACGGGAATTCGGGCGGGTTCGGGGCTTCGGGACCGTACGGGGCTTCGGGGGATCCGGGGGCTCGTGGAGCTGCGGGGCCCGGATCGGCCGACTCCTCCGGCTCGGTCCCGGAGTCGGGGCGTGGGCGTCTGCGCAGCGGGTTCGGGCTGCTCGGGCCTCGGCACGGGCGGCACTCGCTGTCCGTGGAGCAGGTCGACTCGCTCGCGCTGCCCATCGGGGACGACGGGGTCGTCATCGGGGTGGACGCCGAGGGGCAGCCCGCCGTGCTGGGGCTCAACCGGCCGACGCCGTACGACGTCGTCCTGATCGGCGGCCTCTGGACCGCGCAGGTGCTCGCACTGAGAGCGGCGGCCACAGGGGCGCGCGTGGCCGTGGAGACGGGGCGCGCGCCGGCCTGGATGCAGATGGTGCACGCCATGGGCGGCGGGCAGAACGGCATGAGCGTGCACGACGTGGGGCGGGTTCCGCCGCAGGGCTCCTCGGCCGGCAACCCGGTGCTGGTGGTGCGCGATTGCGGGATGCGGCCGCCGCGCGGGCGCGTGGTCTCCGGCCCCTGGCAGTCGGTACTGACGCTGTTGCCGTATCTCAGCCCGGTGGCCCCCCGGTTGCTGCGGCAGGCGCGACTCGTTGGCGTACAGCGGGTCTCACCGGACGAAGCCGCCGAAATAGGGCGGGCATTGGCGCTGCCCCGAGGCGATGTGGACTCACTGCCCACGCTCGCCGACGGGGTCACGCTCTGGTGCGCCGACCGCGACCGCCAGTACGTGATGACTCAGCCCACGGACGCCGAGACCGGATTGTTCGGTACGCCGCGCAGGATGGACTGACCGAGCGCCCCCGAGCGTCGCCGCCTCAACATCGGTCCGCAATTGGACCTTTGGGAACGATTTCCCCCTTGTCGTGCCCGGTTCGTTCACCACGATTGCCCGGTTTGTCGACTCCCTTGATGCGTGCGTACTCCGCTTCTGGGCAAGGTGTGACGGAGCGGACCCGTGCGGAGGGGCGGACGGGCCTGCCGTCGTGGCGCTCGTGGTGATTAGGCTGGGACCGGGCGCGACCCGTATCCCTCGACCCACCCGTCGACGGACCCGCCCGCGCTTCGCACGAAGAGACGCGAAGACAGACGCGAAGCGAACGGTCGCGTCAGCACGGCATTGAGGGTGCTTGACCACACCAGGAGGAATTGTGAACAGCGATCGGGACGGGATCCGCGGGGGCTGGGCCACACCCGGCGATGACCAGTCCGACGCGGAGTCCGCCGTCGAGGCGACGGGCGAGTTCACCATCGACTACGCGCCGCCCGCCTGGTACACGCAGAACGCGTCGGGCCATTCGGCCCAGGCCTCGCCGACCCCACCTCCCCCGGCTCCTCCCGCGCCGTCCACTCCGCCGGTGTCGTTCGACCCGGCCGCACCGGTTCCTCCGGCCGCGCACGTTCCGCCGACGGCACCGGTGCCTCCGGCCGTGCCCGCGTCCGGACCACAGCCCGCCTGGACGCCGCCGACCGTACCGGCCGACGAGGCGGGTCTCGGGAACGGTGACATCGAGAGCGGCGCGACCATGCGGTTCTCCGCCGCCGCGCTCAAGCGTGAGTTCGCGGAGCGGGAGGCCGCGGCCCGAGCCGCCGAGGAAACGTCCGCAGGCCCGACCGGGGACGCCGCTGTCGCCGAGGGCGCGCCGGTCGGTGACGGACCGGACGGCGAGGACACGACCGGCGGTGACTTCGAGCTGAGCGCGCCCGCCGTGCCGGCCGGGGAGCAGCAGTCCGCCGAGGCCTCCGGTGAGGTCGCGGCAGGCGGGGAAGCGCCCTCGCCGGCGGAAGGCGCGAACGCGGGCACGAGCGAGCACGACGGCACCGGCGCCGCCGCTGCGGGCGACGGCTCCGACAACAGCCCCGTGGGCGACGGCTCCGACGCCGCCTACTCCGCCGCGGGACACGGGCAGGAGCCCACGGACGTCGGAGCCGACCTGACGGACCCGACCGGTGGTGAAGACGGCCCGCACGGTGAGGTCGAGTCATCTCAGGTTCCGGCCGACGCGGGCGACGACGACTCCGAGGGCGCCGAAGCCGCGGCCGCTGGTGGCCTCAAGGAACCCGCGGGTGCCTCTGACGGCGACGTCGAGGGGGCCGAGGGGGCCACTGACACGGAGGGCGAGCCGCCCGCTGCCGCCGCGACGGCGGAGACCGCGGCTCAGGACTCCGCTCCCGAGGCCCCCGTCTCCCAGGACGCGGCGGCGCACGAAGCCGATGACTTCGACGACTGGCCCCAGCACATCGCGCCGGACACCTCGCCGGACGCCGGGACCGACGTACCGCAGGCCGCGCAGACGGCCGCACCCGCCTGGGCTCCCCCACCGATGCCGCAGAGCGGACTGCCGCCGCTGCCGCCCGCCTACCAGCCCGCAGCCCCGGCCCCGGCGGCCCAGTGGCCCTCCCCCCAGCCGGTCGTGCCACCGCAGCCCGGGCCCCCTCAGCAGCCGCAGCCGACGGCCGCGCAGGGACAGGCACCCGTCCCGCCGCAGCCCTCGGCCGCGCAGGGACAGCCGACCGTCCCGCCGCAGCCGACCGCCGCGCAGGGACAGCCGCCCCTGCCGCCCCAGCAGGGTGGCTACGGCTTCCCCCATCAGCAGCCTCAGCAGCAGCCCCACCCGGGACCGCCGCCCGCCCAGCCGACGGCCCAGCCGACGGTCCCGCCGCAACAGCCGGTTGCCCAGCCGCAGCCGCCGTTCCAGCCGCAGGCTCCGCAGCCCGCGCCCGCCGCCTGGCATCCGCAGGGCACGCCGCCCGCGCCGGGCCCCGTGGCCCCTCCGGTCGCCGACGCTCCCGTACCCGCGCCCCCCGCGCCGCAGGACGGTTACGGCTTCCCGCATCCCGGGATTCCGGCTCCCGCCGCGCCCAACCCCCCGGCCCCGCCGACCGGTTACGGGTTCCCGCAGCCGAGCGCCCCCGTCCCGCCCCAGCCGGGACCGCAGCAGAGCGGCTACGGATTCCCCCAGACGGGCGCGCCCGCTCCCCAGCCGACCCCACCGCAGGCCACCGCGCCACAGACCGGCGCACCGCAGGCCAACCAGCCCCAGCCCCCCGCACCGCAGGCCCCCGGCCCGCAGTCGGGCTACGGCTTCCCCCAGCCCCCGGCTCCGAACGCGCCCCAGGAGGGTGGCTACGGCTTCCCGCAGCAGCCCCATCCGGGACCGCAGCCAGAAGCGCAGCAGGCGCAGCCCCAGCCGCCGGTGGACCCCCGTACCGGAGCCGCCTGGCCGCAGCCCATCCAGCACGACCAGCGTCAGCCCACCAACCCGGCCGCCGCCCCGCTCGGGTACACGGCCGCGGTGGAGTTGTCCTCCGACCGGCTGCTCAACAACAAGAAGCAGAAGGCCAAGAGCGGTCGCCCCTCCGGCGGCTCCTCGCGGTTCAAGCTCGGCGGGAAGAAGGAAGAGGCCGAGCGGCAGCGGAAGTTGGAGCTGATCCGGACGCCGGTGCTGTCGTGCTACCGGATCGCCGTCATCAGCCTCAAGGGCGGTGTCGGCAAGACGACGACCACGACCGCGCTCGGCTCCACGCTGGCCACCGAGCGACAGGACAAGATCCTGGCGATCGACGCCAACCCGGACGCGGGCACGCTCGGGCGCCGGGTGCGCCGCGAGACCGGGGCCACCATCCGCGACCTCGTGCAGGCGATCCCGTACCTGAACTCGTACATGGACATCCGGCGGTTCACCTCGCAGGCCGCCTCCGGTCTGGAGATCATCGCCAACGACGTCGACCCGGCCGTCTCCACGACCTTCAACGACGAGGACTACCGGCGCGCGATCGACGTGCTGGGCAAGCAGTACCCGATCATCCTGACCGACTCGGGCACCGGTCTGCTGTACAGCGCCATGCGCGGGGTGCTCGACCTCGCCGACCAGCTCATCATCATCTCCACGCCGTCCGTCGACGGTGCCAGCAGTGCCAGTACGACGCTGGACTGGCTGTCGGCGCACGGGTACGCGGATCTGGTCTCGCGGTCCCTCACCGTCATCTCCGGGGTGCGCGAGACCGGCAAGACGATCAAGGTGGAGGACATCGTCAGCCACTTCGAGACGCGCTGCCGCGGTGTCGTGGTCGTGCCGTTCGACGAGCATCTGGCCGCGGGCGCCGAGGTCGACCTCGACATGATGCGGCCCAAGGTGCGGGAGGCGTACTTCAACCTGTCCGCGATGGTCGCCGAGGACATCGTGCGGCACCAGCAGTCGCACGGGCTGTGGACGAACGACGGCAACCCGCCGCCGGTGGCCGCCCCGCCGATGCCGGGTCAGTACCCCTACCCGCAGGGCCAAGGCGCGCCAGGAGCACCGATGCCGGGGCAGCAGCCCCACCCTCAGCAGCCGGGCCAGCCGTACGCGGGGCCACCGCAGCCCGGCCAGCCCTATCCGGGGCCTCCCCAGCCTTCGCAGCCGGGCCAGCAGTTCCACCCGGGCCAGCCCGGTCAGCCGGGCCAGATGGGTCAGCCGGGCCAGCCCTATCCGCCGTACCAGGGCCAGCCCCCTCAGACCCCTCCCCCGCCCGCACCCCCACAGCAGTAACCGGACATCGAAGCCGGACGTCGACAACCGGACATCAGTAGCCCGATCGGGCCCTTCAGGGGCACCGTTTCTCGCCGAGGCCCGCGCCCTTCCTCCAGGGTGCGGGCCTTCGCGTGTCCCGGCAGGAAACAGGGCGTCACCCCCTGGCCAGGAGGGCTTCACCGGTCTGAACCAATGAGCGAAAAATCCGCGCCAACTCGTTATTTCCGCAGGCCACACGGGGTTCGCGCGCCGTTGACGCGCCGAGACCGCCGCTGATAGACACACACATCAATCCCGCCGGCGTCCCCCGATCACCCTGATCCAGTAGGTCAACCAGCCATCCCTGTGCGAGCGATGACGCGAGGTCACCGACCCATGAACAGACACGATCAGCCCAACAGAGGACGTCTGCGCCCCCGGCTCCTCGCCGCCGCAGCCGCCGCCGCGCTCACCCTCACCGCCGGTCTCGCGACCCCGCTCAACCCGGCCCCGCAACAGGCCCAGGCCAAGGGGAGCAAGCAGGCCAAGGAGAGCAAGAAGGTCCTCACCGTCGCGGTCGCGCAGAGCGTCGACTCACTGAGCCCGTTCCTGGCCTCGCGCCTGCTCAGTACGAGCATCCACCGGCTCATGTACGAGTACCTGACCAACTACGACCCCGCGGACAACCACACCGTCCCGGGCCTTGCCACCAAGTGGGAGCCGTCCGCCGACAAGCTCACCTGGACCTACACGATCCGCTCGAACTCCAAGTGGTCGGACGGCCGGCAGGCCACCGCCGCGGACGCGGCGTGGACGTTCAACAAGATGATGACGGACCAGGGCGCGGCCACCGCCAACGGCAGTTTCGTCACCAACTTCAAGAAGGTCACCGCCCCGAGCCCCACCCAGCTCGTCATCGAGCTGAAGAAGCCGCAGGCCACGATGGGCGCGCTCGATGTGCCGATCGTCCCCCAGCACATCTGGGAGAAGGTCAAGGACTTCTCGAAGTTCAACAACGACCAGAGCTTCCCGATCGTCGGCAACGGGCCGTTCGTCCTGACCGACTACAAGGCCGACAGCTATGTGCGGCTGAAGCCGAACAAGACCTTCTGGCGCGGCGCCCCCAAGTTCGACGAGCTGGTCTTCAAGTACTTCAAGGACCAGGACGCCGCGGTGGCCGCCCTGCGCAAGGGCGAGGTCTCCTTCGTCGCGGGCTCCCCCGCGCTGACCCCCGCCCAGGCGGCGTCCCTCAAGGGCGACCCGAACATCAAGGTCAACGACGCTCCGGGCCGTCGCTTCTACGCCCTCGCCACCAACCCCGGCGCCCAGGCCAAGGACGGCAAGCACTTCGGTGACGGCGCCGAGTCGCTGCTGAACCAGAAGGTGCGCCAGGCGCTCTTCATGGCGATCGACCGCAAGACCCTCATCGACAAGGTCTTCCAGGGCCACGCCGTCGAGGGCGAGGGATACATCCCGCCGCGCTTCTCCACGTACCACTGGAAGCCGTCGGCGAGCCAGGAGCTCGCGTACGACCCGGCGAAGGCGGCCCAGCTCCTCGACGCGGCGGGCTACAAGAAGAACGCCGACGGCAAGCGTGTCGAGAAGAACGGCAAGCCGATCGACTACCGGATCCTCTGTCACGCCACCGACCCGAACGACAAGGCGGTCGGGCAGTACGTGAAGGAGTGGTTCGGCAAGCTCGGCATCGGCGTCACTCTCAACTGCCTCGACAACGTGACCGACCCCTGGCTGGCCGGCAAGTACGACCTGGCCTTCGACGGCTGGTCCGTCAACCCGGACCCGGACTTCGTGCTGTCCATCCACACCTGCGGGGCACTGCCCGCCACTGCCAAGGACACGGGCGCGACGGACAACTTCATCTGCGACAAGAAGTACGACGAGCTGTACGACCAGCAGCTCGCCGAGTACGACACCGCCAAGCGGGCGGACATCGTCAAACAGATGGAGTCACGGCTCTACGACACCGGGTACATGAACGTCATGGCGTACCCGAACGCGGTCGAGGCCTACCGCACCGACCAGATCAAGTCGATCGAGACGATGCCCAAGGCCGCGGGCAACATCTACGGCCAGGACGGTTACTGGAGCTGGTGGTCGGCGGTTCCGGCCGACGCCTCCGGTGCGTCCTCCGACGGATCGAGCTCGACGGGCGTCATCATCGGCATCGTCGCGGGCGTCGTCGTTCTCGTGGGCGTCGGGGCGTTCTTCACGATGCGACGCCGCGCCACGGCCGAGGACCGCGAGTAGACCTCCCCGTCCGCCGTCCCCGTCGCCCGACCCCCACGGGGACCCCATGAACGTACGAGCGAATGAGTAGTTCATGACCGCTGAGGCAACACCCTCGCTGGTCGAGGCGACCGACGGTCCGGCCCAGGCCGGGCCGTCGGTCCGCGGGCCACGGGCGCACACCACCACCGCGTATCTGAGGTATGTGGCGGGCAAGTTGGGCGGCGCGGCCGTCTCGCTGCTGGCCGTCCTCGTCACCAGCTTCTTCCTCTTCCGGCTCATCCCCGGCGATCCGGTGAAGTACATGACGGGCGGCCGTCAGGTCTCCGCCGGGCAACTCACGCACTACCGCGAGGAGTTCGGGCTCGACCTGCCGCTGTGGCAGCAGTTCACCGACTACTGCGGCAAGGCCCTCACCGGCGACCTGGGCACCTCGTACCAGTTCCGGGCCCCCGTCATCGACAAGATCTCCGAAGCGCTGCCGAACACCCTCCTGCTCACCGGCACGGCGTTCGTCCTGTACACCGCGCTCGGCATCTTCCTCGGCACCCGCTCCGCCTGGCGCAGCGGCGGCACGAGTGACCGCCTCAACACCGGTCTGGCCCTGACGCTGTACTCCATCCCGTCCTTCTGGCTCGGTCTGCTGCTCATCATCGTCTTCTCGGTGGGCATGGGGCCGATCCCGGGCCTGTTCCCGACCGGCGGCATGGAGTCGGGGGGCAAGGAGGGCTTCGCGTACGTCCTCGATGTCGCCCACCATCTGATCCTGCCGGTGGTGACACTGGTCGCCGTCGAGTACGGGCAGACCCTGCTGGTCACGCGCTCGGCGCTGCTCGACGAGATGGGCAGCGACTATCTGACGACGGCGCGCGCGAAGGGCCTTCGGGACGATCTCGTCCGCCGTCGGCATGCCGTGCCGAACGCGCTGCTGCCGACCGTCACCCTCATCTTCATCAACCTCGGCCGGACGGTCGCGGGAGTGATCCTCGTCGAGACCGTCTTCTCCTGGCCGGGCCTGGGCGGGCTCTTCTACCAGGCGCTGAGCGTGCCCGATCTGCCACTGGTCCAGGGGCTGTTCTTCGTCTTCGCCTCGGCGGTGATCGTGATGAACACCCTGGCCGATCTGATCTATCCGCTGCTGGACCCACGGGTGGGCCGATGACAACCGAATCCACGGCGGCCGAGAACGCCGCCGCGAGCACGCCGACGGGCCCGCGCACCCTCGCCCGGCAGCGCCGCCGCCACTCCGCCGTCCGCTTCTGGCGGCAGTACCGCACCCACCGGGCGGGTGTCTTCGGACTGGCCGCCCTCTCCCTCTTCGCGCTGATCGCCCTGACCGCCCCGCTGACCGTCGGCTCCGACGTGCAGAGCGTGACCGACGCGCCGGGCGGCCCGATGGAGAGCCCCAGCGCCCGATTCCCGCTCGGCACCGACCAGTTCGGGCGCAATCTGCTCGGGCTCGTGGTGTGGGGTGCCCGGGTCTCGCTGCTCGTCGGGCTGCTCGCGGCCGTGCTCTCCGTCGCGATCGGCGCGCTCATCGGGATCACCGCGGGCCACTTCCGCGGCTGGTACGCGACCGTGATCATGCGGATCACGGACTGGTTCCTGGTGATGCCGACGCTGGTGCTCGCGATCGCGCTGATGACCGTGATGTCGCGTTCGATCGGCACGATCATCCTGGCGATCGGCGTCACCACCTGGCCGACGACGGCCCGTCTGGTGCGGGCGCAGACCCTCGCCGTGGAGTCGCGGCCCTACATCGAGCGGGCGAAGGCGCTCGGGGGCGGGCACTGGCACATCATGTCCCGGCACGTGCTGCCCAATGTGATGCCGCTGGTGCTGGCACAGACCACCCTGATCATCTCCTCCGCGATCCTCGCCGAGGCGACCCTCGCCTTCCTCGGCCTCGGCGATCCGACGGTCGTGTCCTGGGGCGGGCTGCTCCAGGACGCGCGGGAGGCGGGCGCGGTCAGCGCCGGCAAGTGGTGGTACCTGGTGCCGCCGGGCGTCGCGATCGCGGTGGTGGCGCTGGCGTTCACGCTGTGCGGACGCGCGGTCGAGTCGGTCCTCAACCCCAAGCTGGGGGTGACCCGATGAGCACTCCGGCGAAGCGGCGTCTGCTGGAGGTCAGGAACCTCGAGGTGACGTACGCGGGCGGGGCGGCCGCCGTGCGCGGCGTGGACCTCTCCCTCGACGCGGGCCAGAAGCTCGGTATCGCGGGCGAGTCCGGCTGCGGCAAGTCCACGCTGGCGCTCGCGCTGCTGCGGCTGCTGCCCACGGGCACCCGTACGAGCGGGGAGATCCTGCTCGACGGCGAGGACGTGCTGACGATGAAGTGGGGGCGGGTGCGGGCGGTCCGCTGGGCGGGCGCCTCGATCGTCTTCCAGGGCGCGATGCACTCCCTCAACGCCGTGCACCGCATCGGCGACCAGATCGCCGAGCCGATCCTGCTCCACAAGAAGGCGACCCCCGCGGGCGCGAAGAAGAAGACCGGCGAGCTGCTGGAGCACGTGGGTCTGCCCGCCGCCCGCGCGAACGCCTACCCGCACGAGCTGTCCGGCGGGCAGCGCCAACGCGTCATGATCGCCATGGCCCTGGCCTGCGACCCCCGGCTCGTCATCGCCGACGAACCGACCACGGCCCTCGACGTGATGATCCAGGCCCAGATCCTGCGCCTGATCGAACAGCTCGTCGCCGAGCAGGAGTTGGGCCTGATCATGATCAGCCACGACCTCGCCGTGCTCGCCGACACCTGCGACCGGCTCGCGGTGATGTACGCGGGCCGTGTCGTCGAGGAGGGCCCGGCCCGGCAGGTGTACGAGGCGGCCCGGCACCCGTACGGCAAGGCGCTGTCGGCGGCGTTCCCGCGCATCGGCGACGCCGCCTCGCGGTTCGCGCCGCGCGGACTGCCGGGCGATCCACCGGACCCGTCGGCGCTGCCGTCCGGCTGTACGTTCCACCCCCGCTGTGCGGTGGCACTGGACAGCTGCGCCACCGAGGACCAGGCACTGCGGGAGGCGGGTGCGGGGCGGTGGGCCGCCTGTGTGCACGCCGGCGCGACCGTCCACGAGCCGGGCACCCCGGCGGAAGAAGCCAGGAGCAGCGCCCCATGACCACCACCCCTGTGACCTCGCCCCCCGTGACCGCGGCTCCCCTGCTCCGGGCCGAGGGCCTGCACATCGCCTTCCCCGGACGTCACGGCGCCGCCCGCGCACGTGCCGTCGACGGGGTCGACCTCGACATCCGCCCCGGCGAGATCGTCGCCCTGGTCGGCGAGTCCGGCTGCGGCAAGACGACACTGGCCCGCTCCCTGCTCGGTCTGGTCCCGCCGACCGACGGCCGCGTCACCTTCGACGGGGCGCCGCTCGACTACTCCGCACGCGCCCTCAAGGCCTACCGCAAGCGCGTCCAGCTGGTCCTGCAGGATCCCAGCGGCTCGCTCAACCCCCGGCACACGGTGTACGACGCGGTGGCCGAGGGGCTACGCATCCACAGGTACGGCGGCGACGAGCGGGCGGCGGTCGCCGAAGCCCTCTCCCGGGCCGGTCTGCGCCCGCCGGAGCGCTTCTTCCTGCGCTACCCGCACGAGCTGTCCGGCGGCCAGCGCCAGCGCGTCGTCATCGCGGGCGCGCTGGTCCTGGAGCCCGAACTCATCGTCGCCGACGAGCCGGTGGCCTCCCTCGACGCGTCGGTACGCGGCGAGATCCTCGCCCTGCTCCTGCGGCTGCGCACCGAACTCGGCCTGTCCGCCCTGGTGGTGACCCACGATCTTGGGCTGGCGTGGAACATCGCCGACCGGGTCGCGGTGATGTACCTGGGCCGGATCGTGGAGACCGGCGAGGTGGAGCAGGTCCTGACCGCACCCCGGCATCCGTACACCCAGGCCCTGTTGTCCGTCCTCCCGGAGGCCCCGGGCGACCCCGTGGTCCTCACCGGCGAACCCCCGGACCCCTCCCGCATCCCCGCCGGCTGCCGCTTCCACGCGCGCTGCCAGATCCTGGCGAGCGGAGAGGCCGAACGGGCGGGCGTCGCGGACGCGTGCCGGGGCGAGGACCTGGAGGTACTGAACGGCGGCGGCGAGGCACAGGTGGCGTGCCACTGGGCACGGCTCGGTACGTGAAGCGGGCGGCGTGGGGACGGACGCTCAGTACGTGAAAAGGGGCGCCCGGTGCCTTTGAGAGCACCGGCGCCCCTGTGCCGTACGACGAGTCACTCCCCGTCGTAGGCCTCGATCAGCTCGCGCGAGCGCTTCACATCGTCGGCGATGGCTTCCAGCAGCGCCTCGATGGAGTCGAACTTGGCCATGCCGCGGACGTAGGCGAGGAAGTCGACGGCGACGTGCAGGCCGTACAGGTCGAGGCCGACGCGGTCGATGGCGTACGCCTCCACCGTGCGCTCGGTGCCGTCGAACTGCGGGTTGGTGCCGACGGAGATCGCGGCGGGCATCGCCTCACCCTCGACGTGCAGCCAGCCGGCGTAGACGCCGTCGGCGGGGATCGCGGTGTGCGGGAGGGTCTCGACGTTGGCGGTGGGGAAGCCGAGCTCGCGGCCGCGCTGGGCGCCGCGGACGACGATCCCCTCGACGCGGTGCGGGCGGCCCAGGATCTCGCGCGCGCCCTCCACATCGCCCTCGGCGACCAGCCGCCGGGTCAGGGTCGAGGAGAACGGCTGGCCGCCCCCGGCGGAACCGCTCACGTACAGCTCCACCACCTCGACGTCGAAGTCGTACGTCTCGCCCTGCTCGCGCAGGAAGTCGACATTGCCGGCCGCCTTGTGGCCGAAACGGAAGTTCGGGCCCTCGACGACGGCCTTGGCGTGCAGCTTGTCGACGAGGACCTTGGCCACGAAGTCGGCGGGCGACAGCTTCGAGAACTCGGTGGTGAAGGGGAGGATGAGCAGCGCGTCCACACCCAGATCGGCGCACAGCTCCGCGCGGCGGTGGTGCGGGGCGAGCAGCGGGGGGTGGCTGCCGGGGCGCACGACCTCGCTCGGGTGCGGGTCGAAGGTCACCACGACGGAGGGAACGCCCAGCTCACGGGCGCGTTCCACGGCATGCTTGATGATCAGCTGGTGTCCGCGGTGCACCCCGTCGTAGGAACCGATGGTGACGACGCTGCGCCCCCAGTCCTCGGGGATGTCCTCCAAGCCACGCCAGCGCTGCACTGTGACCGCTCCTTGTCGAACCCGTGTCCGTCATTGCCTCATTCGCAGCTCTAAGGGTGCCATGCCGAGTGCGCTCGGTTCGCATCGGCATCGGGGTGTGACGCATCGCGCACGGTTCAGGCCGGAACCCGTGGCCCGGCGAGGTTCTCGATCACGCGGCGGGTGCTCGGGCCGACCACCCCGGCCCACTCGTCGGGGGAGCTGGTCAGCCAGCGCGCCACCAGGGTCGCGAAGCCGGGAACCCGACGGGCCAGCTCGACCAGACCGCGGTCGAATCCGGTGGCTCCGGCCGGGGTGCGGACGAGGAGCAGGCCCGTGCGGTGCACCAGCTCCCGGGTGGGTTCCTCGCCCCTGCGGGCCGCGCCGTCCGCGGCGGCCCGCAGCAGGGTGTCGAGAACGGCCGGGTCCTGCTCGTGCGCGAGCAGCAGGTCCAGCAGCTCGCGCCGCAACGGGCCGCAGTCCCGGCTGCCCGGCGCCGCCAGGACGGCCGCGAGGGCCGCCCGCACCGGAGCCGGGCAGCCGACCAGCAGACCGGTGACCAGCGGGAAGAGGACGGATCGCGCCGCGGAACCGTGTTCGAGGCGCCGGTCGACATACGCGGCCACGTGCGCGGCGGCCTCGGGGCACAGTTCCACCACTTCCCTGACCAGCACGCCGACGCGGCGGGCGAGCGCTGGCGTGGTGACGTCGGCGAGCGTGCGCAGCGCCTCCGAGGTGTCCGCGCCCGGCCGTCGCAGCCGGACCCGGAAGGCTTCGAGCACCGGGTCGGGATGCGTGTTCAGGGCCGCGACCAGCGCACTGGCGGCCAGCTGCGGATCGCCCGCGGCGAAGCGCTCCAGCGCCTGCGGCAGGTACCGGGCCCGCGTCCACGGGTCCCGTACGAGCAGGCCGAGCGCGGCGCCGTGCAGCGTGCGGTCGGCGGGGCGGGCCAGCAGGGTCAGCGCCGCGTAGCGCAGCAGCTCGCGGTCGGCCTCGGTGCGCACATGCGGCGCGGCGCGCAGCCCGTAGGCCATCGCCGCCACCCGCCGGGCCGGACGCTCGTCATGCGCCCACCGGTCCACCGCCCGGCACACGGCCGAGGGTTCCTCCTCGGCGAGCGCGGCCAACAGCTCGTCCCCGCGCCGGTGCGCGCGGTCGACCAGGGCCTCCGTGAGGTCGTCCAGGGCGCGCCGCCGGTGCGCGTACAACAGGGCCTGCGCGGCGGTCGCCACGGTCGCGTGGGGCGTCGCGGGCAATGGCCGGTCGTCGTCGAACCAGGGGATGAGGTGGGGCTGTACGGCCGTGGGGTCGGCGGCGAGGAGTCGGGCGACGGCGTCCAGGTAGCGCGGGGCCTCCGGGGGACGGCGGCGGTGGGCGCCGGAGGCGGTGCGGGACCCCTCGTCCGGGCTCGCCTGTCGCGGCGCCCCGTCCACCACGACCAGGCGCCTGAGCAGATCGAACCGCTCCGCCTCCGGCAACGGCAGTGCCTCCCAGAAGGAGGGCCCGAACTCCGCCGGCACACTCCGGCCTTCGGTCCGCCACGCCACGATCCGCTCGGCGAGCAGCCTCAGCACCCGGGTGTACGGGGTCGCGTCGGGCACGCGCACCAGCACGTCGGCGAGGAGGTGAGCGGCCCACCAGATGCTGTCCCCGGCCGGGGCATCGTCCCCGGTCGGGGCGGACTCCTCCGCCAGCCGCTCGTCGACGGCCTCGACGAGGTCTTCGAGGCGGCGGGCCAGCGCACCGGCGCCCTGGTGCCGGGCCAGCAGGAGGAGGGCCTGCACGACGGGGCCGATGCGGTGGCGCGGAACGGGCACGGAACGGCTCTGGGCGGATGGGGGTACGGGCGTCCGCTGGGCCGGTACCCGCTCGGTACGCCAGGCTTCGCCGCGCCGGTGGACCAGGGCCTGCAGGGCCGGGTCCAGGTCCAGGTGGGTGCCCTGGATCCAGTCGGCGAGCTCCTCGTGGGCGAATCGGTAGCCGCTCCCGGCGGGGACCAGGAGGCCCTCGGTGAGGACGGCGGAGGCCCAGCCGGAGATACGCCCCGGGCGGCCTCCCGGGGCGGGGCCCCAGGGGAAGACGGCCTCGAAGGACACGCGGTCCAGCCGGCCCTGGCCGGGCCCCAGACAGCGCCGCGCGGCCTCGTGCACCTGGCCGGAGACCTGGGCGGCGAGCCTTCGTACGGCCGTGCCGCGCAGCCCGTTCGCCGCCGCGAGCCGGACCGCGACGCGCAGGCACATCAGGTCCAGATGGGCGGCGAAGACCTCTTCCCGGTCGAGTGGCCGGGTCGGCGGGTCCGGCAGCGCGGCGCGCAGCTCCGCCAGCAGCCGCAGCGTCAGCGGATGCCCCGCGTCGGCGGCCACCAGCGCGTCCTCGGGGATCCCGGCCCGCGACCGCAGCCGCCGCGCCTCCTCCTCGGTCAGCTCGCCCAGCCGGACGCAGGGCGGAAGCGCCGGCTCCGGGTCGACGCCGGCCCGGTGCAGCGACTCCGCCGGGAACCGGGTCCCCGCCTGCTCCCAGTACTCGGCGCGGCAGGCGACGACGAGCCGCGCCCCGCTCGCCCGCAGCCACTCGGCCGTGCCCGCGGTCCACTCGGGCAGCCGGTGGGCGAGGTCGGGCGGCATCTCCTCCGGTCCGTCGAGCAGGAGCAGCAGTGGCCGTCCGCCGGCCCGTGCCAGCCGGGCCAGCCGGTCGGGACCGATGTCGCCGAGCTCTCCGTCGTACCCGCCGGGCGGCAGCACCCCCGGCTCCCGGTACGCCCCCTCCTCCGGGGCCGCCACGATCCGCCCCGCCCGCTCCAGCGCCCGGGTGGCCGCGTCGGCGACGGAGGTGTCCGTGGCGAGGAGGTCGGCGCCGCGCAGCCAGAGTGTGGGTGCCGGTTCGGTGCCCCAGGTGCGGCGGGCGGCGAGCGCCGCGAGCTCCGTCGTACGGCCGCTGCCGGGTGGGCCGACAAGTCCGAGGACGGCGGCCGGGCCGCTCTCGAAGGCCGCGAACTCCCGTACGACGGCGGCCCGTTCGACGGTGGCTGGCGCCGCTCCGTCGGTGCCCGGGGAGGTCGCGACTCCGGGGCCGTCCGAACCCACCGAGGTCGCCGTGAGTTCGAGTACGCCTGCCGGATTGAGATCGGCCCCGTACGCGGGGACGGTGGTGGCGTTGCGGTCGAGGAGTTCGGCGAGCGGACCCGTGACGCCGGGAGTGCGCAGGAGGACCGCGAAACCCGCGGCCCGGTGCTCGGTGTGCAGCGCGGTGCCGAGCACCCCGATCACCGCTCCGGTCGCGGCGTCGAGGACCGGTCCCCCGGCCGCCCCGCCGCCCAGCCGGAGCGCGTCCGCGCCGGCCGTGCCGATCGCCAACTCCAGTGCCTCGTCGAGGAGATGGAGGCGATCGGTCGCCGTGTACGTCACGGTGGTGCTGCCCAGCACCCGGGCCTCGCGCCAGCCGCCCGCGGGGATCCGGACATACGTGCCGGTCTCGACCCGCTCGCGCACGGTGACGGGGAGCGGGTCGAGGCCGAGGCCCTCGGTGCGTACGAGCGCCAGATCGGTTTCGGGGAGCGGGGTCACGGCGTCGGCGGTCACCACACAGCTGCGGTCGCCGGGCGCGTGCAGCACGAGGCGGGCCAGACCGTCGACGGCCTCGTGGCTGGTGATCACCGTGCCGTGGTGGTCGGCGACGAAACCCACGCCGCGCGGACGTCCGGCCAGGTCGCAGACGCGCACCAGAGTCTCGTCCCGCGCGCGGCGGACGTCGTCCGGTGTCTGCTCGTTCCCGGTCCGCGGGCCCCGTCCCGGCATGCTCGCACCTCCCCGCCGTGCTCTTTCCTCCGACGGTAGGCGCCAAATGATCAGCGGGACAGATCACGCGAGAAACGCGCCCCCTTCCGCTCCCTCGATTCACTCCGAGCGCCTGCCCGAAGGGGTGAATAGGGCAGGGCGGATGGATACACCCTTGGGTGGGGGAACCGAGGGGGGACCGTGGAGCGGCGGGCACGAAACCCCGTGACCGCCGCTCCACGGGCAGGCGCCCGAGCATGAACGGGCCTCAACCGCAGCCTTAGCCTCCGCCTCAGCCGAACACGGCGAGGCTCTTCGCCTTGCCCTTCTCTTCCTCCACCAGCGCGAGGAACCGGCCCTCGGCGTCGAAGACGGCCACCGCGCCGACCCCCGCGTACTCCTCGGGGATCTCCAGGCGTACGCCGTTGAGCAGCAGCCGGGCCCGCTTGGCGTCCACGTCCCAGCGCGGGAAGGCGGCCGCGGCGGCCTCGGCGATCGGCATCACGGTCAGCTCCTCCTGGAGCTGGTCGAGGGTGCGCGCGGAGTCGAGCTTGTACGGGCCGACGCGGGTGCGGCGCAGGGCGGTGAGGTGACCGCCGACGCCCAGGTCCGCGCCCAGGTCCCGGGCGAGCGCCCGGATGTACGTCCCGGACGAGCAGACCACGGAGACGACCAGGTCGAGCACCGGCGTGCCGTCCTCGGCCACGGCGTCCCGGATGTCGTACACCGCGAACGAGGAGACCGTCACCGGGCGGGCCGGGATCTCGAAGTCCTCGCCCTCGCGTGCCCGCTTGTACGAGCGCACGCCGTCGATCTTGATGGCGCTGACCTTGGACGGCACCTGCATGATCCGGCCGGTGAGCTTGGCGACCCCGGCGTCGATGGCCTCCCGGGTCACCCGAGAGGCGTCGGTGGACGAGGTGATGTCGCCCTCGGCGTCGTCCGTCAGCGTGTCCTGGCCGAGCCGGATGGTCCCCAGGTACTCCTTCTCGGTGAGCGCGAGGTGCCCGAGGAGCTTGGTCGCCTTCTCGACGCCGAGGACGAGCACGCCCGTCGCCATGGGGTCGAGGGTGCCGGCGTGTCCGACGCGGCGGGTCCTGGCGATCCCGCGCATCTTGGCGACCACGTCGTGCGAAGTGAAGCCCGACGGCTTGTCGACGATGACAAGCCCGTCGGGCGTCTTGGTCTTCTGCGTCATTCCGCGGCGTCGCCGTCCGTCTCGTCGTCCTCGCCCGGCTTCTTGTACGGGTCCGCGTCACCGGCGAAGGTGGCACCGGCCGAGACCTCGCGCACCTTCGCGTCCGAGGCCCGCGCCTTGTCGAGCAGGTCCTCGATCGTCTTGGCGGTGTCCGGCAGGGCGTCCGCGACGAAGGTCAGCGTCGGTGTGAACTTCACGCCCGCCGCCGCGCCGACCGCCGAGCGGAGCACTCCCTTGGCGCTCTCCAGGCCCGCGGCCGCGGCCGCGCGCTCCTCGTCGTCCCCGTAGACCGTGTAGAAGACGGTCGCCTCCCGGAGGTCCCCGGTGACCCGGGTGTCCGTGATGGTGACATGGGTGCCGAGGCGCGGGTCCTTGATCCCACGCTGCAGCTTCTGGGCCACCACCTCTCGGATGAGGTCCGCCAGCCTCTTGGCACGCGCGTTGTCGGCCACTGGTCCGTCTCCTTCTTCGCCTTGCTTGTTCCGTCAGTCTTCGTCTGTATGAAGTCTGCGCCGTACCGACAGCAGCTCCACCTCCGGTCGCGCCGCGACGAACCGCTCGCACCGGTCCAGTACGTCGGTGAGGTGCTCGGTGTCTCCGGAGACCACCGCCAGGCCGATCTCGGCCCTGCGATGAAGGTCCTGGTTGTCCGTCTCCGCCACGCTCACCGCGTACTTCCGCTGGAGTTCAGCGACGATCGGCCGGACGAGAGAGCGTTTCTCCTTGAGCGAGTGCACATCGCCGAGGAGCAGATCGAAGGACAGCGTCCCCACATACATGTGTAACCGGATGTCCCGCCGGTACGGGATAGATGGCCTGCCAATGCGCTTGGCAGGGACATCAGAACCGTACAACGAACCCCTGGCTCGCTCGACGGAGTTTCGCCCCCGCACCAGCGAGGGCCGTTCACACAGTTCCCCGCGTCCCTGAGAGGGGCGCGGGGAACTGCGCGATCTTCCAAACGGCAAGCTGGCCGACGGTGACTTCTCACCGTCGGCCAGCTCGAGCCACTGCTTACGCCCGCGGCTTCTCGCGCATCTCGTACGTCGCGATGACGTCGTCGACCTTGATGTCGTTGAAGTTTCCGAGGTTGATACCACCCTCGAAGCCTTCGCGGATCTCGGTGACGTCGTCCTTGAAGCGACGCAGCCCGGAGATGTTGAGGTTCTCCGCGATGACCTTGCCGTCGCGGACGAGTCGCGCCTTGGTGTTGCGCTTGACCTCGCCCGAGCGGACCAGGACACCGGCGATGTTGCCCAGCTTGGACGACTTGAAGACCTCGCGGATCTCCGCCGTGCCGAGCTCGACCTCCTCGTACTCCGGCTTGAGCATGCCCTTGAGGGCCGCCTCGATCTCCTCGATGGCCTGGTAGATCACCGAGTAGTACCGGACGTCGACGCCCTCGCGCTCCGCCATCTGCGCCGCGCGGCCCGCAGCGCGGACGTTGAAGCCGATGACGATGGCGTCGGAGCCGGTCGCCAGGTTGATGTCGGACTCGGTGACCGCACCCACACCGCGGTGCAGGACACGGATGTCGACCTCGTCGCCGACGTCGAGCTGGAGCAGCGAGGACTCGAGAGCCTCCACCGAACCGGACGCGTCGCCCTTGATGATGAGGTTGAGTTCCTGCACCAGACCGGCCTTGAGGGCCTCGTCCAGGTTCTCCAGGGAGAACCGGACACCCCGGCGGGCGAAGTTGGCGTTGCGCTCACGCGCCGCGCGCTTCTCGGCGATCTGACGCGCCGTGCGGTCCTCGTCGACAACCAGGAAGTTGTCGCCGGCGCCTGGGACGTTGGTGAGACCCAGGACCAGGACGGGGGTCGACGGACCCGCTTCCTCGACGTTGTTGCCGTTGTCGTCGAGCATCGCCCGGACACGGCCGTACGCGTCGCCGACCACCATCGTGTCGCCGATGCGCAGCGTGCCGCGCTGGACCAGGACCGTCGAGACGGCACCACGGCCACGGTCGAGGTGGGACTCGATCGCGATGCCCTGCGCGTCCTGCTCCGGGTTGGCCCGCAGGTCGAGCGAGGCGTCCGCGGTCAGGACCACGGCCTCCAGCAGCTGGTCGATGTTCAGACCCTGCTTGGCGGAGATGTCGACGAACATCGTGTCGCCGCCGTACTCCTCGGCCACCAGACCGAACTCGGTGAGCTGACCGCGCACCTTGACCGGGTCCGCGCCCTCGACGTCGATCTTGTTGACCGCGACCACGATCGGCACGTCGGCCGCCTTGGCGTGGTTCAGCGCCTCGATCGTCTGGGGCATCACACCGTCGTTGGCCGCCACCACGAGGATCGCGATGTCGGTCGACTTGGCACCACGGGCACGCATGGCGGTGAACGCCTCGTGACCCGGGGTGTCGATGAAGGTGATGCGACGCTCTTCTTCGTTGACCTCGGTCGTGACCTGGTACGCACCGATGTGCTGCGTGATACCGCCGGCCTCGCCCGCGACGACGTTCGTCTTGCGGATGGTGTCGAGCAGTCGGGTCTTACCGTGGTCGACGTGACCCATGACGGTCACGACCGGCGGACGCGCGACGAGGAACTCCTCGCCACCCTCGTCCTCGCCGAACTCGATGTCGAAGGACTCGAGCAGCTCGCGGTCCTCCTCCTCGGGGCTGACGATCTCGAGGACGAAGTTCATCTCGTCCGCGAGGAGCTTCAGCGTCTCGTCGGAGACGGACTGCGTGGCAGTGACCATCTCGCCGAGGTTCATCATCACGCCGACGAGCGACGCCGGGTTGGCGCCGATCTTCTCCGCGAAGTCGGTGAGGGACGCACCGCGCGACAGGCGGACGGACTGTCCGTTGCCGCGAGGCAGCATCACGCCGCCGACCGACGGGGCCTGCATGGCCTCGTACTCCTGGCGCCTCTGCCGCTTCGACTTGCGACCACGACGCGCCGGACCGCCGGGACGGCCGAACGCACCCTGCGTGCCACCACGGCCACCGGGACCACCCGGACGACCGCCGAAGCCGGGACGGCCACCGCCGCCACCGCCGGGACCACCGGGACGACCGGCGAAACCGCCGCCGCCACCGCCGGGACCGGCCGGACGACCGGCGAAACCGCCACCGCCGCCACCGGGACGACCGGCGAAGCCGCCGCCGCCCGGACGACCGCCGCCGCCACCGGGACCACCGGGACGACCGCCGCCGCCACCCGGACCGCGACCACCGGGGCCACCGCCGGGACGCGGACTGCCCGCAGCGGGACGCTGCGGCATCATGCCGGGGTTGGGACGGTTACCGGCGGGGCCACCGCCGGGACGCGGAGCGCCGCCCTGCGGACGAGGCATGCCGCCCGGAGTCGGACGGGCACCGCCCGGACCGCCCTGCGGGCGCGGAGCGCCGCCGGGACCGCCCTGGGGACGGGGACCACGGTCCTGACCCGCGCCCTGCGGACGCGGAGCGCCGCCGGGACGGTCGCCACCGGGACGCGGGGCACCGCCCGGACGGGGCGCCTGCGGGCGCGCCATGCCGGTGGAGCCACCAGAGGTGAACGGGTTGTTGCCCGGACGCGGGCCGGCCGGACGAGCGCCGGGACGCGGGGCCTGGCCGCCGAGACGCGGGGCGCCCTGACGGTCGCCGCGCTCGGGACGGTCGCCGCGACCCTGACCACCCTGGCCGGGACCACCGGCCGGACGGGCACCGCCGGGACGCGGAGCCTGGCCACTGGGACGCGGGGCGCCCGGACGGGGACCTGCGACGGGAGCCGCGGGAGCCGACGGGGGCGCGGTGAACTCGGCCGCGACCGGAGCCGGAGCCGCCGGAGCGGGCTTCGGGGCGGGCTTGGGACCCGGGGTCGGGCGCGGGCCCGCAGCAGCCGGGGTGACCGGAGCCGCAGGTGCTGCCGGAGTGACCGGAGCGGCGGCGGGGCGCTCGGCCACCGCCGGCTTCGGGGCCGGCGGGCGCGGGGCGGCCGGACGGGCAGCCTGCGCCGGAGAGGGGGCACCCGGCTTCGCCGGGGCAGCCTTACGTGCGGGGGCGGGCTTGCCGCCACCGCTGCCCTGCTGCAGGGCGTCAGTCAGTTTGCGTACAACGGGCGCCTCGATCGTCGAGGACGCCGAACGGACGAATTCACCGAGCTCTTGGAGCTTGGCCATGACGACCTTGCTCTCAACCCCGAACTCCTTGGCGAGTTCGTATACCCGGACCTTAGCCACTTCGCTCCTTTTAGGTCCGGGTTGCGTCCGGACCGTCGCTACTTCATGGGCGTACTCATCGCGTGCTCATCGAGTGCTCATCGCAATCTCGACCTACTTCCAACTCGCGGGGTACCAGGGCCGCACGGGGGTTCCGTACGACGCTCCTTACGGTGTTGCCTGCTCGACGTAGAGGCGCAACGCCGCTGTGTCGAGCGATCCCGGGGCACGCAGCGCCCTTGGGAACGCCCGGCGGCGTACCGCCAGGTCGAAACAGACCAGGGCGGGGTGCACATAAGCGCCCCGGCCGGGCAGCGTACCGCGATGATCGGGGACGCATTCACCCTCGACCGCCACGGTCCGCAGCAGATCAGTCTTGGCCGCTCGCTCCCGGCACCCCACACAGGTGCGTTCAGGGCATGCGCGGGCTCGCGTCCGGCCAGACACTCTTTAGTCTACCTCCCCGCACCGACCTCACCCCTTTGGGGCAAGAATCGAACGGTTGTTGTCGTGATCTAAGCCACCTACGGCTCAGAACTATTCCCGGTGCTGGTCCGCGCCGCGCCGGGCGGTCTCGTCGGACGGCTGCTCGGTGTCCGGACGGATGTCGATGCGCCAGCCGGTGAGGCGGGCCGCGAGGCGGGCGTTCTGGCCCTCCTTGCCGATCGCCAGCGACAGCTGGTAGTCCGGGACGGTCACGCGCGCGGAGCGGGCCGCGAGGTCCACGACCTCGACCTTGGAGACACGGGCCGGGGAGAGCGCGTTCGCCACCATCTCGGCCGGGTCGTCCGACCAGTCGACGATGTCGATCTTCTCGCCGTTCAGCTCGGCCATCACGTTGCGCACCCGGCCGCCCATGGGGCCGATGCAGGCGCCCTTGGCGTTCAGACCCGAACGGGTGGACCGGACGGCGATCTTCGTACGGTGACCGGCCTCGCGTGCGATCGCGGAGATCTCGACGGACCCGTCGGCGATCTCCGGAACCTCCAGCGCGAAGAGCTTCTTCACCAGATTGGGGTGCGTGCGCGACAGGGTGACGGACGGACCGCGTACGCCCTTCGCCACCCGAACGACGTACGAGCGCAGCCGCAGCCCGTGCTGATACGTCTCTCCTGGGACCTGCTCCTGCACCGGCAGGATGGCCTCCAGCTTGCCGATGTCGACGAGCACGTTCTTGGGGTCGCGCCCCTGCTGCACGACACCCGTGACGATGTCGCCCTCACGCCCGGCGTACTCACCGAGCGTCGCGTCGTCCTCGGCGTCCCGCAGGCGCTGCAGGATGACCTGCTTGGCGGTGGTCGCGGCGATCCGGCCGAACCCCGACGGGGTGTCGTCGAACTCGCGGGCCTCCTGCCCCTCCTCCAGGTCCTCGGGGTCCTCCTTCGCCCACACGGTCACATGGCCGGTCTCCCGGTCGAGCTTGACGCGCGCGTGGCGGCGGCTTCCCTCGGTGCGGTGGTAGGCGATGAGGAGGGCCGACTCGATCGCCTCGACCAGCAGGTCGAAGGAGATCTCCTTCTCCCGTACCAAGCCCCGCAGGGCACTCATGTCGATGTCCACGGCTACGCCTCCTCTGCGTTCTCTTCGTTCTTGTTCTTACGGTTGAACTCGACCTGGACGCGGGCCTTGGCGATGTCCTGGAAGACGAGCCGCTTGGCGGTGGGCTTGCGCCCCTTCACGCCCGGCACCTCGACATCGACTCCCTCTTCGTCCACGTCGAGGATTCTCGCGACCAACTCGCCGCCGTCTCCCAGCTGGAACTTCACCAGGCGGTCCGTGGCGCGTACGTAGTGACGGTGCTCCTTGAGCTCACGCTCGGCACCGGGGGTTCCGACCTCGAGGGTGTACTCGCCCTCGCCCATCGCGTCCGTCTCGTCGAGCTTCGCCGAGAGCGCGCGGCTCACATCGGCGATCGCGTCCAGGTCGGCACCTTCGTCCGAATCGACGACTACACGCAGCACACGCTTGCGTCCGACCGAGTCCACTTCGACCTCTTCGAGGTCGAGTCCCTGAGAGCTGACGAGCGGTTCCAGCAGTACTCGCAGCCTCTCGCTCTGGGTGGTGCTCATCCGGGTGACTCCTCGGCCGCGTGTGCTGTTGTGGGTTGGTCGTGTGTCTGGTCAAAGGGTATCCGGTCGCGGAGGGTGTTGCCGTCCCCCGCCCCCGACGGGGCTCTCCCAAGGGGCGCGGGGAACCGCGCACCCGACGAGTCCGGGGCCGAGCGGCGGTGGCGAGCCCATGGGGGTCGATCGCGTGGGGCACGGGTACCGTGATCACGGGCGTGCCGCCCTCCCTTTCGT
Source organism: Streptomyces sp. GbtcB7 (assembly GCF_019091445.1). Taxonomy (NCBI): domain Bacteria; kingdom Bacillati; phylum Actinomycetota; class Actinomycetes; order Kitasatosporales; family Streptomycetaceae; genus Streptomyces; species Streptomyces sp. GbtcB7. The sequence goes on from NZ_JAGXJM010000032.1 coordinate 58,309, forward strand.
ACGAGCCTTCCGAGGACGTCTGCCGTGCCGTTCACCCTGCCGCCGCGCACCCCCTCGGGGCCGCGCCGAAGGAGCCTGCTCGCCTCCGCCGCGGGCGCCTTCGTGCTCGTGGGCTGTTCCGCCCCCGAGCCGTCCACCGACACCACGGTCCGGAGCCCCTCGGCCGCGGACCGCGCACGCGCGCGTGCGGCCCGCGACAGCGAGTCGCTCGCGGCACGCTACGCCGCCGTGATCACCGCCCATCCCCCACTGGCGGCCCGGCTGAAACCACTGCGGGCGGAGGTCGTACGGCACGCGCAGGCGTTCGGGGGCAGCGGAACCGCCGGCAGCCGGCCCTCCGCCTCCGGCTCGCCCTCGGCTTCCGCCTCGGCGCACCCCAGCCCCTCCCCCACCGTGCCCGTCCAGGAGAAGGACGCCCTCGCCGACCTCGCGATCGCCGAGCGCACCTTGGCCGACCAGCGGACCAAGGCCCTGCTGACGGTCCCGGGCGAGCTGGCCAGGCTGCTCGCCTCGGTGGCCGCGGCCGGAGCCGCACACGCGTTCCTGCTGACGGAGGGTGCCAAGTGAGCACAACCGAGGACACAAAAAGCACCAAGGCCGCCGAGCTCGGCGCGTTGCAGGCCGCGCTCGCCGCCGAGCACGCCGCCGTCTACGGGTACGGAGTCGTCGGCGGCAGGATCGACGAGGCACGCCGGGGCGAGGCCCGGTCGGCGTACGACGCCCATCGGGCGCGGCGCGACGAACTCGCGCGCGCCGTACGGGACCTGGGCGGCAGGCCGACGGTCTCGGCGGCGGCGTACGCGCTGCCGTTCGCCGTGAAGGACTCCGCCGCGGCCGTACAGCTCGCGGCCGACCTGGAGGAACGCGTGGCCGGGGTGTACTCCGACCTCGTACGCGCCTCCTCGGGCGATCGGCGGCGCTCGGCCGCCGAGGCGCTGCGGGAGGCGGCGGTGCGGGCGGTGCGCTGGCGCGGCGAGAGCGTAGCCTTCCCTGGTCTCGCCGAGCGGGCGGCCCCCTCGGCCACCCCTGCCGCGGCGACGCCGTCGCCCTCGTGACGCGCCCCTGACGACCTGGACGAGACGACCCGGACGACTTGGACGACCTGGACCAGCTGGAAAGGAACACCTCGCGCAATGGACTCGCGCATGGCCTTCGAACCGCCGCGGCGCCTGGTACGGGCACTCGGCGAGACGCAGCGGAGCGGGTCCAACGGCTCCGGCGGGTCCAACGGGACGGGCGAGTGGCTGGACAAGCTGCCCGTGCTGGCGCAACAGGCGGTCGATCTACGCGAGTTGACCGTGGAGCGGGTGCAGGCACCCGGCGGTCGCAGCAGCCTCGTCCTGCTCGTCCGGCAGGCCGACGGGACGCCCGCCGTGCTGAAGCTGGCGCCGCCGCGGGCCCGTCCGGAGAGCGAGCGGGCCGCGCTCGCCCACTGGGACGGACGGGGCGCCGTACAGCTCCTCAACCCCGCCGACGCGCAGGGCGTACTGCTGTTGGAGCGCTTGCGTCCCGATCTGTCCGTGCGTTCGCTGCCGGAGGCTAAGGCCCTGCTGGAGGCCGCCGGGACGCTGCGGCGGCTGTGGGTCGAACCGCCCGCCACCCATGTCTTCGAGACCGTCGCCGAGCGGACCGGGCGGCAGGCCGAGGCGATGCGGGCGGCGGCGAGCGCCGACTCCGAGGTCGCGCCACTGGTCGACGCGGCGCTCGCGGCCCGCGAGGAACTCCTCGCCGGACCGCCCGAGGAGCGGCTGCTGCACGGCACCTTCCGGCAGAGCAAGGTGCTCGCCGGTGAGCGCATGCCCTGGCTGGCCGTGGGCCCGGACCCGGTGGTCGGCGAGTGCGCCTTCGACCTGGCCCGGCTGGTCCGGGACCGGGTGGAGGACCTGATCGCGTCCCCTTCGGGGTCGTCGATCACACGGCGACGGGTGAAGCGGCTCGCCGAGTCCCTCGAGGTGGACCAGGAGCGGCTGCGGGGCTGGACGTTGTTCCGGGCGGTCGAGTCCGGCGTACGGGCGGGGCGGGTCGGGCGTCCGCAGGACGCGGAGCTGCTGCTGGAGTTCGCGGGCTGGCTCTGACCGCCCCGACCCCTAACTTCCCTGTGCGGTGGCGAGTTTGAGGGCCAGTACCGGGCAGTCGGCGGCGGCTCTGCGGGCGCGTTTCAGGGTGGTGGGTGGAAGGGGTGCCTCGCCCAGGAGCGGGTAGCCCCACTCGTCGAGCGTGATGTGTTCGGGGAGGAGTTCCGCGCACAGGCCGTGGCCCTGGCAGGCGGTCCAGTCGACCTCCAGGCGGTGCGTGCGGTCCGCACGGTCGGTGCGGTGGGCGTGACGGGCCATGTCAGTTCCTGTTCGCGGGGACGGGCAGCAGCGGGGAGTGGTCGGTCGCCGTGCAGTGGCCCGCGGTGTGCGCGTCGAGTTCGGCGGCGAAGGTCGTGAGTGCGCTGCGCACCAGGCGGACCGTGCCGTCGGGGTGGTGGCAGGCGCCGCGGCCCTCGACGAGTCCGGCCCAACGGGCGATGTCCTCGCGGGTGCCGCCCTGCGGACCCGGTGCGGCCAGGGTCTGGAAGGCGGCGGCGATACGGGGCAGACCGTTGAGGCAGGGTCCGCACTGGCCCGCCGATTCGAGGGCCAGATAGCGCAGCACACGGGCGGTCTCGGCGAGGCCGCAGCGGCTTGGAGGCAGCGCGGCGAGGACGCCCGCGCCGAGATCGGCGACGGTCAGCGTGCGGGTCGTGGCCTCGGCGGCCGGGAGCCAGGTGCCGTGGTAGCCGCCGACCAGGACCGCGCCGATGCCGTCGAGCGGAAGGAGACGGTGCAGCGGCATGCCGAAGGGGGCTTCGACGACCCGTACCTCGCGGCCGGGCACATGCACCGTGCACAGGGCGCTGCCCGGTTCGGCCGGGGTGCCCACCGATCGGAACCAGTCGGCGCCGTAGCGGGCGATCAGGGCGAGGTGGGCGAGCGTCTCGACGTTCTGGACGAGCGTCGGCGCGCGGTGCGCGCCCTGCTCGCGCACCGGGGGCCGCTGGTGGCGCGGCAGGGCCGCGTGTCCGGAGACGTACTGGGTGAGGGCCGAGGACTGGCCGGACAGGAAGCGCTTCGGGACGCGTACGGTGCGCACCCGCAGCGGGTCACGTCGCTCGGCGAGCGCCGCTTCGAGGGGTGTGGCGTGGTCCTCGACCGCGAGGTACGCCTCCCCCGCGCCGACGACCTCGGCCACCAACTGCAGCCCGTCCAGGACGAGATGGGGCGACAGTCGCAGCAGGGTCTTGTCCTTCGCGCTCGCGGGCTCGCCCTCCGCGCCGTTGGCGACGACGACCGGGGTGCGACCGGTGCGGCGGCCCGCCTCGGCGACCGAGACCAGCTTGCGGTACGTGGGGAAGGCGGCTCCGCCGCGGCCGGTGAGCCCGGACTCGGCGAGCGTGCGCAGCAGTTGGGCCGGGGCGCCGTGCGCCACCGGGCCGTAGCGCTGTTCGTGGGTGGTGAAGCCGGCCGGGGCGCCGCCGGGGGCGAGCAGGCGCGGTGGCATGTAGATGTCCGTAAAGGTGGTGGCCATGGTCGCAGTCACCGTCGCGGTCGTGGTCGTGGTCGTGGTCATCGGCGGGCTCCTTCGGGCGTACGGGCTTCGGCCGTACGGAGCAGGGTGGACGGGGTACGCCCGGAGGCTCGGGCCGCGTGGGCGACGCGGATGCCGAAGGCCGTGAGGACCGCGGCCACGCACGAGATCGTCAGCCACAGCATCCAGCCGGCGCCGGTGTCCGTGCCGATGCCGATGCCGTGGATGAGCGCGATCGGCCAGGAGGCCCAGGCCAGCCAGTGGACGGCGCGCCAGGCGCGGTGCCCGATGCGGGCGCGGAGCAGGCTGGTGATCAGTACCGCGAGCATCAGATCGAGGGCCACCGTGCCGAGGCCCAGCCAGAGGGGTTGGTAGGTGGAGGCGAACGGGACGAGGACGTCGAGGAGGCTGATGCTCACATAGCTGTCGACGACCGCGGCCGTGATGTGCAGGGCCAGGAAGACGATGGCGGAGAGGGAGAGGGTGCGGTGCAGCTGGACCGTCCCGAACCTCGGGAGGCCGGGGAGTCTGCCGCGCAGGCGTACGGCGATGCCCAGGAGTACGACGACGGTGAACAGGACCAGGCTGACCGCGCCGGTCGCTCTGTTGGCGTACCAGAGGAGGGAGGAGTCGCTCATGCGGCGGCCTCGGGTCCGGACCGGGCCGGGGCGAAAGCCGGCCAGCCCGGTGTCGTCACCACGGTGCCGTCGTTCGCCACCAGACGTGCGGGCAGGCCGAGCCCTGCCAGCCACCGTTGCGCGCCCGCGCCCTTGACCAGGGCCGCCGTGCCGGCCGCGTTGGCGTCCGCGCAGGTCGCGGCGGCCACGGAGACCGTGCGCCAGGGGGTCTCGGCGGGCAGACCGGTGTGCGGGTCGACGATGTGGTGGAGGTCGTGGGCGCCCCGGCGCCAGCGGCGGGACGTGGTGCCGGAGGTCGCGAGGCCGCCGCTCCGGATGGAGACCGTGGCGTACGTGCCCGGCGCGGGTGTCTCGTCGACCGGGCCCGTGGCGTCCTGGACGCGGATGCGCCAGCCGCCCGCCGGGGGTTCGCCGGCCACGGCCGTGTCGCCGCCGAGGCTCACCAGGACTCCGCAGCCCGCCGCCTCGGCGAGCAGGGCGGCGGCCTTGTCGGCGGCCCAGGCCTTGGCCGTGGCGCCCAGGTCGAGGCGGACCCCGGCCGGGACGGTGACCGTGTCGGTCGCGCGGTCCAGGGTCACCGCGCGCCAGCCCGGGACCGGGCGGACGGTGAGCCGGATCGGGCGGCCGTCGTCCTGGACCAGCCGGAAGTCGCGGTCGTAGCCGAGGGCGCCGATGGCCGACCCGACCGTGGGATCGACGGCCCCGTCCGTCGCGGCGGCGGCGCGCAGGGCGACGGCCAGCGCCTCGGCGAGCAGCGGGCTGACCCGGACCGGGCGGCCCTGCGCCTGGTCGAGGGCCACCAGCTCCGAGTCCTGACGGAACCGGCTGCACGCGGCGTCGACCTCGGCGAGGTGCCGGGCGAGCAGCAGGTTGCAGGAGTCCAGCAGGGTCGGGTCGGTGGTGACCAGGCGGACGCTGGTACCGAGGGCGCGCCAGTCGGCGGCGGCCGTGGTGCGGCGGGTCGAAGTGGCCATCACGACGCCCCCGAGGTGGAGTCGGCGGAGCCGCTGCCGCTGGAGGAGGTGGGGTTGTCGGAGGGGGCCTGAAGGGTCGAGTCCGTACTGCCGCTCGAATCGCTGTCGCTGCCCGTGGTCGACGACCCCGAACCGGACGACTCCGTACTCGTCGTACTCGTCGTGCCGTTCGCAGCCGTGTCCGTGTCCGCGTCCGCCTGCATCGTGCCGACCAGGGCGAAGACCCCGGCCGCCGCCGCCAGCGTGACCGCCGCCGCGGCGGCCGCCGTACGCCGTGCTCCTCTGCGGACCGCCGCGGCGGCCCCCCGCTCGCTGCCTGTCATGGCTGCTCCCCTCCGAATGACGCTCTGTCACGTCCTACGGTCGGGGAGCAGCCTGAGAGAAGTCTGTGAGGCAGCCATACGCCTCGGAAGAAGTCCCTGAGAGACGTCTTTAATTACAGACTTCAAGCAGTTTGGCTACTCGGCCGGCTCTGCTACTCGGCCGCCAGGCGGGCGATCGCCTCGTCCACGGTCAGTTCCTCGCGCTCGCCGGTGCGGCGGTCCTTCAGCTCCAGGACGCCCTCGGCCGAACGGCGCCCGGCCACCAGGATCTTCGGTACGCCGATGAGCTCGGCGTCCGTGAACTTCACGCCCGGGGAGACCCCGGCGCGGTCGTCCACGAGGACGCGTACGCCCGCCGCGCCGAGCTTCTCCGACACGTCGAGGGCCAGCTCGGTCTGCAGGGCCTTGCCGGCGGCGACGACGTGGACGTCGGCGGGAGCGATCTCCTTGGGCCAGCACAGCCCCTGCTCGTCGGCCGACTGCTCGGCGAGCGCCGCGACCGCGCGGGAGACACCGATGCCGTACGAGCCCATGGTGACGCGGACCGGCTTGCCCTGCTGGCCGAGGACGTCGAGCTGGAAGGTGTCGGCGTACTTGCGGCCGAGCTGGAAGATGTGGCCGATCTCGATGGCGCGGTCCAGTTTGAGGCCGGTGCCGCACTTGGGGCACGGGTCGCCCTCTTCCACCACGACGACGTCCAGGTAGTCGTCGACCTCGAAGTCGCGGCCCGCGACGACGTTCTTCGCGTGCGTGTTGACCTTGTTGGCGCCGGTGATCCAGGCGGTGCCGGGGGCCACCCGCGGGTCGGCGATGTAGCGGACCTTCTCCAGGCCCTGCGGGCCGACATAGCCGCGGACGAGGTCGCCGCGGCCCTCGAAGTCCTCCGCGGTGACGAGTTCGACGACGGCGGGGGCGAGGTGCTCGCCCAGCTTGCCGAGGTCGACCTCGCGGTTGCCGGGGACGCCTACGGCCACGATCTCGCCGTCGACCTTGACCAGGAGGTTCTTGAGGGTGGCGGAGGCGGGGACACCGAGGTGCTCGGCGAGCGTCTCGATGGTGGGGGTGTCGGGGGTGTCCAGCTCCTCGACCGGGCCGACGCCGGAACCGTCCACCGGCTTCAGGGCGAAGGTGACGGCCTCCGTGTTGGCCGCGTAGTCGCAGGACGGGCAGTCCACGAAGGTGTCCTCACCGGCCGCGGCGGGGGCGAGGAACTCCTCCGACGCCGAGCCTCCCATGGCGCCCGAGACGGCCGACACGATGCGGTAGTCCAGGCCCAGGCGGGCGAAGATCTTCTGGTAGGCGGCGCGGTGCAGCGCGTACGACTCCGCGAGGCCCTCGTCCGTCGTGTCGAAGGAGTACGAGTCCTTCATCTGGAACTCGCGGCCGCGCAGCACGCCGGAGCGCGGGCGGGCCTCGTCGCGGTACTTCGTCTGGATCTGGTACAGCATGACCGGCAGGTCCTTGTAGGACGCGACCTGGTCCTTCACGACGAGCGTGAAGATCTCCTCGTGGGTCGGGCCGAGCAGGTACTCGGCGCCCTTGCGGTCCTTCAGACGGAAGAGGAGGTCGCCGTACTCCTCCCAGCGGGCCGAGGCCTCGTAGGGCTCCTTGGGCAGCAGGGCCGGCAGGAGGACCTCCTGCGCACCGATGGCGTCCATCTCCTCGCGTACGACGCGGGAGATGTTGTCGAGGACCTTCTTGCCGAGCGGCAGCCAGGTCCAGATGCCGGCGGAGTTGCGGCGCACGTAGCCGGCGCGGACGAGCAGCTTGTGGCTGAGCGTCTCGGCGTCCGCCGGGTCGTCACGCAGTGTCTTGACCATCAAACGGGACATGCGCTGGACCTGGGCCATGATTCTCGACTCCTGCTGCGTAAGGGTGATGGCTAGGAGGTTAGCCGGGCGGCCCATCCCGGTGGAAATCGGTTAGCACCCGGCCGGAGGGCAGACCCAGGCGTTCAGCGCCTGCGGAGGGGTAGCGGGGCGCCCATGACGGCGTACGGCTTGGGTGCGCTGGGGAAGAGAACCTGCCGCGCGAGGTCCTCGTACCCGAGCGAGCGGTAGAGGCCGCGGGCCGGGCTGTCGGTGTCGATGGCGGAGAGGATCGAGCGGGGTTCGGTGGCGCTGTCCGTGATGCCGGTGATCAGGGACCGGCCCACGCCGTGGTTCTGGTAGTGCGGGTGGACGTGCAGTTCGGTGATCACGAAGGAGTGGTCGAGCCAGGCGTCGCGTCCCTGGGCGCGCAGATACGGTTCCACGACGGTGGACCACCAGTGGGTGCGGTCGTTGGGCATGCCGTAGACGAAGCCGACGAGCCGTCCGTCGACCGTCGTCGCGCCGAGTGCGCGGGCTCCCGGGTAGGTGAGGTGACGCAGCACGATCTGCCGGCGTACGGCGATCTCGTCGGGGCCGAGCCCGAAGGCGAGGGCCTGCACGGCGAGCGCCTCGTCGACGCGCGCCGCGAGATCCAGCGGGCCGACGACCACGTCGTCGGGCTTGCGGGGGCCCTGACCGGGAAAGCGCAGCATGCCGGGGAGACTACCGGGGCGCTTCGCCGGATTGCGCCGGGACTACGGGAGGTTGTGTCGGGTGCGGCCGGGTCGGGGGCCGATCGGGAGTCGGCCTGGGGCCGGTCTGAGGTCGGTCGGGGGCCGGTCTGAGGTCGGTCGAGGAGTTCCCCGGGCCGCTGCGAGCGCTAGAACAGCACGCTCATGAACGCGCCGACCTCCTGGAAGCCGACACGGTGGTACGTCGCCCGGGCCGGGGTGTTGAAGTCGTTGACGTAGAGGCTGACGAGCGGGGCGACGTCGGCGAGGGCGTAGCGCATGACGGCCGCCATACCCGGGGCCGCCAGCCCCTGTCCCCGGTACTCGGGGGCGACCCACACCCCCTGGACCTGGCAGGCCTGCCGGGTGGCGGCGCCGATCTCGGCCTTGAAGACGACCTTGCCGTTCTGGTCGAGACGGGCGAACGAACGGCCGGTGCCGACGAGTTCGGCCACCCGCGCCTGGTAGAGCAGGCCGCCGTCACCGGCGAGCGGTGAGACGCCCACTTCCTCGGTGAACATCGCCACGCACGCCGGCATGATCGTTTCCATCTCGTCCTTGCGGATACGGCGGACGTACGGATCCGGAGCGATGTCGGCGGGGAGGCGGTCGGTGACCATCAGGGGCTGGTGGGCGCGGACCTCGCGGGCCGGGCCCCAGCTGGGTTCGAGCAGCCGCCACAGCTGGGCGGTGGCCTCGACGGGGCCGACGATCGAGGAGCAGCGGCGGCCGGCCCTTCGCGCCCGGTCCGCGAAGCCGCGTACGGCACGGGGGGTGGCGCAGATCGGGACCAGGTTGGCGCCCGCGTAGCAGAGGGACCGCAGCATGCCGTCCTCGTACCAGCCCCACATCTCGCCGCCGAGCCGCCAGGGGTCGAGGCCCGCGACCTGTACCCGGGACGCGACGAATGCGTTCGCGACCGGGTCGCGGTCGAGGACGGCAAGCGCGGCGTCCAGGTCACTCGGTTCGAGGACCCTGGTGGTGGTCTGGGTCAACAACGGGACGACTCCATCACTCCTTGCGGGCAACGACAGCGCGTCGCGCACCCTGTTAGCGTCGCCGTGTGCTCGTTTGTGGGCACCGGTCAGGGCTTGACCGTCGCATCGCTGCGAGAAGCCCCCCGGGGCAGAGTCACACGGTCTGCTGATCTCCGTACTTTAGCCGGAGATACCAAGCAGCACCGCACGCAAGGAACCCGGGCGCCACCTCCGGAGGGGCACCCGGGTCCCTTGCGCCACAAGGTGAGTCAGCCCGCCACCGACACCGAAGGCTCGCCGGAGGCGATGCCGTCGGCCTCCATCTGCTCGGCGAGCTTCATCGCTTCCTCGATGAGCGTCTCGACGATCTTCGACTCGGGGACCGTCTTGATGACCTCGCCCTTGACGAAGATCTGCCCCTTGCCGTTGCCGGAGGCGACGCCGAGGTCGGCCTCGCGGGCCTCGCCCGGACCGTTCACGACGCAGCCCATGACGGCGACGCGGAGGGGGACCTCCATGCCGGTGAGACCGGCGGTGACCTCTTCCGCCAGCTTGTACACGTCGACCTGGGCACGCCCGCAGGACGGGCAGGAGACGATCTCCAGGCCCCGCTGCTTGAGGTTCAGCGACTCCAGGATCTGGAGACCGACCTTGACCTCCTCGGCGGGCGGCGCCGACAGGGACACCCGGATCGTGTCGCCGATGCCCTCGGAGAGCAGCGCTCCGAACGCCACCGCCGACTTGATCGTGCCCTGGAAGGCGGGGCCCGCCTCCGTCACACCGAGGTGCAGGGGGTAGTCGCACGCCGCCGCCAGCTGGCGGTACGCGTTGACCATGACCACCGGGTCGTTGTGCTTGACCGAGATCTTGATGTCCCGGAAGTCGTGCTCCTCGAAGAGGGACGCCTCCCAGAGGGCGGACTCGACGAGCGCCTCGGGGGTCGCCTTGCCGTACTTCTGGAGGAGCCGCTTGTCGAGCGAGCCCGCGTTGACGCCGATCCGGATCGGGGTGCCGGTGTCCTTCGCGGCCCGCGCGATCTCCTTGACCTGGTCGTCGAACTGCTTGATGTTGCCGGGGTTCACACGGACGGCCGCGCAGCCCGCGTTGATCGCCGCGAAGACGTACTTCGGCTGGAAGTGGATGTCCGCGATGACCGGGATCTGGGACTTGCGGGCGATCGTGGCGAGCGCGTCGGCGTCGTCCTGGGTCGGGCAGGCCACCCGCACGATCTGGCAACCGGAGGCCGTCAGCTCGGCGATCTGCTGCAGCGTGGCGCCGATGTCCGACGTACGCGTGGTCGTCATCGACTGCACCGAGACGGGTGCGTCTCCACCCACGGCCACGGTTCCGACCTGGATCTGCCGGCTCTTCCGACGCTCGGCGAGCTTGGTCGGAACGGACGGCATGCCGAGAGAAATCGCAGTCATCTGCTGTGCAACCCCAAGTTGTGGATCAAGGTCCCGGAATCGTGGGCTCCAGGCTCCGAGATTACGGCACCGGCGCACGCCCGAGCACATCACGCCCCTAAACCCACCCAACGGATGGCGGCCGGACACCCAAGGTGTCCGGCCGCCACGAACGGTGTCCTGCCAAGAGACCGTCTAGGAGATTTTCACCGGGTTAACAACGTCCGCGATCAGGACGAGGATCGTGAAGCAGACGAAGATTCCGGCCACCACATAGGCCACCGGCATCAGCTTGGCCACGTCGAACGGGCCCGGGTCCGGCCGCCTCAGCACCTTCGCCGCGTTCCGTCGCAGCGACTCCCACAGCGCGCCCGCGATGTGACCGCCGTCGAGCGGGAGCAGCGGGAGCATGTTGAACAGGAACAGGGAGAGGTTGAAGCCCGCGACCAGCAGCAGCATCATCGCGACCTGCTGCGATGCCGGGATGTCGAGGGTGAAGACATCACCGCCGATACGGGCCGCGCCGACCACACCCATCGGGGAGTCCGCCTTGCGCGGGCCGTCGCCGAAGGCCGCGTTCCACAGGTCGGGGATCTTGCCGGGCAGCGAGACCAGCGACTCGACGCCGTTCTGCATCATGTCGCCCATGCGGTTCACGGACTGGCCGAACGACTGCTGGACGATGCCGGAGGCGGGCGTGAAGCCGAGGAAGCCGGCGTACACGTACTTGCCCTCGACATAGCCGCCGTTGCCGTCGGTCTTGCTGACCTGGTTCTTGATCAGGTGGGCGGTCAGGTCGACCTTCTGGCCCCCCCGCTCAACGGTGAGCGTGACGTCCTTGCCGGGGTTGGAGCGGATGTCGGACTGCAGCGCCGCCCAGTCGTCGATCGCCTTGCCGTTGAACGCGACGATCTTGTCGCCGCCCTTGAGCCCGGCGGCCTTGGCGGGCGCGGCCTGGTCGCTCGCCGCGCACTTCGACCGGTTCTCGCTCTGCTGGATGACACAGTCCGAGACCTTGCCGACCGTGGTGGTCTGGGTCTGCACCCCGAAGGTCATCATCACGCCGAGGAAGATCGCGACGGCCAGGACGAGGTTCATGAACGGGCCCGCGAACATCACGATCACGCGCTTCCACGGCTTGCGCGTGTAGAAGAGGCGGGTCTCGTCGCCGGGCTGGAGCTCCTCGAAGGCGGCCGACCTGGCGTCCTCGATCATGCCCCGGAAGGGGGAGGTGGAGCGCGCCTCGATACGACCGTCCGGGCCGGGCGGGAACATCCCGATCATGCGGATGTAGCCGCCGAGGGGAACCGCCTTCACCCCGTACTCGGTGTCGCCCTTCTTCCGTGACCAGATGGTCGGCCCGAAACCGACCATGTACTGCGGCACCCGGATGCCGAAGAGCTTGGCCGTCGACAGATGTCCCAGCTCGTGCCAGGCGATCGAGATGAGCAGGCCGACCGCGAAGACGACTATGCCGAGGATCATCATCAGGGTCGTCATGCACGAGCCTCCGCGGTTGTCGTCTGTGCCATGGGCGCTGTCGGTGCCGTCTGTGCGGTCAGTTCACGGGCCCGGGCGCGCGCCCAGGTCTCCGCTTCGAGGACGTCCGCCACGGTCAGGGAAGTTCCCGTTCCGGGTGTGCCGTGTTCCTCGACCACCCGGGTGACGGTCTCCATGATCCCGTTGAACGGCAGGGCGCCGTTCAGGAACGCGTCCACGCACTCCTCGTTGGCGGCATTGAACACCGCCGGGGCCGTACCCGCGAGCTGCCCCACGTGCCGGGCGAGCCCGACGGAGGGGAACGCGTCGTTGTCGAGCGGGAAGAACTCCCAGCTCGACGCCTTGGTCCAGTCGAAGGCGGGCGCCGCGTCCGGGACGCGTTCGGGCCAGCCGAGACCGATGGCGATCGGTCCCCGCATGTCGGGGGGCGTCGCCTGGGCCAGTGTCGATCCGTCCGTGTACTCAACCATCGAGTGGACATACGACTGCGGGTGCACGACCACCTCAATCCGATCGAAGGGAATGTCGTAGAGGAGGTGCGCCTCGATGACTTCCAGCCCCTTGTTGACCAAGGTCGCGGAGTTGATGGTGATCACCGGGCCCATGGCCCAGGTGGGGTGCGCGAGCGCCTCGGCGGGAGTGACGTGCGCCAGCTCCGCCTTCGTACGCCCCCGGAAGGGTCCGCCGGAGGCGGTCACGACCAGCTTGCGCACATCGGCGCGCGTACCGGCCGCCAGTGCCTGGAAGAGGGCCGCGTGCTCGGAGTCGACCGGGATGATCTGGCCGGGCTTGGCCAGCGCCTTCACCAGCGGGCCGCCGACAATGAGCGATTCCTTGTTGGCGAGCGCGAGGGTGCGGCCCGCTTCCAGGGCGGCGAGGGTGGGGGCGAGGCCGATGGAGCCGGTGATGCCGTTGAGGACGGTGTGGCAGTCGGAGGCGGCGAGCTGGGTGGCGGCGTCCGCGCCGGCCAGGATCTCGGGCAGGGTCTCGCCGGGTGCGTACTCGGCCGTGAGCGCCTCCCGCAGCGCCGGCACGACGTCCTCGCGCGCGACCGCGACCGTGCGTACGCGCAGCCGGTGGGCCTGCTCCGCGAGCAGTCCGACCCTGCCGCCGGCGGCGGAGAGCGCGGTGACCCGGAACCGGTCGGGGTTGCGCAGCACGAGGTCGATGGCCTGGGTGCCGATCGAGCCGGTGGAGCCGAGGATCACGACGTCCCGGACTCCGTCCACGGGGTCGAAGACGAGATGCGGATCAGCGAGGGGGGCTGGACTGTCGCTCATCCCCCCATTGTGGCCGCTGCGCGACCCGCGCAGGACAGGGCTCCCCACTTCTCCTCCCTTCTGGCCCCATTAGCACCCCGACGTACCGGAGGAAGCGAAATCACCCTTTGTGAAACCAGCGTGAAGATCATGTGATAGCACTTCATGCACGTCGTCACTCTCACTGGCCGGTGGACGACCGGCCGGGGGGCGACACCCTGGGGGGTTCTCATGCGGATACGCGCCGCCCTGCCCGCGCTCGCGGGCGCCGTGGCACTGACGGGCACGTTCCTTCTCAGCACTCCGGCACAGGCGGCCGGCGGTGTGACCATCTACCACGTCTGGTTCGACAGCCCCGGTTCGGACAACCGCTCCAACGCGAGCCTCAATGCCGAGTGGGTACAGATCAAGAACACCAGTTCGACAGCGATCTCGCTCAAGGGCTGGATCCTGAAGGACGTCTCGAACCACAGGTACACCTTCCCGAACGTGAAGATCGGGGCGCACAAGACCATGAAGGTGCACACGGGCAGCGGCAGGGACACCACGGCGGACAAGTACCAGAACCGCCGCGCGTACGTCTGGAACAACACCAGCGACACCGCCACGCTCACCAAGGCGAACGGCAACAAGGTCGACGCGTGCTCGTGGACGACGCGGGACCCCAGCGACAAGTACTGCTAGCCCCTGCCGTCGCTGCCGGCCCCCGCGCCCTCACCGCTTACGGCGGCGCCGCGCCTTGGACCTGCCGGGGCGCGCGCCGCCGCGTGAGGGCGCGGCGGCCGGCGCGGGGGCGGTCGCGGACGCGTCGCCGTCCGCCGGGGCGAACTCGCCCTCGACCACGCCCTCCGCCGTGTCCATGGTGGGGGCCGTGAAGTGCAGGTCCTCGACGCGGTCGCGACGTTCGAGGGTCCCGGGCGCACCACCGGAGGCGTCCAGGTTGAAGACGTAGCCGACGGACTCCTCCTTGATGGCGTCGGTCATCGCGCCGTACATGTCGAAGCCCTCACGCTCGTACTCGACGATGGGTTCCCGGCCGAGCGTCCAGCGCAGACCGATGCCGTCGCGGAGGTAGTCCATCTCGTAGAGGTGCTCGCGCCATTTGCGGTCGAGGACGTTGAGGACGACCAGGCGTTCGAGGTCGCGCAGGGCCTCGGCGCCGAGTTCGGCCTCACGGTCCTCGTAGCGCTCGTGGATGTCCCGGGTCACGGCCTCGACCAGGTCCTCGGCGGTGAGGTTCGCGCGGTCGCCGGCCGCCTCCTCCAGGCCCTCGATCGTGACCCGTACCGGATAGAGCTGTTCGAAGGCGCCCCAGAGCCGCTCCAGGTCCCATTCCTCGGGGAAGCCCTCGCTGGTCTCCTGTCCGATGTACGCCCGCACGGTGTCGTCCATGAAGTGCAGGAGCTGTTCGCGCAGGTCCTCACCCGCCAGGACGCGGCGGCGCTCGGCGTAGATGAGGGTGCGCTGCCGGTTGAGCACCTCGTCGAACTTCAGGACGTCCTTGCGGGACTCGAAGTGCTGCTGCTCGACCTGGGCCTGGGCGGAGGCGATGGCACGGGTGACCATCTTGTTCTCGATGGGGATGTCGTCGGGGACGTTCGCCATGGCCATCACGCGGTCCACGACCTGGGCGCGGAACAGGCGCATCAGGTCGTCCTCCAGGGAGAGGTAGAAGCGGGAGGCGCCGTTGTCGCCCTGGCGCCCCGAGCGGCCGCGCAGCTGGTTGTCGATACGGCGGGACTCGTGGCGCTCGGTGCCCAGCACATAGAGCCCGCCGAGCTCCTTGACCTCCTCGTACGCCGCCCCGACCGCGGCGGTGACGCGCTCGCGCACCTCGCGGCAGGCGTCGGGGTGCTCCTCCTCGGTGAGTTCGCGCTTCTCCAGCTCGGCGGCTATGAGGGACTCGGGATTGCCTCCGAGCATGATGTCGGTGCCGCGGCCCGCCATGTTGGTGGCGACGGTGACGGCGCCCTTGCGGCCCGCCTGGGCCACGATCTGGGCCTCGCGCTGGTGGTTCTTGGCGTTGAGCACCTCGTGCCGGATACCGCGTTTCCTGAGCAGCGCGGAGAGCAGTTCGGACTTCTCCACCGACGTGGTGCCGACGAGGATCGGCTGCCCCTGGGCGTGCCGCTCGGCGATGTCCTCCACGATCGCGGCGTACTTGGCGTCCACGGTGCGGTAGATCTGGTCGGGGTCGTCGGCGCGCTTCGGGGGCCGGTTGGTCGGGATCGGCACGACCTGGAGCTGGTAGATCTGGTGGAACTCGGCCGCCTCCGTCATCGCCGTGCCGGTCATGCCGGCGAGCTTCTCGTAGAGGCGGAAGAAGTTCTGCAGGGTGATCGTGGCGAGGGTCTGGTTCTCGTCCTTGATCGTCACCCCTTCCTTCGCCTCGATCGCCTGGTGCAGCCCCTCGTTGTAGCGGCGGCCCGCGAGGATGCGGCCGGTGTGCTCGTCGACGATCAGCACCTCGCCGTCCACGACCACGTAGTCCTTGTCCCTCTTGAAGTGCTCCTTGGCCTTCAGGGCGTTGTTGAGGTGCCCGATGAGGGAGGTGTGGTCGGACTCGTAGAGGCTCTCGATGCCGAGCTGGTCCTGGAGGTACTCGACGCCCCGGTCCAGGATCGCGACGGTGCGTTTCTTGGGGTCGTACTCGTAGTCGTACGTGGCCCGCAGTGCCGCCAGTTCCTCCTTCTCGGCCGGCCGGGTGAAGAGCTCCTCCTGGACGCGGACACCCTTCATCCGTCGTACGAGCTTGGCGAACGCCTCGTACCACTGGGTGGGCTGGTCGGCGGGTCCGGAAATGATCAGCGGGGTGCGGGCCTCGTCGATGAGGATGGAGTCGGCCTCGTCGACGATCGCGAAGTGGTGGCCACGCTGTACGAGTTCGTCCCTCGACCAGGCCATGTTGTCGCGCAGGTAGTCGAAGCCGAACTCGGTGTTGGTGCCGTAGGTGATGTCGCAGGCGTACTGGGCGCGGCGTACGGCGGGCGTCGACTCGGACTTGATGACACCGACGGTCAGGCCCAGGAAGCGGTAGGCACGGCCCATCCACTCGGCGTCGCGCTCGGCGAGGTAGTCGTTGACCGTGACGAGGTGGACTCCCTTGCCTGCCAGGGCGTTCAGATAGACGGGGAGGGTGGCGACGAGGGTCTTGCCCTCCCCCGTCTGCATCTCCGCGATGTTGCCGAGGTGCAGCGCCGCGCCGCCCATCACCTGGACGTCGAAGTGACGCATGCCCAGGGTCCGCCGGGCCGCCTCGCGCATCGTGGCGAAGGCCTCCGGCAGCAGGTCGTCCAGGCTCTCGCCGTCGGCGTGGCGCTGTTGGAACTCAGGGGTGAGGGACTGGAGTTCCTCGTCGGACAGGGCCCTGAACTCCTCGTCCAGGGAGTTGACCTGATCGACGACGCGCTGGAGCCTGCGCAGCACCCGGCCCTCGCCGGCTCGCATGATCCTGCCGGTGATGACGTCCAGACCTTTGCCCGGCATAGGAATTCCCCCAGAACTAAACGGCGTCCGCGAGCAGCCGAATCCAGTGATTGGCTCGTTGCAGAATGTGGACGCCCTGCTGATTCGCTTTGATCACCTCGCGCAGGACGGGATCGTCGACCACGTCGAGCGCGCTCTTGAAGAGTTGTTGGATGACGGGCCGTTCCCCCGGCCGTCCGGCGTCCAGCAGACCGTCGACGTCACGGAGGTCGATGCGCCGGATCCGTACGGGGTCGAAGGAGGGCACCGGCGGGCGCGGCTCCGTGTCGACCAGGGCGAGCGCGCAGTCGTTGAGGAGAACCGCGAGGGCGTCGCGGTGCGCCTCGAAGGTCTCGGGCGCGACTTCACGCAGCTTCTGCGCCAGCGGCCGCACCTCCTTGCGGACGGTCCGCAGGGCCCGTACGAGATCCGGTTCGTCGAGCTGAAGCCGGGCCTCGGCGCGGGCGCGCGTCAGCTGCGCGGAAAGGCCGTGACCGTGTTCTTCCCCGATTCCTTGGCGCATCTGCCGTCCCCGTTCGCCATTCTCCTCATTGTTGACGCACATATTCGGTGCGGCAAGCGGCGGAATGGCGAACCGGGACGGCAGTGAATTCCTGGGAAAATGGTCAGCGAATGGGGCGGTGGACGTTTTCCTTCCGGCTCGGGCCGGGCGTCGCGTCGGCGATCCAGGGGCCGTCACCGGACGGGTCGATCACGCCCTGCTCCAGCCATTCGTACGTGCCCGCCAGGACGCCCTTGACGACCTTGCGGTCGAGGTCGTCGGTGTTGCTCCACAGGCGGCCGAAGAGTTCGTCGACGCGGATGCGGGACTGGCGGCAGAAGGCGTCGGCGAGCTGGTAGGCCTCGCGGCCGTGCTGCCCGGTGAGGCGCAGGTGTTCGGCGCGCACACAGGCCGCGCTCATCGCGAAGAGCTCGGCGCCGATGTCGACGATCCGGCCCAGGAAGCCCTGCTTGGTCTCCATCCGGCCCTGCCAGCGGGACATGGCGTAGAAGGTGGAGCGGGCGAGCTTGCGGGCGTTGCGCTCGACGTAGCGCAGATGCGGGGAGAGATCCACGTGCCGGTTGAACTCGCCGTACGAGCGGGGGAGCTGCCCCGGGCCCGCGACCAGTTTCGGCAGCCACTTGGCGTAGAAGACACCCGCGTTCGCGCCTGCCTTCGCCTTGTCCGAGAGGGACTTGTCGGGGTCGATGAGGTCACCGGCCACGGAGAGGTGGGCGTCCACGGCCTCACGGGCGATCAGCAGGTGCATGATCTCCGTCGAGCCCTCGAAGATGCGGTTGATACGCAGGTCGCGCAGGATCTGCTCGGCGGGCACCGCCCGCTCGCCGCGGGCGGCGAGCGACGCGGCGGTCTCGAAGCCGCGGCCACCACGGATCTGGACGAGTTCGTCGGCCATCAGGCAGCCCATCTCGGAGCCGTACAGCTTGGCGAGGGCGGCCTCGATGCGGATGTCGTTGCGGTTCTCGTCGGCCATCTGCGACGACAGGTCGACGACGGCCTCCAGCGCGAACGTCGTCGCCGCGATGAAGGAGATCTTCGCGCCGACGGCCTCGTGCAGAGCGACCGGCTTGCCCCACTGCTCGCGGGCCGCCGACCACTCGCGGGCGATCTTCAGACACCACTTGCCCGCGCCGACGCACATGGCGGGCAGCGAGAGACGGCCGGTGTTGAGGGTGGTGAGGGCGATCTTCAGGCCCGCGCCCTCCGGGCCGATCCGGTTCGCCGCGGGGACCCGGACCTGGTGGAAACGGGTGACGCCGTTCTCCAGGCCGCGCAGCCCCATGAAGGCGTTGCGGTTCTCGACGGTGATGCCCTCGGAGCCGGCCTCCACCACGAACGCCGTGATGCCGCCCTTGTGGCCCTCGGACTTCGGGACGCGCGCCATGACGACGAGCAGATCGGCGACGACTCCGTTCGTCGTCCAGAGCTTCACCCCGTCGAGGACGTAGTCGTCGCCGTCCGGGACGGCGCTCGTGGCGAGCCGCGCCGGGTCGGAGCCCACGTCCGGCTCGGTGAGGAGGAAGGCCGAGATGTCGGTGCGGGCGCAGCGCGGCAGGAAGACGTCCTTCTGCTCCTGGGTGCCGAAGAGCTTCAGCGGCTGCGGTACGCCGATCGACTGGTGCGCGGACAGCAGGGCGCCGATCGCCGGGTTCGCGGAGCCGACGAGGGCGAGCGCCTTGTTGTAGTACACCTGGGTGAGGCCGAGGCCTCCGTACTTGGTGTCGATCTTCATGCCGAGGGCGCCGATGTCCTTGAGGCCGTCGATGACCTCGTCGGGGATCTGCGCCTCGCGCTCGATACGGGCCGAGTCGATCTTCGTCTCGCAGAAGTCGCGCAGCTTGGCGAGGAACTCCTCGCCGCGCTGTACGTCGTCCTCGGCGGGCATGGGGTGCGGGTGGATCAGGTCGAGGCGGAAGCGGCCGAGGAACAGTTCCTTGGCGAAGCTGGGCTTGCGCCAGTCCTGTTCGCGGGCCGCCTCCGCGACCTGTCGTGCCTCACGTTCAGTGACGGTGGGCTGGTGGGGTGTTGCGGACATGAGGCTCACCTCGCCGCGCATAGGGATCTTGGGGACCTTCGTTACTGATCGGTGCTACTCGATCGTATTTACCCGAATACGGGTGACCCCACCAGTCCTCGCGCGCGTTCGCGTGAACGCGTACCCCATAGGTTTGAGCCGATGCCGACCGAGGCCGGCCGATCTCAGCCGATGTCGACGGAGTACGCCTTGGTGTCCAGCCGTCCCGAACCGCGGAAGACCTCGCTGCCCGACTCGATGCCGGAGAGGTACTTGTCGTTGCCGAGCAGCTTGCGGCGGACCAGGGCCTGGGTGAAGTCGTCGAGGTCGAGGGAGGCCTTGGTGGTGTTGGTGCGGCGGACGAAGGAATACACCTTCCAGCCGATGTCGCCCTGGTAGATGTCCCACATGGCGCCGTCGAGGCTCACACTGCCGTACTTGGTGCCGAGGGGGCCCGCGCCGCCCTGCCGGTTGAGCCAGACCATGATTTCGTCGGTGGGCTGGTCCTGCCAGTCCGCGTTGTTCTTGGCGTGCAGCCACAGGTCGTACGCGACGTTCATGGTGCCGGGGTCGGAACTGACCGAGAACTCCCAGCTGGTTCTGACCGGCTTGCGGTCGCCGACCCGGACGGGCAGTTCGGTGGCCGCCTTGTCGGTCTTCCAGCCCCAGTGCCAGCCGAGCACGGTACTGGCGTACGACTTGACGCTGTTCTCCTTGCCGGCCTTGCTGGTCCAGGAGTAGTTCGTGCCCCAGCCGATGGTGTCGCCGGAGCGCGAGGTGTCCCAGACGCACTGGGTGCCCGTGCCGTCGTCCTGCCCCCAGAGGTTGTTGTTGACGTAGTACTTGCCCATCGTGACGGTGTCGAAGGCGCCGCACTTCTCGCTGGCCTCGCCCGCCTGGGCGACGGTGACGCCCGCGGCGGCCGCGAGCGCCACCGTTCCCGCGAGCATCGTCTTCGCCTTCTTGGACAGGCGCGGTCGGCGGTGTTGCATCGGGGGTCCTTCCGGAAAACGGTCTGCGTACGCCTTCTCAGTGACCACCGGTCCTCAAAAGGTTGCCGCCGCACGGCGAAGTCCGGCGCGGGAAACGCACCGGCGCACGACACTGGAAACACGCCTGAGCACGGCACCGCGAACATGCCGTCGCGCGGCACGACAACGACTCCCGACCCGCACCGCAAGAATCCTGTCGAAGCGCTTCGACAACCTATGGACACCCACCACCCGTCGAGCTACTGTCGAGCCACCCTCACACGCCCTTATCCGCAATGCGCACTGTCGAAGCGCTTCACACAATGCTTGGAGAGCTGGATGGTCACCCTCGCCGAGGTCGCCCAGCACGCCGGAGTCTCGGCGAGCACGGTGAGCTATGTCCTCAGCGGCAAGCGGTCCATCTCCGCGGGCACCCGGCAGCGGGTCGAGCGGAGCATCCAGGAGCTCGGATACCACCCGAACGCGGGCGCCCGGGCCCTGGCGAGCAGCCGGTCCAACATCATCGCGCTGATGGTTCCGCTCCGTACCGACATGTACGTACCCGTGATGATGGAGATCGCCATCGCGGTGGCGACCCACGCCCGCACGCACGGCTACGACGTGCTCCTGCTCACCGGCGAGGAGGGTCCCGACGCCGTGCGCCGCGTCACCGGCAGCGGGCTCGCCGACGCGATGATCCTGATGGACGTGGAGCTCGACGACGAACGGCTCCCGCTGCTGCGCCAGACGGACCAGCCCTCCGTACTGATCGGCCTGCCCGCCGACACCTCCGGCCTGACCTGCGTCGATCTCGACTTCGGCGCGACGGGCGCGCTGTGCGCCGAGCACCTCGCACTGCTGGGCCACCGTGACATCGCTGTCATCGGCGAGGCCCCGGCGGTCTACGAGCGGCACACCGGCTTCGCCGAGCGCACCCTCGACGGACTCCGGTCCCGTTCGCGGGAGTTGGGCCTGCGCGTGCTGCACCGCCCCTGCGAGGGCGGGTACGACGCGATGGCCCTGACTCTCGCCCGCATCCTCGACGAGCGCCCCGGCACCACGGGCTTCGTCGTGCAGAACGAGTCCGCGGTCGAGCCGCTGCTCGCGCTGCTGCGTCAGCAGGGCCGGGCCGTCCCCGAGGACGTGTCGGTGATCGCGATCTGCCCGGACCAGGTCGCGACAGGGGCCTCGGTGCGGCTGACCTCGGTCGCCATCCCTGCGCAGGAGATGGGCCGACTCGCCGTGGAGCATCTGATCGCCAAGTTGGAAGGGCACGGCAAGGACGAAGTCGTGCTCATCGCACCCGAGTTGACGGTACGGGCGAGCACGGGCCCGGCGCCGACCGCCGCCTGACCGGGGCCCGGCCACGCGCCACTCCCCGTCCCACCGTTCACCGCACCGCATCACACCGCACTGCCCCAGCCTCAGCCCCCCGGCCCCAGCGTCGTGCCCTCCTCGCCGGGCACCCCCATGTCTGCATGTCTGCATTCCTCATGTCTGCATTCCTTCAGGAGCGCCCCCGTGAATCAGCCTGCCGAAAATCAGACCCAGTCAGGCGCGGTCAGCCTCGCGCAGTCCTCCCCGACCGTCGGCACGTTCCGCGAGCGGGACGGCGCGCTGGAGTGGAGCGGCCGTCAGGAGACCGTCCGTATCGAGCCCTGGGGCCCGGACGCGGTCCGGGTCCGCGCGCGCCTGGGCGGCCCGGTCCTCGAAGGCCTCCCCGGCGCGCTCCTCGACGAGCCGCAGGTGACCGAGAGCACCGTCAAGATCCAGGACGGCGAGGGCCGGTTGACGGTCGGCGCACTGACCGTCGAGGTCGGCGCCGAGGGCCAGGTCCGCTTCCTCCGCACGGCCGACGGCACGGAACTCCTCGCCGAGGAGCGCGCCCACTTCTGGTGGCCCGGCCCGCGCCTGTACACCCCGACGGGCAACGGCCACCACCGCCTGGAGCAGCGCTTCGCCGCGTACGAGGGCGAGAAGCTGTACGGCCTCGGCCAGCATCAGCACGGGCTGTTCGACCAGAAGGGCGCGGTCCTGGACCTGATCCAGCGCAACGCCGAGGTCACCGTCCCGGTGCTCACCTCCAGCCGCGGCTACACCTTCCTGTGGAACTCCCCCGCGATCGGCCGGGTCGAGCTCGCGGGCAACGGCACCCGTTGGGTCGCCGACTCGGCCCGCCAGCTCGACTACTGGATCACCGCGGGCACCCCGGCCGACGCCCAGCGCCGCTACAGCGCCGCCACCGGCCGTACGCCGATGCTGCCCGAGTGGGCGGCCGGCTTCTGGCAGTGCAAGCTGCGCTACCGCACGCAGGACGAACTCCTCGACGTGGCACGGGAGTACAAGCGCCGGGGCCTGTCCCTGTCCGCCATCGTCTGCGACTTCTTCCACTGGACCCACCTGGGCGACTGGAAGTTCGACCCGGCCGAGTGGCCGGACCCGGCGGCGATGCAGCGCGAGCTCGCCGAACTCGGCGTCAAGCTGGTCGTGTCCGTGTGGCCGTCGGTCTCCCCACTGTCCGAGAACCACCCGCTCATGGAGCAGCGCGGCTACTTCATCGGCACCCAGTACGGCCCGATGGCCCACGCCGACTGGCCCGACAAGGAGGTCGCCTCCACCGTCCAGGTGGCGTTCTACGACGCGACGAACCCCGAGGCCCGTGACTTCCTGTGGTCGCGCGTGAAGGACAACTATCTGGACCCGTACGGCATTTCGGCCTTCTGGCTGGACGCCTGCGAGCCGGAGCTGAAGCCGGGCTTCCAGGAGAACCTGCGCTACCACGCGGGTCCGGGTCTGGAGGTCGGCAACCTCTACCCCCGCGAGAACGCCCGCACCTTCTACGAAGGCATGCTCGCGGCGGGCGAGACCGAGGTCGTCACCCTCAACCGTTCGGCGTGGGCGGGCAGTCAGCGCTACGGCGCCGCCCTGTGGTCCGGCGACATCGGCACCGACTTCGCGACCCTGCGCCGTCAGATCGCCGCGGGCCTCAACACCGCGCTCTCCGGCATCCCCTGGTGGAACACCGACATCGGCGGCTTCCACGGCGGCGACCCCGACGACCCGGCGTACCGCGAGGTGATGGTCCGCTGGTTCCAGTTCGGCGCGCTCTCCCCGCTGATGCGCCTGCACGGCTTCCGCGACCCCGGTATGCCGCTGGGCCCCGACATGACCGGCGGCCCGAACGAGGTCTGGTCGTACGGCGAGGAGGCCGGCGCGATCCTGGAGAAGTACCTGCGGCTGCGCGAGCGGCTGAAGCCCTATGTGCTGGACGTCATGCGGGAGGCCCACGAGGAGGGGCTGCCGGTGATGCGCCCGCTGTTCCTGGAGTTCCCCGAGGACCACGCGGCCTGGTCGGTCGACGACTCCTACCTCTTCGGCTCCGACCTCCTGGTCGCGCCGGTGCTCACGGCGGGCGCGACGGTGCGTACGGCGTACCTTCCGGCGGGCGCCTGGTGGACCGACGCGTGGACCGGTGAGACGTACGAGGGCGGCGCGGCCGTCACCGTCGACGCCCCGCTGGACCGCATCCCGCTGTTCCTGCGGGACGGAGCGCGGCTGCCGGTGGCGGAGTAGCCACGCGCGTGTGGGGGAGGCCGGGCCGGCCTCCCCCACACGCCCTGTGACGGCACTGTTGCCGGAACTGTGGGCTCCGTCACAGCCGAGGCGACCTCGGGCTGCTGGAGTCACCGGATGGTGTACCTGCTCCTGCTACTCGTCCCCGGGGGACTGGTCGCGGCCTTCGCCTTCGTCGGGTACTGCTTCGGCACCCTCGGCCGGATCGGCCTGCGGCGGGCCGACCGCGTGGTGTGGCTGCGCGTCGTCGCCGCCCTCATGGGGGCCGCCACGGCCGTCCTGTACGTGTGGGGACTGGTCCATCTGGTCGGCGCGGTCATGGACGCGGAGGAGAACGGCGCCGACTCGGCACCGCTGCGGCCCTGTCGTGCACCGGGCTGGGAGGAGCGGGCGCAGGACCCCGGCAGCGTCGACTACACGGTGCGCTACCTGCCCATCCGGTTCGTCTGCGAGACGGGGGACGGCGACAGCCATGTCACCGACGCCGTTCCCGACTACCTGAATCCCAGCGTGCTGGGATTCGCGCTGGCCGGCGCCGGGTGCGCCGGTGCCGCGCGGCTCGTATCGCGACGGCCCGGCCCCCGCGCGACGCGGGAACCGAGCCACTGATGCCCCTGGGGAATCGGTCAACTACTGCTAACCGCGAGGCTGTTGGTCACGAAGTCCAGGCCGCCGGACGAGGACGTGATCTCGAAGCCGAACTGGAGGTCTCCGATGGTCACGTTGCCGAACCAGCCCTTGGTGTCCTTGATCCACTTGAGGATCGGCAGGACGTCGACGGTGCCGGAGCTGGAGTTCGAGGTGCGCACGAAGGAGAAGACGTCGTTGGATCCGTTGTTGCCCTTGTAGACGGTCCAGGTGTGGCCGCCGAGGGTGAGGGTGCCCTGCGAGGTGCCGAGCGGGCCGACGGCTCCGGTCTTGTTCACCCAGAGCATGACCTCGTACTTGTAGCCGGTGTCCCAGATGTCGTACGACGTGTTGTACGCGCCGGACGACGGGACCGTGACGTTGTAGCCGCTGGTGAGCGAGCCGAGCGAGGTGATCGACTTGTTGATCACCTTCTTGGCGTTGGGGTACGACTTGATGCCGCCGGTGTTGGGGTGGTTGGCCCACACTCCCCAGTTGGTGCCGGAGTTGGCCCAGATGCACTGGCTGCCCGCGCCGGAGCCCCAGATGTTGTTGTAGAGCGTGTACCCGTTGAGGCTGGTGTTCCCGTACTGCTCGCAGGAGTTCCAGACGGCCGCCTGGGCGGGGGCGGAGACGAGGCCGACGGTGGCGCCGAGCGCGAGCGCGGGGGCCAGCAGGGCCTTGGCCGCCCTGCCGAGTGTCCGTGTTGCCATGGTGTCCCTTCCATGGGTGGGGGGAACTGCGGGTGCTACTGCGGCCCCAGGGTGAGGACGCAGTCTTCTCCGGCGCTCAGGGAGAGCGGTCGCGCGCCGGCGGAAGTCCTGAGATCGATCCGCGTGGTGCGGGTGGGGCGGATGACGGCCGTGCGCTCCCCGGGACTCCAGGTCAGGTCGACCTCGGCGCCGAACCGGGTGCGGATGCCGTGGAGCCGGCCGCTCGGGTACGCCGTGGGGAGCGCGGGGAAGAGGACCAGCCGACCGGGCGTGGAGTGGACGAGCATCTCGATGAGCACGGCGGGGAGTGTGTGGGCGGCGTCCGCGTTGTAGACGTGGCGGTTCGGGTAGTGGCCGCTCATCAGGGAGACATGGAAGAAGTCCCCGGCCAGGACGTTGTCGAGGGCGCCCGCCACCCGCTGGGCGTCCCGCAGCCGGGCCGCCACCAGGGCGTGGTGGAGGTGGCCGTGCGCGGAGTCGTTCTCGGCGCCGCGCAGTGCGAGGGCGCGGTGGGCCGCCGCGGCGAGCTCGGGGGTGTCGTACGGGTTGATCTCGTCGAGCGGCCAGACGCCGTAGAGGTGGCTGAGGTGCCGGTGGTCGTAGGTGTCGTCGAGGCCGGGCCAGGCCCACTCGGCGAGTGCCCCGTCGGCGTTGACGCGGTGCGGCGGCAGCCGGTCGGCGAGCGCGCGCCAGCGCTCGGCGTCGGGTCCGGGGTGGTGGTCGGCGGCCGTGCGGAGGGCGTGGCGCGCCGCGGAGAGGTCCATGGCGGCGTTGAGGGTGATCCAGCGCGCGGTGGCGGGCCGGTTCTCCGGCGAGTACGACGGCACGATCACGACGCGGCCGTTCTCGTCGGTCCGGGTGAGGAAGTCCTCGTAGAACCGCGCCACTTCGGCGAGCGCGGCGACCAGGCGCGGGTCGCGTGCGCCGCGCGTCTCGTCGTGGTCCACGAGGGGTTTCAGCAGCCAGTCGGCACCCGCGGTCCACACGTGCAGCGGGTACTCGCGGCTGAGGTGGTAGATGTGCCCGGACTCGCCGTCGGTGTGCGCGGGGGCGACGACACCCCGGGTGCCGAAGATCGCCCGGGCGTTGTCGCGCCAGTGCGGCAACTGGCCGTGGACCAGGGCGGCATGGGCCTCGGACACCTCCGGGAGCGCCGCCGCGGCGGCCGACGCCGTCTGCAGATTGACGTTGGCGTCGGTGGTGAAAGCCCCGGACCAGGCGGTGTCCCAGTCGCCGGTCCACAGCCCGGTCAGCCGTGGCGGCAGCATTCCGGCAGCGGACAGCAGGTGGTAACGACCGGCCGCGAAGAGCCGTTCGAGCAGGGCGGGGCTCTTCGGACGGCGGACCAACTCCGATCCCGGGAGGGCCCGTTCGGCCGGATCTGCGCCCAGCTCCAGGCCCGCCCGCAGGTAGGCGGGACGGTGCAGGGCGGTGTGCCGGGCGAGGAGACGGTCGTACGCGTCCTCGTCGCCCTCGGGCAGCAGGGCGCGCAGCTCACGGGCCTCGGCGAGCGTGTCCCACTCCCCCTCGTGCCGTCGTACCCGCGTGAGCAGCAGCACCGATCGCGCGCCCTCGACCCGTATCCCGGGCGGCGCGGTGAGCGTCCGGCCCCCGGTGACCACGGCGAGCGTTACGCCGGTGTACGCACGCTCACTGCCCGGATAGCGGGCCCGCAGAGTGAGGAGAGCACCGTCGGCGGTGAGGACGGAACTGTGACCCACCGCCAAATCCGACGGGGCGCCCGGCAGTCGGTGGTCGAGCGTCACGTCGACGGTGAGGTCGGCCTCCGTCACGTACTGGACGATGACGTCGTCCGCGCGCGACACGAAGACCTCGCCGCGCCGGCCCCCGCACTCGGCGCGGACGACACCGGTGGTGAAGTCGACCTCGCGCCGGTACGCGTGCGACTCCCGTGGCGCCCGGCGCAGCCGCACCTGGAAGGCCGGGTGGAAGGGCTGCACCCACAGCAGCGGTCGCCCGTCGGTGAAGTCCTCCCCGGCGTCGACGTCACCGGCCAGCAACCGGTCCTGGACGCTCCTCAGCCGTGCGGCCAGCTCGGGCGGCCGGGCGTGTTCACTGCCGTTCGGGCGGACCAGGGAGTGGTGGTTGACGATGACCCGGTCGTCGTTCGGATCACCGAACACCATGACGCCGTGTCGGCCGTTCCCGCTCAGGAAGGCGTCCTCCCAGCGGGCGGCGGGAGCGGGCTCCCAGGTGCCATGGACGGGGGCGTCGGTGGAACCGTGGACGGGAGCGACCGTGAGGCCGTTGGCGCGCTCGTCCGCGGGGCCGCCCGCGGGCTCGCTCATGGCGCTGGCTCCAGTACGACGACCCCGTACCGCCCCAGCTCCACGGCATCGACGACGTCCTCGCCGGT
Source organism: Streptomyces sp. GbtcB7 (assembly GCF_019091445.1). Taxonomy (NCBI): domain Bacteria; kingdom Bacillati; phylum Actinomycetota; class Actinomycetes; order Kitasatosporales; family Streptomycetaceae; genus Streptomyces; species Streptomyces sp. GbtcB7. Next base: position 85,743 of record NZ_JAGXJM010000032.1, read on the forward strand.
CAGCAGGTCGCGGTGGCGTCCCGGCACCGGCACGGTCACCGTGTCCCGCCCGTGGTGGAGCAGGAACAGCAGTTCGCCCCGGCGTACCGCCTCCACGTCCGCTGGAAGGTGGTCGAGTGGCGGCCGTACGCCCGCGTCCTCGGCGATCCCGGCGAGCAGCGGCCACAGCGCCTCGGGCTCGGGGAGGGTGGACAGGTACCAGGCGCGGCCCTTGCGCAGTACGGCCGGAAGACCGTCCAGCTCACCGCCCTTGTACCGGACGACCGCGTAGGTGTCGTCCGCGGCCTCGATCTCCTCGGACCACAACGTGCCGCAAAAGCCCTCGGCCTCGACCTTCTCGTCGGCGTCGAGCGGCCACCACTCGTGCAGGGTGCGGATGCCGAACAGTGCGCGCAGCCGCTCGTCCATGCCGCCGGGCCGCACCCGGTCGTCCTGGTCGGCGACGCCGGTCAGGAAGCCGGAGACGAGGGTGCCACCGCCGCGTACGTACCCGACGAGGTTGTCGATCGCCCTGTCCGTCAGCAGGTACAGCTGCGGGACGACGACCAGCTTGTACGCGGACAGGTCGTGCTCGGGGTGGGCGAAGGAGGCGGTGGTGTTGGCCTCCCACAGGGCGCGGTGCCAGGCGCGTACGACGCTCTGGTGGTCGACCTCGCAGGACAGCCGCCCGTCCTGCTGACTCGCCCACCAGGCGTTCCAGTCCAGCAGTACGGCGACGTCGGCGCCGACGACCTGAGTGCCCGTCACCTTGTCGCTCAGCAGGGCGAGTTCGGCCCCGATCCGCTTGACTTCCTGGAAGGTGCGGCCCCGCTCCCCCGCGTGGCTGACCATCCCGGAGTGGAACTTCTCGGCGCCCTGCCGGGACTGCCGCCACTGGAAGTAGCAGACGGCGTCCGCGCCGCGCGCGACGGCCTGGAGGGACCAGAGCCGGTTGAGCCCGTGGGGCTTCGGGTGGTTCACGCCACGCCAGTTCACGGACCCCGCCGCCTGCTCCATGACCATCCAGGGCCCGCCGTGGGCCTGTGAGCGGGTCATGTCGTGGATGAGCGCGCCGTACTGGGCGCCGAGCGGGTCGCGCGGGTCCGGATAGATGTCGACGGAGACCACGTCTTCCCGCTCGGCCCACGCCCAGGCGTCCTGACCCTGCCAGAACGGCATGAAGTTGGTGGTCACGGGGATGTGCGGGGTGTGCCGGGCGACGATGTCGCGTTCGGCGAGGTAGCACTCCAGAAGGGCGTCGGAGGTGAAGCGCTTGAAGTCGAGGACCTGGGTGGGGTTGTTCATGTAGTGGGCGTGGCGCGGCGGGAGAACGCCTTCCCAGTCGTCGTAGCCCTGGCTCCAGAAGGCGGTGCCCCAGGCGGTGTTGAGGGCGTCGAGCGTGCCGTACTTGCCCTGGAGCCAGCGACGGAAGGCGGCGGCCGCCTCGTCGCCCCAGTCGTAGGTGCAGTACTCGTTGTTGATGTGCCACATCGTCAGGGCGGGATGGCCGCCGTAGCGGGCGGCGAGGTCCTCGGTGATGGCGGCCGCGTGGCGCCGGTAGGTGGCGCTGGAGTGGGCGAAGTGCTGGCGGCCGCCCCACCACTCGACACGGCCGTCCGCGTCGCGGGGCAGGGTCTCCGGGTGGAGCCGGCCCATCCAGGGCGGGGGCGAGGAGGTGGGGGTGGCGAGGACTACCCCGACGCCGTTCTCGTGCAGCAGGTCCATGAGCCGGTCGAGCCAGCCGAACTCCCGTGCGCCGGGTGTCGGTTCGAGCTTGGCCCAGGAGAAGACGCCGACGGTGACGGAGTTGACGCCGGCCTCCTTCATGAGCCGTACGTCCTCCTGCCAGAGCTCCTCCGGCCACTGCTCGGGGTTGTAGTCGCCGCCGAAGAGGATGCGGCCGCGGGTGGCGTCGCCGAGGCTCGGTCCCTGGCGGGTCGGCGTCGGATTCTTGTGAGTAGGCGTCGGATTCTTGCGCGTCGGCATCAGACCGGCTCCCCGTACTGGATGCCACGCCCGTTCGTACCGAGGTACACACGGCCGTACACGCGCGGGTCTCCGGTGATGACCTCGCCGATCCAGCCCCACTGGTGGGCGTTGTCGTTGATCCGCACCCAGGTCCCGGCCGCGTCGTCGGAGCGGTAGACGGCGGTGATCGTCTCCGTGGAGCCGACCTGGTAGACGGCCGGGTAGTCGGCGCCGTCGGCCGCCTTGCCGAAGCCGAGGGTGTACGAGGCCCAGCAGCTGGCGACCTTGGCGAAGGTGACTCCACCGTCGGTGGACCGGTAGAGCCCGTTCCACTTCACGCTCAGCCACAGGTCACCGCTGCGCCCGGGTGCGGCGGCCAGCTGGAACTGGTCGTCCCCGGAGGGCAGTCCACCGGCACGGACGGTGAAGGAACGGCCACTGTCAGTGCTGGCGTATAGCGTTCCTGTGTCGGTGTCGTACGCGTAGAAGAGCGTCGGGTCGGCCGGGTCGGCGACCGGCGTGGCGCCCTTCGGGAAGGAGGGGACCTCGGACCAGGTCGCGCCGTTGTCCGTCGAGCGGTGAGCCGCGTACTTCGTGCCGTCCCAGTGCACGAAGGACCACAGCAGCGTGCCGCCGTCGGCGCTGGTGGCGATCGGCCCCGGTGCGTTCTTGGCGATGTCGGGCTGGGCCGTGAAGGGCGCCCAGGTCCGCCCGCCGTCGTGGGAGTACGCGCCGTTGCCGTGGTCGCCCCAGCCCGCCCGGACGACGTACGACGGCTTGGCCGCGGCCTGCGCGAGTCCCGTCGCCGACCCGAACACGGGGTTCGTCGCCATGCCGCGCGACGGAGACGCCGTGAGCCGCTCGTGGTACATCACGCCGATGTCCCCGAGTCCGCTGATCAGATGCGCCTCCCCGGCCGGGGGCGAGATCAGCCGGCGCACGGCCGTCTCCTCCAGACCACGGATCTGTGGCGCCCAGCGTCTGAGGTCGCGGGTGCCGTAGAGGGTCGCGCCGGTCCCGTACACGAGGTGCTTCGAGTCGTACGGGTCGAGGGCGAGCGCCTGGATCCACCAGCCGAACTTCGGCTGGTCTTCACCCCAATCGAGGAAGGGAGTCTCGGACACGTCGAAGACCGCCACGTCCTTGAGGGACGCCCAGGTACGGCCACCGTCGGTGGACCGGAACACGGTGTCGCCGTCGGCCCACCGGTTGTTGGTGGAGACGACGACGGTGCCCGCGCGGTGGGCGTCGACGGCGACACCGCCATAGGCGAAGGTGTCCGTCGAGCCCTCGCTCGTCGTCCCGCCCGGCTTCACCGGGGTGACCTCGGTCCAAGTCCCCGTGGCGGTGCGCAGCTTGTGCACGCTGCCGTCGGACTGGCCGCCCGGGCCGGGCGCGTCGCCGTAGGTCACGTACAGCTCGCGGGTGAGCCTGTCGTACGCGGCGCGCAGCGGGACCTTGGCGGCGGTGCCGGACGGCTGTCCGGGGACGGCCTCCCAGGTCGTGCCGTCGGAGGTGCGGTACAGGTTCGCCGTGCCCGTGGTGCCGTCGCCGTCGCCCCAGCCGGCGTAGACGGCGCGCCCGGCCGCGACGAGGAACGTGATGCCCTGCCCGGCGGAGTTCGCCTTCGCCGGGAAGGCGCTCACGCCTGCCCAGGTGGCCCCCCGGTCGGTGGACTTGAGCAGCCCGTCGTGCCTGGTCCCCAGCCACAGGGTGTCGCCGTCGCGCGGGTCGACGAGGAGCCGCTCACCGGCCCCTCGTCCGTCCTCGTTGGCGCCGAGCTTCACGTTCAGGTCGGTGCGGGTCCAGGTCGCACCACGGTCCTCGGAGCGGAGGATCGCACCGTTGCCGGCCCACGACTGGGCGTACGTGCCGAGGGCGAGGTAGAGCCGGTCCGGGTGCGCGGGGTCGACGGCGAGCGACTCGACACCGAGCAGGTTCCAGTCGTCCCAGCCGAGGTGGTCGGTGAGCGGGGTCCAGCGGGCGGCTCGCTCCTCCCAGCGGTAGGCGCCGCCGATGTCGGTCCGGGCGTAGGCGAGCCCTCGTACGGCCGGATGGAACAGCACACCGGTGATGAATCCGGTACCGCCGATGACGGCGTTGCGCCAGCGGTAGGAGGGGGTGGCGGCGGTGACCTCGGCGGCGTGCGCGCGGCCCTGGAGGGGCGGCACGGTGGTGAGCGCGGCGGCGGCCGCGGTCCCGGCGAGAACGGCCCGGCGGCTCAGTCGGGACGCGTGCATGACATACCTCGTTCTACGGAGAGACGGTCAGGAGAGTTACCTGAGGGGCGCGAGGCTGTATCGATATGCGGCTCCGCCGCGTGGGCGCGACCGGCCACGAACAACCCGCGGTCGCCGAACAACCGGAAAGCCCTCTTCAACAGGCGCCGGTCAGCCCTTCACCGCGCCCGTCAACATGCCCTTCTTGAAATGCCGCTGCACGAACGGCGACAACACGGCCACCGGCAGCAACGCCATCACCATGACCGCCATCTGCACCGCCAGACCGGACAGTTGGCCGGTCTTGATGGCCTGGCCGAGGCCCACCGGGGCCTCCTGCTTCTGCACGAGCTGGATCATGACGTTCTGCAGCGGCATCATGTCCTGGTCGTTGAGGTAGAGCGAGGCGTTGAACCAGGCGCTCCAGTACCCGACGGCGTAGAACAGGGTGATCACCGCGAGGACCGCGCGGGAGAGCGGCATGACGATCTGCCACAGAATGCGGACGTCACCGGCGCCGTCGATGCGGGCGCTGTCGATGAGTTCCTGCGAGATGCCCATGAAGAAGCCACGCAGCACCAGGATGTTGAAGACGCTGATCGCGCTCGGGAGGATCAGCGCGAGATAGCTGTCGGTCAGGCCCAGCGACTGCACCAGCAGATAGGTCGGGATGAGACCGGCGCTGAAGAACATGGTCGCCAGCAGCGCCAGCAGGATCCAGCGATGGCCGAGCGAGCCGATGCGCGAGAGGCCGTAGGCGCACAGGACGGACACCGCCATGGAGAACAGCGTGCCGACGAGGGTGATCAGGATGCTGATGACCGAGGCGCGGGTGACCTGGCCGCCGCTGAGGAGTTCCTTGTAGGCGACGAAGGTGATGCCCTTGGGCACCATCACCAGGCCGCCGGCCTCGTCGATGGTCTTCCGCGAGGAGAGGCTGGTGACGATGACGATCCACAGCGGGAAGAAGATCCCCAGGCAGGCGAGGGTCAGCACGAGTCCCTTGCCCGCGAGGCCGGCCTTGCTGGGCTCCTCCTCCCATGTCGGTCGGGGCGGCGCCGCCCAACGGCTGGGGCCGCGCACGGGTTTGTCGATGACGGCGGTCACTTCTTGTACACCCCCTGCTCGCCCATGAGATGGGCCACCTTGTTCGCGGCGAGGACCAGGCCGAGGCTGACCACGCCCTTGATCAGTCCGGCGGCCGCCGCGTAGCCGAAGTCCTGGTTGCGGACGCCGTTCCACCAGACGAAGGTGTCGAGGACCTCCGCCGCTCCTGGTCCGACGGCGTCGCGCTGGAGCAGGATCTGTTCGAAGCCGACGGTGAGGGCGTCACCGACGCGGAGCACCAACAGCAGGGCGATCACCGGGCGCAGCGCGGGCAGCGTGATGTGCCACATGCGGCGCCAGCGACCCGCGCCGTCCATCGCGGCGGCCTCGTACAGGTCCGGGCTGACCGAGGACAGCGCGGCGAGGAAGACGATGATCCCCCAGCCGGCGTCCTTCCACACGCTCTGCGCGGTGATCAGGAACTTGAAGGTGTCGGGGTCGGTCATGATGTCGAGACCGTCGTACCCGTGCTGCCGCAGCAGCTGCGAGAGGATTCCGGCGCCGCCGAAGAGCTGCTGGAAGACGGCGATGACCAGCACCCAGGAGAAGAAGTGCGGCAGGTAGAGGATCGCCTGTGAGAGCGCCCGGACCCTGGGCCTGACCACGCTGTTGATGAGCAGCGCGAGCACGATCGGGATCGGGAAGTACAGGACGAGCTGGAGGAAGAACAGCACGAGGGTGTTCTGCACGGCATCCCAGAACGCCGAGTCCTCGAAGACCCGTTGGAAGTTCTCGATGCCCACCCAGGGGCTGTGCAGCATGGAGACGATGCCGTTGTCGCTGATGTACGGGTCGTAGTCCTGGAAGGCGACGATGTTGCCGAGGATCGGCACATAGTTGAAGAGCAGGACCAGCAGGACCGCCGGCAGCGTCATCAGGAGCAGGACGCGGTCGCGTCTGAACCTGAGTCGCAGGCTCACCTTCCCGGAGGGGCGTTTCTCCCGCGAGCCGGTGGCGCCACCGGACGCCACCGGGGTCTTCTCTGTCGTGTCGGCCTCGGTCCCGCTCCGAGGCACCGTGCTGTGGGACACGGCCGTTCTCCTTGCCTCGGTACCCGGTCAGCTCGCCGCCGGGCCGTTCTCGTCGAGCAGCTTCTTGTACCAGTCGCGCAGTTTGTCGCCGCCCTTGCTCTTCCAGTCGGAGACGGCCTGCTGCATGTCGCTGATCTTCTTGCGGCCGCGGACGATGTCGTCCTCCAGCTGCTCGAAGTCGTTGGAGAGGTTGGTGTAGCGGCTGGGTTCGGTGATCTGCATGCCGTAGAAGGAGGACTTCTTGGTGAAGGCGCCCATCCGCTGCTGCCACTCGACCTGCGCCTTGGCGACCTCGGGGAAGTCGGGGTGGGCGATGGTCGCGGTGGGGCTGGCGACCATGACGTAGGCGTTGATGACCTCGTTGTTGCCCTGGTCGGTCTTGGTGGGAACGCCGTTCTTGACGGTGTAGTGGGTGCCCTCGACGCCGTAGTTGGTGAGCATGTACTCCTTGGTGCCGTACGGCGCGGCGGTGACGTTGGCGACGGCCAGCACGTCACGGATGACGGACTCGGAGGCCTTCTTGCTGACGAAGGCGAAGATGCCGGCCGGCTGTTCGGCCCAGAGGGTCGGTGAGCCGCCGTCGTGGCCGAAGATGTCCATGCCCCAGATCTTGTAGTCCGGGTTCTGGGTGGCCTGTTCGGCGGTGCGGCTCCACCACTGCGAGATGTTCTGGGCGTAGATGAGGAACTCGCCGGCCGCGAACTTGGGGCCCGGGTCGGTGGCCGCGCTCTTGCCCAGCTTGGCGTCCGGGTGGACGTATCCGGCGGCGAAGAGCTTGCGGGTCCACTCCAGCGCTTCGAGGTACTCCTGGGTCTCGATGCGGTAGACCAGCTTGCCGTCGACGAGGTTCCAGCCGAGCGGCTTCTCACTGCCCGAGAGCACACCGAAGGACTGGAAGGCGGTCCACTTCATGTCGAGGCAGGCCCACCGCTTGGCCTTGGCGTTGGTGATCTCCTTGCACAGCGCCATGAACTCGTCGGCCGAGGTGGGGACTTGGTACCCCTCCTTGTCGAAGATGTCCTTGCGGTACAGGGGCACGATGCCGGTGACGTACGGGGCCGGCTGCGGCAGGCCGCGCAGCTTGCCGCCGAAGAGGGAGCGCTGCCAGGCGTCCGTCGGGATCGCCGCGAGGTTCGGGTACTGCTTGATCGCGTCCCCGGAGAGGTACGGGCCGAGGTCCGCGAACTTGCCGATGATGGCGCTGGGTATCTTGCCGCCCATGTTCCAGCCGGGGATGACCACGACGTCCGGGATGTCGCTGGAGGCCAGGACCGCGCCGAGCTTCTGGTCGTAGGTGTTGCCGTCCTGGTTCTGCCACTGGACGTCGACACCGATCAGGTCGTTCATCGCCTTGTAGTAGGCGTTGTCCGACTTCGGCGGGGACCCCCAGAACGGGGACATGATGCTGACCTTGCCGCCCTTGCCGAGCTTCTTCGGCACCGAGGTCTTCAGGGAAGCGATGTCGAGCTTGCTGGTGAAGCCGACCGCGGAGCCGTTCTTGGCGGCGATGTCGGGGGTCACCACGTTGGTCGCGACGTAGGCCGGCAGCAGCTTCTTGGCGCTCTTGCCCGCCGACGTGCCCCCGCCCGAGCCGCTGTCCGAGCCGCCGCAGGCGGCGAGCAGCGGCATCCCTCCCGCGACCGCCGCGGCGGCGACCGCCGTGGAGGCGAGGAAGCTTCTCCTGCTGGGAGCGGAGGAGGCGGAGGTGGCGGTGTTCGGCGTCATTGCGTCAACCCTTCGTGGCGCACAGCAGGACACCCGGCGGTGGAGCCGTCGGCTGCGGTGTCTTGAGTGGAACTGGCTGAGCTGAAGCGGTCCTCGGAGGACTGCGTGGAAGGCTGCGTGCCCCGAGGGAGCCGCTCCACTAGTCGAAGCGCTTCGATGTTGCTGCGAGGTTAAGTGAACACCTGGGGGTGCACAAGAGCCGATTCCAAGATTCCTCGGAGGTGTGGAGGACTGGACCGGCCTCGTCGAGCGCTTGAAATGCCAACGAGGAAACGGAGTTGTTGCGTCGAGGTGTCTTGACACCCACCCCTCGGGCGATCGAGCATCGAAGCGCTTCGAAAGCACCCCGTCGCTCCACCGCAAAGGGATCACCACGTGACCGCACAAACGCCGCCTACGCCGCCTTTTCGCGATCCGCAGCTGCCGTTCGCGAAGCGCATCGACGATCTGCTGGCGCGGCTCACGCTCGACGAGCGCATCGCGTTCCTGCACCAGTTCGCGCCCGCCGTGGAGCGGCTCGGGGTGGCCGCGTTCCGCACCGGCCAGGAGGCGCTGCACGGTGTGGCCTGGATGGGCCCGGCGACGGTCTTCCCCCAGGCCGTCGGCCTCGGCGCGACCTGGAACGACGAACTCGTACGCCGCGTCGGCGAGGCGGTCTCGGCCGAGGTCCGCGCGATGCGCGCCCGCGACGACCGGGTGGGCCTCAACGTCTGGTCCCCCACGGTCAATCTGCTGCGTCACCCGCTGTGGGGCCGCAACGAGGAGGGCTACTCGGAGGACCCGAAGCTCACGTCCGCGATCGCCACGGCGTACACCCGGGGCCTGCGCGGCGACCACCCCGACTTCTGGCGCACGGCCCCCGTTCTCAAGCACTGGCTCGCCCACAACAACGAGACGAACCGGGACACCACCTCCTCCTCGGTCCGCCCGCGCGTGCTGCACGAGTACGACCTGCGGGCGTTCCGCGCGACCGTCGAGGCGGGCGCGGTGGCGGGTGTGATGCCGGCGTACAACCTGGTCAACGGCCGCCCCAACCACGTCTCCCCGTACCTCGGGGAACACCTGCGCACCTGGACGGACCAGGACCTCCTGGTCTGCTCCGACGCGGGCGCCCCCTCCAACCTGGTCGACTCCGAGCACTACTTCGACACCCACGAAGAGGCGACCGCCGCCGCGATCCTCGCCGGGGTCGACAGCTTCACGGACCACGGCACGGACGGTTCGAAGATCGTGGACCGGGTCCGAGGGGCCTTGGAGAAGGGCCTGTTGAGCGAGGCGGACATCGACGCGGCGGTCCGCCGCCAGCTCGCGATCCGCTTCCGGCTCGGCGAGTTCGACCCGCACACGGACCCGCACGGCGGCACCTCGGACTTCGACACCCCGGCCCACCGCGCGCTCGCCCGGGAGGCGGCCGAGCAGGCCGTCGTCCTCCTCAAGAACGACGGCCTGCTGCCACTCGGCCCGGGCGTGCGCGTCGCCGTCGTGGGCCTCCTCGCCGACGAGTGCAAGCTCGACTGGTACAGCGGCACGCTCATCCACCGCTCCACACCGCTGGAGGGCCTGTACGAGCGCTTCGGCGCCGAGCACGTCGACTTCGCCGAGGGCGTGGACCGCGTACGCCTGAGGACCTCCTCGGGTACGTATCTGTCGGTGCCCCTCGCCGGGGACGCGGACGACGAGGTGCGCGGCGCCGAGGGCGCGCTGGATCCGGCCCTGCTCGCGGGCCGCACGGACCTGCCGCCCCTCACCACCGACGCCACCGGCACCGACCTCGCGCTGATCGACTGGGGCGAGGGGCTGCTGACCCTGCGGGCCCCCGACGGCCGCTACCTCTCGGTCGCCGAGGACGGTTACCTCCGTGCCTCCGCCGACCAGCCGGGCGGCTGGGTCGTCCAGGAGACGTTCCGCATCGAACCGGCGGGTTCCCGCTCCGGATCCCATGGGAGCGGCCACCTCCTGAGGCACGTCGGGACGGGTGGGCACATCTCTGTCGCCGCCGACGGCGTGAAGGTTGCCGACGAATCCCCGGAGATTTTCGAGCTGGAGTTCACCGAGCGCGGCGAGGACGCCGTGGCCCGCGTGGCGGCGGCGGCCGACGTCGTCGTGGTCGTGGCGGGCAACGATCCGCACATCAACGGCCGCGAGACGGAGGACCGCTCCACCCTGCGGCTCCCCGCCCATCAGGAGCGCCTGCTGCGCGCCGCCCGCGCCGCGAACCCGGACACCGTCCTCGCCCTGGTCTCGGCGTACCCCTACGCGGTGGACCCCACCGACCTCCCCGCCGCCCTGTGGACCGCGCACGGCGGCCAGGCCGCGGGCACCGCCCTGGCCCGCGTCCTGGCCGGCGACGTCTCCCCCGCGGGCCGCCTCCCGCAGACCTGGTACGCCTCCGACGCGGACCTGCCCGACCTGCTCGACTACGACGTGATCGGCGGCCGCCAGACGTATCTGTACTTCGAGGGCAGCCCGCTGTTCCCGTTCGGCCACGGCCTCGCGTACACGACGTTCGCGTACGAGGATCTGGAAGTCACCGAGACGGAGGCCGCGCTGAAGGTCTCCTTCACGGTCACCAACACGGGCGCGGCGCCGGCGGACGAGGTGGCCCAGCTCTACGCGCGCGTCGTGGACCCGTCGGTGCCGCGCCCCCGCCGCGAACTGCTGGCCCACCGGCGCCTCCACCTCGCTCCCGGCGCCTCGGAGCGCCTGGCCTTCGAACTTCCCCTCTCCGCGCTGGAGTTCTGGGACGTGGCGGTCGGCCGGCCCCGTCTGGAGCCGGGCGCGTACGAACTCCTCGCGGGCGCGTCGAGCGAGGACATCCGGCTGCGCACCACGATCACCCTCACCGGCGAGCCCGCCACCCCCCGCCCGGTGCGCGAACCGGGCCTGAACGCGGCCGACTTCGACGAACAGCGGGACACCGAGATCGTCGACCGTACGAAGGTGTCGGGCGACGCGGTGACGCCGAAGGCCGACGCGACGGGCGAACTCGTCCACCGCGGCTGCGACTTCGGAACCGGTGTGACGCGGGTCGAGGTCGAGGCGTCGGGCGAGGGAGTCGTCGAGGTGTCGCTGGACGGGGGCCCCTCACTCGCGACGGTCACCTTCGGCGGGACGAAGGGCCCGTACGACTACACCACCATCGGCGCCGAGTTCGCGGCCCACGGCGTGCACGACCTGCGTCTCAGGCTGCGCGGCCCACTGCGGCTCGCGCGGGTGGGCTTCTCCGGTTGAGGGTCCGGACAGGCCGACCACCAGGGGCCCGGCACCGGAAGGCATCGGTGCCGGGCCCCTTCAGAAGACTATCTGAAAATGGTTGTCGTTAGCCAGAGGGTGGCGCGGAGCGCGCCACGCCCTTAGAGCACGAGGCCCGTCAGGACGAGGACCCGCTCGTAGGTGTAGTCGTCCATCGCGAACTTGACGCCCTCGCGGCCGACACCGGACTGCTTCACACCGCCGTACGGCATCTGGTCGGCACGGTAGGACGGCACGTCGCCGACGACCACGCCACCGACCTCCAGCGCGCGGTGGGCGCGGAAGGCGACCTGCAGGTCGTGCGTGAACACGCCCGCCTGGAGGCCGTACTTGGAGTCGTTGACGGCGGCGAAGGCCTCCGCCTCACCGTCCACCTTGCGCACGGTGAGGACCGGTCCGAAGACCTCCTCGCAGGAGATCGTCGCCTCGGCCGGTACGTCGGCGAGCACGGTCGGCGCGTAGGAGGCACCGTCGCGCTTGCCGCCGGTGAGAAGGATGGCGCCGGACCGGACGGCCTCGTCGACCCAGGACTCCACGCGCTGGGCGGCGTCCTCGCTGACCAGCGGGCCGACGTCCGTCTTGTCGTCGGACGGGTCGCCGGTGACCTGGGCCTCGACGGCGGCGACGATGCGCGGCAGCAGCCGGTCGTACACCGACGCGTCCGCGATCACACGCTGCACGGAGATGCAGGACTGGCCGCCCTGGTAGTTCGAGAAGGTCGCGATCCGGGTCGCGGCCCAGTCCAGGTCCTCGTCGCTCGCCCAGTCGGCGAGGACGACGGCCGCGCCGTTGCCGCCGAGCTCCAGGGTGCAGTGCTTGCGCGGCACCGAGTCCATGATCGCGTAGCCGACCTTCTCGGACCCGGTGAAGGAGATGACCGGGAGCCGCTCGTCCTGGACGAGGGCGGGCATCCGGTCGTTGGAGACCGGGAGGATCGACCAGGAGCCGGCCGGCAGCTCCGTCTCGGCGAGCAGGTCACCGATGATCAGGCCGGAGAGCGGGGTCGCGGGCGCCGGCTTCAGGATGATCGGCGCGCCGGCGGCGATGGCCGGGGCGATCTTGTGGGCGCACAGGTTGAGGGGGAAGTTGAAGGGCGCGATGCCGAGGACGACACCCTTCGGGAAGCGGCGGGTGAGGGCCAGGCGGCCCTGGCCGCCGAGGTCGGTGTCGAGGCGCTGGGCCTCGCCGCCGTTGAAGCGGCGGGCCTCCTCGGCGGCGAACCGGAAGACGGACACCGCGCGGCCGACCTCGCCGCGGGCCCACTTGATCGGCTTGCCGTTCTCGGCGGAGATGAGCTGCGCGATCTCCTCGGTGCGCTCGACGAGGCGCTTGCTGACGTGGTCGAGGGCGGCGGCGCGGACGTGGGCGGGGGTGGCGGCGAACTCGTCGCGCACGGCGTACGCGGCGGCGACGGCCTCCTCGACCTGTGCCTCGGTCGGGACGCTGACCTGTCCGACGACCCGGCCGTCCCACGGCGAGGTGACATCGAAGGTGGTCTCACCGGTGGCCTGGCGGCCGGCGAGCCAGAAGGCGTGGGTGGAAGTCATGTCGAGTCCCGGCCCTTCCGAGGTTGGGGTGTCCTTGGCGTTCGTGGTCCACGGTAGGGCCGGGGCGGCGGGAGGTCGTTTGTCCGGGACGTAGCAGTGGCGGGGCGTGGCACTCCGCTTTGGCACGATCGAGGTGACCGCCGCGATTCCCTCACCCCCGCCGCCCCATCCCCGGGGGCTCCGCCCCCGGACCCCAAAAAACCGCGCAGTTCCCCGCGCCCCTGAACCCGGGGCGCGCGGGGGATGCGGGGCGCAGCCCCGCCTCAGGGGCGCGGGGAACTGCGCGACCAGCCACAGACGGCCGCGGACGAAGAACCCACCGGGGGGTCTGGGGCGGAGCCCCCAGGTCGGCGGCAGCCCGCGCCGGCCCGCGGACGAGGAACCCACCCAGGGTTCCTACTCCCCCGCCGCCGCCGTCGCCTTCAGCGCCAGCCACAGTTCCATGCGGACGTCGGGGTCGTCGAGGGAGCGTCCGAGGATCTCCTCGACGCGTCGCATCCGATAACGCAGAGTGTGTCGATGCACACCCAGGTCGGCGGCGGCGGCGTCCCACTGACCGTGCCGGGACAGCCACGCCCGCAGCGAGGCGACCAGATCCCCCCGCCCGGTGGCGTCGTGCTCGTTCAGCGGGCGGAGCAACCCGTCCGCGAACGCCCGCACCGCGTCATCGGCGAGCAACGGCAGCACGGACCCCGCGGCCAGCTCCTCGTGCTCGACCAGCGACCGCCCCCGCCGCCGGGCCACGGACAGCGCCTGCTCGGCCTGCTTGTAGGCGGCGGCCGCGGCGATCGGCCCGGCGGGGGCCGAGAGTCCGACGACCAGTTCGTCCTCGTCGCCCACGGGCTGCTCCCGGGTGGCGATCCGCGCGGCGTCCAGCGCGGCCGCGTACTCCCCGCACGCCGTCACCGCCGCGCCTCCGTCCACGGCGAGCACGACCAGCCGCTCCCCGTCGGGCACGACGAGCACGGACTCACCGGAGCGGGCGGCGGCGGACTCGACGATCTCGGCGAGCCCGCCGAGCGGGTCGCCGTTCGTCGGGTCCGGCACCACGACGGGGGCCTTGGACGGCTTCGCGGCGGCCACGCGCGCGTGCCCGTCCGCGTGCGCCCGCGCCGCCGAAGCGGACGCCGACTCGGCGAGGATCAGCCGGAAGGGCGCGTCGAGAAGTTCCCCGTAGAGGTCCCCGGCCACGGTGCGCGCGTGCTCGGGCTGCCCGGCGAGCAGCATGCGCAGCACCGCCGCCCCGATGCGCTGCTCGGCGGCGTGCAGCGACCGTGAGCGTTCGGTGGTGAGGGTCAGCAGTGCGATCGCGGAGTGCACGGCGTAGCGCTCGGCGGTGCCGAGGGCGGCGGCCGTTCCGACGGCGAGCGCGGCGCGGGGGCGGCGGCCGGTGCCGAGGGAGTGGAGTTCCACGCGGTCCTCGCCGCCGACGACGGAGCTGGCGGGCGCGGGGCGCTCGCGCAGCCGCTCCACGTCGGGGGTGATGCGTGCGGCCCGCCGCCCGGCCCACTCGGGCGCGGTGGCGACGACGGCGCCGGACGCGTCGTACAGGGCCGCCCAGCCGTCCACCTGTCCCGCGAGCGCCGACAGCAGCCCCTCGGGGCCGTCGTTGAGGGCCTGCTTCGTCAGTTCGCGCTGCGCGGCGAACCCCGCCGTCACGGCCCGGTACTGGTCCGCGGCGATCGCGGCCGACACCGCCTTGCTGATGGCCAGGAAGGGGGTGCGGCGGGGGACCTCCAGGAGCGGCAGGCCCTCTTCCTCCGCCGCGTCGACCAGGGCCTTCGGGATCTCGTCGTAGTTGACCCCGACGGCGAAACCGAGCCCGACGACGCCGGCTCCCACCAGCCGCTTCACATAGCGCCGCATGACGTCCGGATCCTCCGCGTCCAGCTGGAGCGCGGTGATCAGCAGCAGTTCCCCGCCCTCCATGTACGGCACGGGGTCGGCGAGCTCGCTGACGTGGGCCCAGCGGACGGGTACGTCCAGACGGTCCTCGCCCGCCCGCACGGTCAGTTTGAGCGCGGAGTGGTGGACGATCGAGGCGAGCGTGGGGCGCATGGGACCTTCAGGTCTTCACAGGATCTTCGACGGTCACGGGCAGTGTGATCTTTTGGCCGCAACGTATGAACGACCTATGTCGATTCTGCCTCACCGTACGGTCGACCGTGACCTTGTGCCCAGACCTCCTAGCTCCGTAGATCCACCAGCAACGGTGGCGCGTGCTCTCCCCCCACCGTGGTGAGCGACAGCACCGCGTGCCCCGGCGGCACCTCGTGCGCCAGCTCGGACGCCGACCACCGCTCCCGCTCGACCTTCCTTATGGTCACCGCGTCCGTGGTGACGGCCTTTCCGGTGACCAGCTTGCGCAGGGCATGGATGGCCCGGGTCATCGGCTGGTCCGCGAAGACGGTGTGCTTGGCCACGTCACGGGTCTCGACCCACTCCGTGCCCCAGGCGTGGGCGAAGCGGCTGCCGTCCCAGGTCGTGACGCCGGAGAACGCCATCCGGCAGCCCACGGCCCCGTACAGCGGCCCGTGCAGCGCCTCGGGGATGTCGCCGATCGTGCGCAGGGCGAGCACCACCCCCGCGTTCTGGGAGCGCAGGCGCTGGATGCGGCGTACGGAGTCGGGGGTCAGCGTTCCGGTGGCGTCGTCGAGTACCAGGCAGACGAAGTGCGGGCGCTCGCCGCCGCGTACGACGGCGGTGAACTGGGCCAGCACGAGCCGGGCGAGCAGCCGGGCGGCCTCCTCGTGTCCGTGCTCGGGCAGGTCGATCCGTACCCGCAGCGGGTGGTGGGCCACGGCGCGCAGCGAGAAGGCGCGGGTGGTGCCGCCCGCGCCGAAGAAGTCGGCGAAGGCCGGCCGGTCCAGGAGCGCCAGCCGGTCGGCGAGCGCCGGGCCCGCGTCGGCCGGGCTGCCGACCTGTCGCATACGGGCTTCCAGTTCCCGGCGCATCGCGGCGTGCTGCGGCCCGGAGAGGGCTTCGTGCAGGGCGGTCAGGGCCTCCGGTACGCCTTCCAGGAGTTCCCGCAGGACGGACATGGGCGGGAACGTGCCGTGCACCGCCCGGTAGGGGCCGAGGAGTTGGGCGAGCGCGGTGGTGGCCCGCTGGCCGGCCACCGCGTCGAGGTCCCCGGCCAGCCCTTCGGCGAGGAAGGAGGCCGCTTCGTCGGGGTCGTCGGAGTCCGCGTACAGATCGAGGTCGTGGACGGAGGCGGGGTCGCCGATCTTCACCACGACGTCGAAGGCCGAGTCCGGGCCGAGCGGCGTCCCGGCGGCGGCGACCGCGACGACGGCGCACCGTCCGGTGAGCGCCTGCAGGGCGAGCGACTCGACGACGGGTCCGACCAGGTGCCGGGTCTTCCCGGAGCCGGAAGGACCGACGGCGAGCAGGGAGGTGCCCAGGGCCTCCGGGTCGAGGGCCGCGCCCCCGCCGTCGTAGGCCTCCGGGGTACGGTCCCCGGTCGTCCACCGCCCGATGCGCACCTGTCCCACGAGCACGTCGTGCGCCGCGGTGCGCGCGGGCAGGTCCCGGGCCCCGGAGGGATGCGTCCAGGCCGCCCCGCCCCGTCGCAGGACGGTGTCGACGAAGGTGGCCAGGCGCGTGGCGTCCCACTTCGCCGTGGTCCACGCGCGCCGCACCCGGGCGCAGTCCACGTCGTTCATCCGGCCGCCTAGCACTTCGGCGGTGAGCAGGTCCGCCGCCTCGTGCTGTCCGGCGTCACGGAGTTCGGGCCACTGGGCGGCGGGCAGGTCGGGCGCGAACTTCGCGGTGCCGGCCTCCTGTGCCTCGTTGCGCGCGGCTCGGGCGGCGCGCCACTCCCTGGCGTATCTGCGCCAGGCGCCGATCCGGGCGAACGGCCACAGGACGAGCAGGGTGATCAGCGCGTAGAGCCCGTCGGTGATCAGCTGCGACTGGAACACGTCGTAGCCGCCGGAGACCAGGGCGACGAGGGAGAACAGCGGGGCGACGACCGGCAGGGCGTCCCAGCCGACCCCGGGGAAGGCGTTCGGGAAGACGAACGTCAGGACGATCAGTGCGCCGAGCGCGGCGAGGGCGGCGCGCAGGGGCTGGGGCCGGGCGGTGACGTAGTGGCGGACGACCTCGGGCCAGCTCCCCAGCCGGCCCATGGTGTACACCAGCACGCCGAAGAAGACCCCGTTGTAGACCTCGATGGCCTCCGCCCCCTGCCACACCTTGGGCGAGGTGGTGCCGCTCCACCACCAGTCGTCCGGTGTGAACACCTTCAGCACGACCCACATGTAGGGGACGCTGCCGTGGCGCCACAGCGACCAGACGACGAGTGCCACCACGAGCGGGACGGCGAGCCCGACGATCGTGACCGGCGAGAGCCGCTCCCGCCCCTTCGACGGGCGACGCACCCGGTATCCGTATCGCCAGATCCCGGGTCCGGCGGCGGGTCGCGGCTTGTCGAGCCAGTCGGCGACGGTGGGCCGGGGGGCCGGGGACTGCTCCGGCACGGACGGCAGACCCGCGGGTCGTGGCGGTGTCCCCCTCGGCAGCGGGGGTACTCCGGGTGGCGGAGACGCGGGTGCCCTACCGGGTGGCGGCGGCACGGCGGGTCCCGGCACGGCACCGGTATGCCCGCCCCGCGCGTCCTGCGTCCCGTCGCTGTCCATCGCCCTGCCCCCTGACCAGCCGCTCCGCGCTTCGTCCGCGAGTCAATCTAGTGCCCCTGCGAGGGGAGTTCACCGTTTACGCGGCCGGATCCGCGCCTTGCCGGGGCAGAGCGGCGGCGGACCGGCGAAGGACCGGGACCATCGGTCCCTCGCCCCTCTATGTCCACCACGGACAACCGAATCCTCCGACAACGCCCACATGGAGCATGCCGACCCTCCGTTCCCGGCCCTAGCCTGCGAAGAAAGAAGTCAAGAGTCCGAAAACACCCCGCCCGGCACACCCCGTCCGCCGCGGGGACCGTCCGGTTCGCAAGATCATCAGGGAGCCCCTCATGACCGCACTTCCGCAGGAGCGCCGCGTCGTCACCGCCATCCCCGGCCCGAAGTCGCAGGAACTGCAGGCCCGACGCACCGCCGCGGTCGCGGCCGGTGTGGGTTCGGTGCTCCCTGTCTTCACCACGCGCGCCGGCGGCGGCATCATCGAGGACGTCGACGGCAACCGTCTGATCGACTTCGGCTCCGGCATCGCCGTGACCTCCGTCGGCGCGAGCGCCGAGGCCGTCGTACGCCGCGCCTCCGCGCAGCTCCAGGACTTCACCCACACCTGTTTCATGGTCACGCCGTACGAGGGCTACGTCGCCGTCGCCGAGGCGCTGGCCGAGCTGACCCCGGGTGACCACGCCAAGAAGTCGGCCCTGTTCAACTCGGGCGCCGAGGCCGTCGAGAACGCCGTCAAGATCGCCCGTGCGTACACCAAGCGCCAGGCCGTCGTCGTCTTCGACCACGGCTACCACGGCCGTACGAACCTCACGATGGCGCTGACCGCCAAGAACATGCCGTACAAGCACGGCTTCGGCCCGTTCGCGCCCGAGGTCTACCGGGTGCCGGTGGCGTACGGCTACCGCTGGCTGACCGGCCCGGAGAACGCCGGCGTCGAGGCCTCCGCCCAGGCGATCGACATGATCAACAAGCAGATCGGCGCCGACAACGTCGCCGCGATCATCATCGAGCCGGTGCTCGGCGAGGGCGGCTTCATCGAGCCCGCGAAGGGCTTCCTGCCCGCCATCAGCAAGTTCGCCAAGGACAACGGCATCGTCTTCGTCGCGGACGAGATCCAGTCGGGCTTCTGCCGCACCGGCCAGTGGTTCGCGTGCGAGGACGAGGGCATCGTCCCGGACCTGATCACCACCGCCAAGGGCATCGCGGGCGGTCTGCCGCTCGCCGCCGTGACCGGCCGCGCCGAGATCATGGACGCCGCGCACGCGGGCGGCCTGGGCGGCACCTACGGCGGCAACCCGGTGGCCTGCGCGGGCGCGCTCGGCGCGATCGAGACGATGAAGGAGCTCGACCTCAACGCCAAGGCCAAGAACATCGAGGCGATCATGAAGACGCGCCTCGGCGCGATGGCCGAGAAGTTCGACGTCATCGGCGACGTCCGTGGCCGTGGCGGCATGATCGCCATCGAGCTGGTCAAGGACCGCGCCACCAAGGAACCGAACCCCGAGGCGACCTCCGCGCTGGCCAAGGCCTGCCACCAGGAGGGCCTGCTGGTCCTGACCTGTGGCACTTACGGCAACGTCCTCCGCTTCCTGCCGCCGCTGGTCATCGGCGAGGACCTGCTGACCGAGGGCCTCGACATCATCGAGCAGGCCTTCGCCCGTATCTGACGCCCCACCCGCCCCAGCCCCGGACCCAGGACGGCCGCCCCGAGCGGATTCCGCTTGGTTCCGGGGCTGCGGCGACCGGGGTCAGAGCGTGTGAAGAACGTGTGCGAGGTGCATGACGGGACGCGATTCCGTCTGTCGGAGCCGGATCCCCTGCCGTAGGTTCTACCCAGATGAGAGATACACCCCGCCCACAGGGGACTGTGGGTGACACCGGGTCGAGGCCTCCCCAGCTTCGCCCTGGTCGTGCCCTCGCGCACACACCCGGAGCTTCCGGCTCCGGATCTCCTCACCGATCGGACAGTCGCTCGCCCCAAACCCCCCGGGGCGCGCGACGACCCGATCTGGACGGCCGCCTCGGAACTACCCCCCCTGTTCCGGGGCGGCCGACCTTCCTCCTCGGACGTCGCGGCCTCTTCGGACCTCTCGGCTTCCTCGGCCTTCCGGCCCTCCTCTTCGCGCTGATCACCTGGCAGGTCGCGGCCCACGGCCCCCTCGCCCGCGCGGACGAACGCCTCAGCGACCGTCTCGTCCACCCCGACCGCGTCTCCGAACTCCTGGCCGACCTGGGCAATGTCACCGTCGCGGTGCCGGTCCTGGCCGTCGTGCTCGGGTACGTGGCGTGGCGGGCCCGCGCGGCCGGGCGGGCGCGCTGGTGGCTGCCGTCCCTCGCGACGGCGGCCTTGATGGCGGTCGTACCGGCGTTGATCGTGCCTTTGAAAGAACTGGTCGCCCGGCCGGGCCCACCGGTCATGGGCCCTATCACGGGCTTCTATCCCTCGGGCCACACCGCCACCGCCGTCATCGCGTACGGCGGTGCGGCCCTGGTGCTGATTCCGTGGCTGCGGGGCGCCGGGGCCCGCCGCGCCCTGCTCGTCGGCTGCCTCGCCCTCAACCTGGGTGTCGCCTTCGGCCTGATCCGGCGGGGCTACCACTGGCCGCTGGACGTGGCGGCCAGTTGGTGCCTCTGCGCGGTGCTGCTGCTCTCGCTCCGGCTCCTCCTCGGCCGGAACAGCCGTCAGCCGACATAGGCGTCAGCCGAAATAGCCGTCGAAGGTCCGCTGGAACTCCCAGCTCCCGTAGCGGTCCCAGTTGATCGACCACGTCATCAGACCGCGCAGTCCCGGCCAGGTGCCGTGGGTCGTGTACGAGCCG
The DNA here is from genome assembly GCF_019091445.1 of Streptomyces sp. GbtcB7. Classification (NCBI taxonomy): domain Bacteria; kingdom Bacillati; phylum Actinomycetota; class Actinomycetes; order Kitasatosporales; family Streptomycetaceae; genus Streptomyces; species Streptomyces sp. GbtcB7. The sequence continues at coordinate 106,030 of NZ_JAGXJM010000032.1, forward strand.
CAGTTGGTCTTCCTGGTCAGGCAGTCCAGGGTCTTGGTGACCTCGGACGGCGCCACGTAACCGTTGCCCGCGTTCGTCGACGCCGGCATGCCGATCGCCACCTGGTCGGGGCGCAGCGGCGGGAAGACGTTGTTCGCGTCGCCCGCGACGGGGAAGCCGGTCAGCAGCATGTCGGTCATCGCGATGTGGAAGTCCGCGCCGCCCATGGAGTGGTACTGGTTGTCGAGGCCCATGATCGAGCCGGAGTTGTAGTCCTGGACGTGCAGCAGGGTCAGGTCGTCGCGCAGGGCGTAGATGACGGGGAGATAGGCGCCGGCCCGCGGGTCCTGGCCGCCCCACTTGCCGGTGCCGTAGTACTGGTAGCCGAGCTGGACGAAGAAGGTCTCCGGGGCCATCGTCAGGACGAACGTGGAGCCGTACTTGGCCTTCAGGGTCTTCAGGGCCGAGATCAGGTTCACGATCACCAGTGTGGTCGGGCTCTTGAAGTTGGTGTCGTTCGCGTCCAGGGAGAGCGAGTGGCCCTCGAAGTCGATGTCCAGGCCGTCCAGGCCGTAGGTGTCGATGATCTTCGAGACGGAGGACACGAAGGTGTCGCGGGCGGCCGTCGTCGTCAGCTGCACCTGGCCGTTCTGGCCGCCGATCGAGATGAGCACCTTCTTGCCCGCGGCCTGCTTGGCCTTGATCGCGGCCTTGAAGTCGGCGTCGCTCTCGACCGTCGGGCACTCGGTGACGGGACAGCGGGTGAAGCGGATGTCGCCGGAGGTGGTGGAGGTCGGCTCACCGAAGGCCAGGTCGATGATGTCCCAGCTGTCGGGGACGTCGGACATGCGGGTGTAGCCGGAGCCGTTGGCGAAGCTCGCGTGGAGGTATCCGACGAGGGCGTGCCCGGTGGAGCCTCCCGAGCCCGTGGACGTCGTCGCCGTGACCGTCGCCGACTTCGCCGACTCCCCCGCGTCGTTCACCGCCGCGACCTGGAAGGCGTACGCCGTCGAGGGCGCGAGGCCGCTCACGGTGGTCGAGGTGCCGGTGGCCGTCTGTACTTTCACCCCGTCGCGGTAGACGGCGTAGCCCGTCGCGCCGGTGACCGGGGACCAGGACAGGGCGACGGTGGAGGACGTGACCGTGCCGGCGGCGAGGCCGGTGGGCGCGGCCGGGGGCTGTCCCGGGTCGGCGCCGGGGCCCACGAGGGAGACGTCGTCGGCGTAGTACGCGCCGGTGCCGTACCAGCCGTGGGTGTAGAGGGTGACCTTGGTGGTGGACGGGCCGGTGCGGAAGGTGGTGGTGAGCTGCTGCCAGTCGGGTGCGGACTGGGTCCAGGTGGAGACGTCGGTGGTGCCGGTGCCGCTCGCGCCGAGGTAGACATAACTGCCCCGGACGTATCCGGCGAGGGTGTACTGGGAGTCGGGTTTGACGGTCACCGTCTGGGAGCACTGCGCGTTGTCGCTGCCGGCCGGGGTCGCCCGCAACGCCGAACTTCCACTGCGTACGGGTGAGTTGACGGCGGCGCCCGCCGTACAGGTCCAACCGTCGAGGCCCGCCTCGAATCCGCCGTTCCTGACCAGGTCCGCGTCGGCCGCACGGGCGGCCGACGAGAGTGCGGCGAGGCCAGGTACGGCCAGAACGGTGGCCGTGCACACGGCGAGCAGCCTTTGACGCGTGGACGGTCTGGTGCGTTCGGTGCGATCCACAACTGCCTCCGGGCATGGGGGAATTCAGGAGGGTGGAGCGCGCCCAACTTGGTCCAGACCAATTCTGTTGTCAAGACCTTTGACCGTTACCGGGGGCCGTGACCCGGGTCCGTTACCGGGGTCCGTCCCGGCTATCGACCCTCGTTCCCGGCGATGCCCGCCGCCGCCTCGTGCATGGCCAGTTCCAGCAGCGCCGGATCGGTGAGCGTGCCGGTGCCGTCCGGCGGGATCAGCCAGCGGATCCCGCCGGTGGTCCGTCCCGGGTACGGCACCACGATCCACGTACCGCGCCCCGCCGTGCGCACCCCCGTGCCGAGCCAGCGCGCCGCGGTGCCGGGCGGCACGAAGAAACCCATCCGGGCGTCGCCGAAGTCGACGAGCACCGGGCCGATTTGGTCGATCACCCGGGTCAGCACGTCGAGCGTGGGATAGCCGAGCTCGCCCGGCAGGATCAGTACGTCCCAAAGCCTGCCGGCCGGCAGCAGCGCGACCCTCAGCGGATTGCGCTCCCATTCCCAGCGGCAGGCCTCGGGATCCGGCGCCACGGATGCCAGCCACTCGACCGCCGTCTTGGCCCCCGTCATGGCGGAACCTCCCTGTCTCCTCGTGTCGACGCTGGTCGCGTCACAGAGGAGAGGGAGGTTCGGGCCGGGCATTACGCGGGTTCCGCCACTTGTTGATGGTGAGCCGGATCACAGTGGATGAGCTGGGCGTACGCCGGTGGATCAGCCACTGCGGCGCACGCCCCGTCGGCGCGCCTCAGCTGTCGAAGCCCAGTCCCAGCTTGTCCATCGTCTTCAGCCAGAGATTGCGCCGCCCGCCGTGCGCGTCCGCCCGTGCCAGCGACCACTTGGTGAGCGCGATGCCGGTCCAGGCGAAGGGCTCGGGCGGGAACGGCAGGGGCTTCTTGCGGACCATCTCCAGTTCCGTGCGCTCGGTGCGCTCCCCCGCCAGCAGGTCGAGCATCACGTCCGCGCCGAACCGGGTCGCGCCCACGCCCAGGCCCGTGTAGCCGGCCGCGTACGCGACCTTTCCGTGGTGTGCCGTGCCGAAGAAGGCCGAGAAGCGCGAGCAGGTGTCGATCGCGCCGCCCCAGGCGTGGGTGAAGCGGACGCCCTCCAGCTGCGGGAAGCAGGTGAAGAAGTGCCCGGCGAGCTTCGCGTACGTCTCCGGGCGGTCGTCGTACTCGGCGCGCACCCTGCCGCCGTACGGGTAGATCGCGTCGTAACCGCCCCACAGGACGCGGTTGTCGGCGGAGAGCCGGAAGTAGTGGAACTGGTTCGCCGAGTCCCCGAGGCCCTGCCGGTTCTTCCAGCCGACGGACGCCAGCTGGTCGGCGGTCAGGGGTTCGGTCATCAGCGCGTAGTCGTAGACCGGGACGGTGTACGCGCGCACCCGCTTGACCAGGTTCGGGAAGATGTTGGTGGCGAGCGCCACCTTGCGGGCACGGACGGAACCGTACGGAGTGCGTACGGCCATGCCGGCGCCGTACGCCTTCAGGGCGAGCGCGGGCGTGTGCTCGTACACCCGCACCCCGAGCCGCAGGCAGGCCCGCTTGAGACCCCAGACGAGCTTGGCGGGGTGGAGCATGGCGACGCCGCGGCGGTCGTGCAGGCCCGCGAGGAAGGTCGGCGAGTCGACCTGTTCGCGGACCGCGTCGGCGTCCAGGAACTCGATGCCGTCCGCCAGGCCCCGCTCCCGCAGTTCCTCGTGCCACTCGCGGAGTTCGGCCGCCTGGTGCGGCTCGGTGGCGACGTCGATCTCGCCGGAGCGCTCGAAGTCGCAGTCGAGGGAGTAGCGGGCGACGGCCGCCTCGATCTCGTCGAGGTTGCGGGCGCCCAGCTCCTCCAGCTTCCTGATCTCGTCCGGCCAGCGGGTGAGTCCGTTGGCCAGGCCGTGGGTCAGGGACGCTGCACAGAAGCCGCCGTTGCGGCCCGAGGCGGCCCAGCCCACCTCGCGGCCCTCCAGGAGCACCACCTCACGCTGCGGGTCGCGCTCCTTGGCGATCAGCGCGGTCCACAGTCCGCTGTAGCCACCGCCGACGACGAGCAGGTCGCAGGTCTCGGCGCCGGTGAGGGCGGGCTCGGGGTGGGGCTTGCCGGGATCGTCCAGCCAGTACGGAACCGGCTGGGCTTCGGAAAGAGACGTGGTCCAACGGGTCATGGCGCTTGGGGCCATGATTTCAACTCCCTACAGCTGAATTACCCACCGAAATTTCTCTGTGGGTGATGCCTTCCGCGATGCCTTTTGCTATGCCTTTTGCTTGTTGCGGCGGTTGCTGATGACCATTCCGGCCAGGACGAACAGTACGGCGACGATGAACATGGCCGTACCGATGACATTGATCTGAACGGGTGTTCCGCGCTGCGCCGAACCCCACACGAACATGGGGAAGGTGACGGTCGAACCCGCGTTGAAGTTGGTGATGATGAAGTCGTCGAAGGAGAGCGCGAAGGCGAGCAGCGCGCCCGCCGCGATGCCGGGGGCCGCGATGGGCAGGGTGACGCGCAGGAACGTCTGCACCGGGCCGGCGTAGAGGTCCTGTGCCGCCTGCTCCAGGCGCGGGTCCATCGACATCACACGTGCCTTGACGGCCGTCACGACGAAGCTGAGGCAGAACATGATGTGGGCGATCAGGATCGTCCAGAAACCCAACTGAGCACCCAGGTTGAGGAACAGGGTGAGCAGCGAGGCGGCCATCACGACCTCGGGCATCGCCATCGGCAGGAAGATCAGCGAGTTCACCGCGCCGCGCGCCCGGAAGCGGTAGCGGACGAGGGCGAAGGCGATCATCGTGCCGAGGATCGTGGCTCCGATGGTCGCCCAGACGGCGATCTGGAGGCTGATCGAGAGCGAGCCGCACATGTCGGCGACCCCGCACGGATCGCGCCAGGCGTCGAGGGAGAACTGCTGCCACTCGTAGTTGAAGCGCCCCTTCGGTTTGTTGAAGGAGAACACCGTGACGATGACATTGGGCAGCAGCAGATATCCCAGCGTCAGCAGTCCCCCGATGACGACGAGATTCCGCTTGAACCAGCGTACGAAGGCCATTTAGACCAGATCCTCCGTCCCGGACTTGCGGATGTAGAGGGTGACCATGATGAGGATCGCGGCCATGAGGATGAAGGAGAGCGCGGCGGCCGTCGGATAGTCGAGGATCCGCAGGAACTGCGTCTGGATGACGTTGCCGACCATCCGGGTGTCCGTGGAGCCGAGCAGGTCGGCGTTCACGTAGTCACCGCTGGCCGGGATGAAGGTCAGCAGCGTGCCGGAGACCACGCCGGGCATCGACAGCGGGAAGGTGACCTTGCGGAAGGTCGTGAACGGCTTCGCGTACAGGTCGCCCGCCGCCTCGTGGAGGCGTCCGTCGATCCGCTCCAGCGAGGTGTAGAGCGGCAGGATCATGAAGGGCAGGAAGTTGTACGTGAGGCCGCAGACCACCGCCAGTGGTGTGGCCAGGACGCGGTCGCCGGAGGTGAAGCCGAGCCAGTTGGTGACGTCCAGGACGTGCAGGGTGTTGAGGGCGCCGACGACCGGGCCGCCGTCCGCGAGGATCGTCTTCCAGGCGAGCGTGCGGATCAGGAAGCTGGTGAAGAACGGCGCGATGACCAGGATCAGCACGACATTGCGCCAGCGGCCCGCGCGGAAGGCGATCAGATACGCCAGCGGGTAGCCGAGCACCAGGCACAGGATCGTCGCGGCGCCCGCGTACAGCACCGAGCGCAGGAACTGGGGCCAGTAGTCGGCCAGCGCGTTCCAGTACGTCTGGAAGTGCCAGGTGACCTTGAAGCCCTGCTCCAGGGAGCCCGTCTGCACGGACGTGGAGGCCTGGTAGACCATCGGCAGCGCGAAGAAGATCAGCAGCCAGAGGATGCCGGGCAGGAGCAGCCAGTACGGGACGAGACGGCCGCGCTTGCGGGGCGGCTTCTTGTCGGGCTGCGGCGCGAGGAGTGGCGCCTCGGTGACGCTGGCCATCAGGCGGCTTCCTCCTCGACCGTTTCCACGCCGGCGTCGATGTCCTGCGCCGCGTCGAGGCCGAAGGTGTGCGCCGGGCTCCAGTGCAGGACCACCTCGGCGCCGGGGGTGAGCCGGGCGTCGCGGTCGATGTTCTGGGAGTAGACCTCGAACTCGGGGCAGACGGCGCTGTCGATGACGTACTGCGTGGAGACGCCGATGAAGCTGGAGTCGGCGATCCTGCCGGTGATCCGGTTGCGGCCGTCCGGGATCTCGCCCGCGTCGTCGACGTGTGTGAGCGATATCTTCTCGGGGCGGACTCCGACCAGGACCTTGCCGCCGGTCGTCGTGGGCGCCGAACATCGCGCCTGCGGCAGCACCAGCTTGCCGCCGCCCGCCGCCAGGACGATGTCGTCGCCGTCCTTGCTGTCGACGGCGGCCTCGATGAGGTTCGAGGTGCCGAGGAAGTTGGCGACGAACGTGGTCTGCGGGTTCTCGTAGAGGTCGGCGGGGGCACCGAGTTGCTCGACGCGGCCCGCGTTCATCACGGCGACCGTGTCGGCCATCGTCATGGCCTCCTCCTGGTCGTGCGTGACGTGCACGAAGGTGATGCCGACCTCGGTCTGGATGCGCTTGAGCTCCAGCTGCATCTGACGGCGCAGCTTGAGGTCGAGGGCGCCGAGCGGTTCGTCGAGGAGCAGCACCTTGGGGTGGTTGATCAGGGCGCGGGCCACGGCGACGCGCTGCTGCTGGCCGCCGGAGAGCTGGTGCGGTTTCTTGCGGGCCTGCTCGCCGAGCTGGACGAGTTCCAGCATGTCCTCGACCTGCTTCTTCACCGACTTGATGCCGCGCCGGCGCAGACCGAAGGCGACGTTCTCGAAGATGTCGAGGTGCGGGAAGAGGGCGTAGGACTGGAAGACGGTGTTCACCGGCCGCTTGTACGGGGGCAGGTGGGTCACTTCCTGGTCGCCGAGGAAGACGGTGCCGGAGGAAGGTTCCTCCAGGCCCGCGATCATCCGCAGGGTGGTGGTCTTGCCGCAGCCCGACGCCCCGAGAAGGGCGAAGAAGGAGCCCTCGGGGACGGTCAGGTCGAGCGGGTGGACGGCCGTGAAGGAGCCGTACGTCTTGCTGATCCCGGAGAGGCGGACGTCGCCGCCGTTGTCTGTCGTCATGGTGTGGTCCCTGGATGTCGGGGTCGTAGGGGTGTCCGGGGCGGACTGCGGTCGCTGCGCCGGTCGGGGCCGCGCGGCGGAGCCGGCGCAGGTCTCCTCGGGCCCCGGGCAACCGCCCGGGCGGCCCGGCCGGACCACCGCCACCGCTCAGCCGCCGGAGGCGTCACGCCCCGGTGAGCTTGGCGAACTTCTCTTCGTAGGCCGTCTCTTCCTTCTGCGTCAGGGAGCGGAAGGCGTGGGACTTCGCGGCCATGGCCTTGTCGGGGATGATCAGCGGGTTGTCCGCCGCCGACTTGTCGATCTTCGCAAGCTCGTCCTTGACCCCGTCGACGGGACAGACGTAGTTGATGTACGCGGCGAGCTGTGCGGCCGGACCGGCCTCGTAGTAGTAGTCCATGAGCCGTTCGGCGTTCGTCTTGTGACGGGCCTTGTTGGGGATCAGCATGTTGTCCGTGGACGTCAGATAGCCGCTCTCCGGGATGATGAAGTCCACGTCCGGGCTGTCCGCCTTGAGCTGGACGACGTCGCCCGCCCAGGCGACACAGGCCGCGAGGTCGCCCTTGGTGAGGTCAGACGTGTAGTCGTTGCCGGTGAAGCGGCGTATCTGGCCCTTGTCGACGGCCTTCTGGAGGCGGGCGGTCGCCGCGTCGAAGTCGTCGTCGGTGAACTTCGCCGGGTCCTTGCCCATGTCGAGCAGCGTCATGCCCATGCTGTCGCGCATCTCCGAGAGGAAGCCGACGCGCCCCTTGAGCTTGGGGTTGTCGAGCATGTCGGAGATCGACCTGACCTCGATGCCGTTCAACGCCTTCTTGTTGAAGGCGATGACGGTCGAGATGCCCTGCCAGGGGTAGGAGTAGGCGCGTCCCGGGTCCCAGTCGGGGCTGCGGAACTGGTCGGAGAGGTTCGCGAACGCGTGCGGGAGGTTGGAGGCGTTCAGCTTCTGCACCCAGCCGAAGCGGATCAGCCGGGCGGCCAGCCAGTCGGTGACCACGATCAGGTCGCGCCCGGTGTCCTGGCCCGCGGCGAGCTGCGGCTTGATCTTGCCGAAGAACTCGACGTTGTCGTTGATGTCCTCGGTGTACTTGACCGAGATGCCGGTGCGCTTGGTGAACGCGTCGAGCGTCGGGTGGTGCTTCCCGCTGTCGTCGACGTCCATGTACTCGGTCCAGTTGGAGAAGTTGATCGTCTTCTCCTTGGCCGAGTGGTCCTCGGCGGAGACGCCGCCCTGGGTCTTGCCCGCGGCCGGGATCCCGCAGCCGCTCAGCGCGCCGAGCCCGCCGACGGCGAGCGCGCCGCCCGCGGAGGCGCGCAGCAGCGAGCGGCGGCTGAGCGCGGCCCTGCCATTCCTGAAACTGCGCCGCATGGCGGCCACTTGGGCCGGGGAGAGGCGGTCCGGCTCGTACTGCTCCATGCTCGTGATGCCCTTTCGGAAGGGTCGCGGCCGTGGTCTGGCGGCCTGGTCTGCCACTCGGCGATAGTCGGAAGTCGACGCGCGGCCGACTCGTGATTCGACTAGGGCCGGTCCCCGAAGATCGTGCGGTGCCAGTCCTTCCTGGCGACCGCGGTGTTGTCGAACATGACGTGCTTGATCTGGGTGTACTCCTCGAACGAGTACGCCGACATGTCCTTGCCGAAGCCGGACGCCTTGTAGCCGCCGTGCGGCATCTCGCTGATGATCGGAATGTGGTCGTTGACCCACACGCAGCCCGCCTTGATCTCGCGGGTCGCGCGGTTGGCCCGGTACACGTCCCGGCTCCACGCGGAGGCGGCGAGACCGTAAGGAGTGTCGTTGGCGAGCCGGATTCCCTCGTCGTCGCTGTCGAAGGGGAGCACCACCAGCACGGGACCGAAGATCTCGGACTGCACGATCTCGCTGTCCTGAGGAGCGTCGGCGACGAGCGTGGGCCGGTAGTAGGCGCCGTCCTTGAGCTCTTCGGGGATCTCTCCGCCGGTCACCACGCGCGCGTAGCCGCGGGCCCGGTCGACGAATCCGGCCACGCGGTCGCGCTGGGCGTGCGAGATCAGCGGGCCGAGGTCGGTGCCGGACGCGAACGGGTCGCCGAGGCGGACGCTCGCCATCAGGGCGGCCGTCCTGGACACGAACTCTTCGTAGAGGGGCCTTTGTACGTACGCGCGTGTGGCGGCGGTGCAGTCCTGCCCGCTGTTGATGAGCGAGCCCGCGACCGCGCCGTTCACGGCCGCGTCCAGGTCCGCGTCGTCGAAGACCACGAAGGGGGCCTTGCCGCCCAGTTCCAGGTGGAGCCGCTTGACGGTCGAGGTGGCGATCTCGGCGACGCGCTTGCCGACCGCGGTGGACCCGGTGAAGGAGGTCATCGCCACGTCGGGGTGGCCGACGAGGTGCTCGCCGGCGTCCCGGCCGGCCCCCGTCACGATGTTGATCACGCCGTCCGGGATACCCGCCGCGGTGGCGGCCTCGGCGAAGAGGAGCGAGGTCAGCGGGGTCAGCTCGGCGGGCTTCAGCACGATCGTGTTGCCCGCGGCGATCGCCGGGAGAATCTTCCAGGCGGCCATCTGGAGGGGGTAGTTCCATGGCGCGATGGAGCCGACGACACCGATGGGCTCGCGGCGTACGTACGAGGTGTGGTCGCCGGAGTACTCGCCCGCGGACTGCCCTTGCAGATGCCGGGCCGCGCCCGCGAAGAAGGCGATGTTGTCGATGGTGCCGGGCACGTCGAACTCGCGGGTCAGCTTGAGGGGCTTTCCGCACTGGAGCGACTCCGCCCGGGCGAACTCCTCGGCGCGGTCGGCGAGTACGGCGGCGAAGCGGTGCAGGGCGTCGGAGCGCTCGCCGGGGGTGGCGCCCGCCCAGCCGGGGAACGCCTCACGGGCGGCGGCGACGGCCGCGTCCACGTCGACGGTGCTCGCCAGCTCGTACGTGTAGACCTCGTCGCCGGTGGCGGGGTCGACGACCGCGTGCATACGGCCCGAGGTGCCCTTGGTCAGGCGGCCCGCGATGTACTGCGCGCCGTCCGCGAAGCGGTCCTGCGCCTGGAAGCGATGGCCCGGATTGTGCATGTCGCTCTCCTCCGCCGTTCTCCCCGCTGCCGCAGGGGTGGGCGTAGCTCCAGCTCGATTTGAGTGCCGATCCTGACAGAGCAAAGGGACTCCAACAAGTGATTCCGTTGTTGCCTTTTGGTTACGCGACGGAATCTGTCGACCAGGTGTCGAGTCCCCATGGAAAAGGCGGGACGGAATGTCAGTGGTGCGTGCCACAGTGGCGTGCATGGCGAAGATCGATTCTTGGGAAGCGCTGGTCAGCGCGGTCCGCTCGGGGGCGAGGGTCAAGTACCTGCACTTCTGGGGGCACCGCCCGCGACCGGACGGTCAGGTGAGTGCGAGCTGCCTGAGCCAGTGGTGGCCGTCACCGTTCGTGGTGGACGGTGTCTCCTACGCGACCGCCGAGCACTGGATGATGGCGGGCAAGGCACGGCTCTTCGGCGACGCGGAGGCGCAGCGGCGCGCGATCGAGGCGGCCAGCCCCGCGCTCGCCAAGAAGGTGGGGCGGCTCGTGCGCGGATTCGACGAGGCGACCTGGGAGCGCGAGCGCTTCGGGATCGTCGTCGAGGGCAGCGTGCACAAGTTCGCCGCCCACCCCGAGCTGCGCGCGTTCCTGCTGGGCACGGGCACGCGAGTGCTGGTCGAGGCCAGCCCCATGGACCGGGTCTGGGGCATAGGACTCGCGGCGGACGACGAGCGGGCGACGGATCCCGAGCGGTGGCGGGGGCCGAACCTGCTGGGATTCGCCTTGATGGAGGCGCGGGAGCGGCTCCTGGGGGACGACTAGTTCACGCGCGGGAGCGGCTCCTGCGGGACGACTGGTCCAGGCGCGGGAGCGGTTGGCGGTCTAGCCGAGGTGCGGCACCACGAGTGAAGTGGAGTAGCCGTCGTCTCCGCTGAACGGGTCGCTGTCGCCGCTGTCGTCCGGGAGGACGAAGAAGACCACGATCATCGCGATGCCGAGCGCGATGCCGACCGCTCCGCAGATGATCCCGGCCAGCGCCTGACCGGGGTTGTTCGCCTCGCCGCGGCGCGCCCTGCGTCGCCCCAGCACGCCGAAGATCACCGCGAGGATCCCCAGGATGATCGCGATCGGCCACAGACAGAACACGACGGCCGAGATGATGCCGAGCACCAGCCCGGCGGTGCCCATGCCGTTGCTCGGCGCCGGGGGCATCATCGGCCAGCCATAGCCGGCGGCGCCCGGGTAGCCGGGTCCCGGCGTGGGGTAGGCCGGGTAGCCGTATCCGTAGCCGTACGGGACCTGGCCGGGGCCCTCGGGAGCGATGGGCGGCGGGGGAACCGGCTCTCCGGGGGCGGGCCCGGGGTGGGGCGAAGGTGCGGCGGCGGGAGACGCGAAGGGGTTGTCCCAGGACTGGGGCGGGGACTGGGTGTGGGGCTGGGGGTGGCCGGGGGTGCCCGTTCCGGGGAGGGCGACGACCGTCGGCTGGTTGTGCACCGAGGGAGGTGTGGGGGCGCCGGGCGCGTGCGAGGGCGCCTGGTCCGCGGGCGGGGCCCAGGGGTTCGGCTCGGGTCGCGGTCCGACGGCGCCGTTGTCCAGGGGACCGCCGGGCGGGGAACCCGGCTGGGGGTTCCCGCCGGGTATCGCGTCCTCGGGACCGACGGCCGACGGCACGTCGATCTGCGTCGGCGGCGGAGCCGACTGGTCCGGGGATGCCCACGGGGTCGCGGCGGCGTCCTGCGGCACCTGTGGCGCCTGCGCGTCGTCGGACATGCGTGAGGTCCCCTCCTTTGTCGTACCTGCCGTCATGCTACGGCCCGGGGCTTCACCCCGTGAGCGGCGGCCTACGATGATCCCCGAATCACCGATCAGCCGATCACCCGCGTCGCCCGACCACGGTCCGGGGACGCCGTTCCGGGGAGGAATCCTTGACCGACCAGCTCAGCACCCGCGAGGGCGTCCGCGACCTGCACGCCTTCATCGCCGGACTGCCCAAGGCCGAACTGCACGTGCACCACGTCGGATCCGCCTCCCCCCGCATCGTCTCCACCCTCGCCGCCCGCCACCCCGACTCCCAGGTGCCGACGGACCCCGAGGCCCTCGCGGACTACTTCACGTTCACCGACTTCGCCCACTTCATCCAGGTGTACCTGTCCGTCGTCGACCTGATCCGCACCCCCGAGGACGTACGGCTGCTGACGTACGAGGTCGCCCGGGACATGGCCCGGCAGCAGGTCCGCTACGCCGAGCTGACCATCACCCCGTGGTCCTCCACCCGCCGCGGCATCGACGAGCGCGCCTTCATGGACGCCATCGAGGACGCCCGCAAGGCGGCGGAGGCCGAGTTCGGCGTCGTCCTGCGCTGGTGCTTCGACATTCCCGGCGAGGCGGGGCTCGAGGCTGCCGAGGAGACCCTGCGGCTCGCGACCGACGACCGGCTGCGGCCGGAGGGTCTGGTCTCCTTCGGACTCGGCGGGCCCGAAATCGGCGTACCGCGGCCGCAGTTCAAGCCGTACTTCGACCAGGCGATCGCGGCCGGACTGCGCTCGGTGCCGCACGCGGGTGAGACGACCGGGCCGGAGACCGTCTGGGACGCGCTGAACGAGCTGCGCGCCGAGCGCATCGGGCACGGCACCAGCTCCGCGCGGGACCCGAAGCTGCTCGCCCACCTCGCCGAGAACCGCATCGCGCTGGAGGTCTGCCCGACCTCCAACATCGCCACCCGCGCGGTCCGCACCCTCGACGAGCACCCCATAAAGGAGTTCACCCGGGCCGGGGTCCTCGTCACGATCAACTCCGACGACCCGCCGATGTTCGGCACCGACCTCAACAACGAGTACGCGGTCGCCGCCCGTCTCCTCGACCTCGACGAACTCGGCCTCGCCGCGCTCGCCAAGAACGCGGTGGAGGCGTCCTTCCTCGACCCGGCCGGCAAGAAGCGCCTCGCCGAGGAGATCGACACCTACGCCTCGGCGTGGCTCACACTCTGAGCGACCAGCACAATGGGCCCATGCGCACCGTGACTGCCGTGGCCCACCGCGGCGACCCCTATCGCGTCCGCGAGAACACCCTCGACTCGCTGCGTTCCGCGCTCCAACTGGGCGCGGACGCGGTCGAGATCGACGTACGGCTCACCCGCGACAAGGTGCCCGTGCTGCTGCACGACGAGACACTGAAACGGCTGTGGGAGCTGGAGCGACCGCTCGGGTCGCTCTCCTCGGACGAGGTGCGCGGGCTCACGGGCGGCGGGGTGCCGACGCTCGCGGAGGCCCTCGAAGCCACCAAGGACAGCCGGATCATGGTCGATCTGCCGGGAGAGCCCGACGGCCCGGCCGTACGCCGGATCGTCGAGGTCATCCGTGAGTGCGGAGCCCAGGACCGGGTGTACTACTGCGCGGGCGCCCCGGCCATGCTGGCCGTGCGCGCCGCCGACCCCGCCGCCGAGATCGCGCTGACCTGGACGAGCGTCGCACCGCCACGCCCGGCGCTCCTCGAAGCCGTACGGCCGCGCTGGCTCAACTACCGCTTCAGCCTGGTCGACCGCGCCCTCACGGCCCGCGTCCACCGCGGCGGCCGACTGCTCTCCGTCTGGACTCCCGACACCCGCCGTTCCATGCGCCGGCTGCTGGACATGGGCGTGGATTCGATCACCACGAACCGCATCGACGCGCTGTGCGCGCTGCGCAAGGCCTGAGGGGAAACGCGGGCGGCACGGTCAGGAGGCGACCTGCGAGCGCTGGCTCACCGTCGCCGGGTCGGCGGGGGTCGAGCGGGTCAGGTACTGCGGCACCGGGGCGGTGTCCTCGCCGTTGTCGCGGACGAGGCCGTAGCGGATCACGCCCTGGGCGGGACCGGTACGGACGTCCTCGGTCACCTTGTCCCAGGTCGAGCTCTGGACGAAGAGGTTGTAGTCGGCGGGGCCCTCGTTCTGATGGAGGGTGACGGTGCCGTCGATCCAGAAGTACTCGTTCTGCCACATCTGTTGGGTGCCGGAGGGCAGGACGGCGTAGCCCACGGATGGGCCGCCCATCCAGGTCGTGCCGTCCGTCGAGCCCGACTGCACGTCGTCCATGCGGTGACCGCCGCCCGAGGCGACGTGGAAGAGCTTGCCGCTCAGCCCGGTCCAGGTCGGCATGAGCAGGGCGCCGGTGCGCTGCTGGGGCAGGACCTGCCAGCGGACCCGGAAGTAGCCCTGCCCGCTGAGGGTGACCGTCTCCCCGCGGTGGGTGAGGCCGGTGGCGGGCGCCCCGGTGGCCATGACGCCCTTCTCGGCGCGCCGGGGCAGCGCCGCCGGGAGCGCGCTCGCGGCGGGCGCGCTGTCGACGGCGTCGACGACGGTGCCGTACAGCTGGACGCGGGTCTTCGAGGGCGAGGGCGACGGGGAGGCGGAGGGGGAGAGGGACGGTGAGGGGGTCGCGGAGGCGGTCGGCGCTCCTGTACGTCCCGACGGTGGGCGTGCGGTGCTCGCCGCCGTGGGCGCGGCGAGGGCCGGGGGCGGGTCGTCGGGCGCCCGGGTGACGACGTACAGGCCGCCCGCCGCGAGGGTGGCGCCGGCCGTGACGGCGACGGCGGGCTTGGTGAGCAGACCGAGGACCTTGGCGGACCAGCCGACGGAGGTGGCGGCGACCGCCGTCTTGCCGCCGAGCGCGAGCGACAGCGTGAAGCCGACCGGCAACGGGACGAGGGCGATCCCGACGAGGAGGCGTTCGGCAGGTACGACGGCCTCGCGGGCGCCCGAACAGTACGCGCAGCCCCGGATGTGCCGGGCCAGCCGCTTGCGCCACACCGAGTCGGGCCGCCCGTCCCAGCGGGCGGTCACCAACCGCAGGTCGGAGCAGGGGGAGTTGCCCGCGCCGGGGTGGTGGTCGTCGAGCGCCCGCACGATGTCCCGCGCGATCTCCAGCCGCTGCTTCATCCGCTGCACCCGCACCGCCGCGTGTTGCCTGCTGATCCCGACCGCCGCCGCCAGCTCGCGCCGGGTGAGTTCACCCGCGACCTCCAGCCACCACAGCGAGAGCAACTGGCGGTCCTCGTCGTCGAGCCAGCGCACCGCCTCCGCGACCTCTCGCCGCTGTCCCTCCAACTGGAGCCGCAGCACAGTCAGTTCGGCGAAGTCCGCGGCCTGTTCACCGGCGCCGTCGGCCAGCGGCTCGGCCGTCCGGCGGCGCGAGCGCTCCCGTATCTGCCGCATCGTGATGGCGACCAGCCAGGACCGGAAGCTGTCCGGGTCGCGCAGGGAGCCGAGGTTGTCGACGGCGCGCAGCATGGTCTCCTGCACGACGTCGTCGACGTCCGCGTGGCCGCTCAGGGCGCGGCCGACGATGTTGTAGACGAGCGGGAGCCAGCCCGCGACGAGTTCGTCGAGGGCGCGCCGGTCGCCGGCCTGCGCGGCCCCGATGATGGAGCGCCACTGCCGCCCGTCCACGTACGTCCCTCCGATGCCACGGTGACCGCCCGTGCCACTTGGCACACACGGGCGGGAGTGCAGGATCCCCCACCCCGGCGAGCCTGTCCGCGCGCTATGTCGCGGATCACAGCCGTTCGTCGGGTCCTGACACACAGGAGACGGAGGGCCGCCCTCCGCGATAACAGTTTTTTTTGCCCTTCCCGGCCTTCGAAACTTTCGCCGCGCCCCACCTAAGGGCGATCCCCCACAACGCCCTTATACAAAAGGGCAGTTGATCCGGGTCGACGCCAGGGACCGGGCCGTCCTCGGGGAGGATCCGCCAACGGGTGGGCGACCGCAGGATGATCTCACCGTCCCGTCCACACCAGGAGCCGCAGATGCCCGCCCGTACCCGAACCGTCACCGCCGTCGCCGCCGCCCTCGTGCTGGGCCTGGCGGCCGGCCCACTGGCCGTGCCCGCCGTCGCCGCGTCCTCCACCGCGCCACGGACGGCCACGGCGGGCACGGTCACGGCCGGACCGGACGCCGCCGCCCTGCGCGCCGCGCTCGCGGGACTGCCGGACGCCGACGCGACGGCCGCGCTCGTACGGGTCGGGGGCACCGACGGCCGCTGGCTCGGGAGCGGCGGAGTGCACGATCTGGCGAGCGGCCGCGCGGCGGACCCGGACGCGCTCTTCCGGGCCGGTTCGACGACGAAGGTGGTCACGGCGGCGGTCGTGCTGCAGCTCGCGGCCGAGGGCAAGGTCGATCTGGGCGCGCCCGTGCAGCGCTATCTCCCCGGGCTGCTGTCGCCCGCCTTCAAGCCCGTCTCCGTACGCCGGTTGCTGAACCACACCAGCGGGATCCAGGCGGGTGACGGCTTCGGGGACTCCTTCGAGGACGCGTACGCGCACCGGTTCGACACCCTCACGCCCCGGCAGGTCGTCGCCTCCGCGGTGGCGAAGGGGCCGGAGTTCCGCCCCGGCGAGCGGCAGCACTACCTGAACATCAACTACACGATCCTCGGCATGCTGATCGAGAAGGTCACGGGGCACTCGTACGCCTCCGAGGCCACCCGGCGCGTGCTGCGGCCCGCCGGGATGCTGCACACGTACTTCCCCGGTACCGATCCGCGTATCCGGGGTCCGCACAACCTCGGCTACCAGGCGGTGAAGCGGGCGGACGGCACGACGGAGTTCGTCGACGTCACCGAGTGGAACCAGGCGGACCGCTGGGCGGCGGGCGACATGATCTCCACGACGGCGGACCTGGAGCGGCTGACCCTCCACCTCTTCCGTGGCGAGCTGGTCCCGGAGCCGCAGCTGAAGGAGATGTTCACGGTTCCGTCGGGCATCGACGGGGCCACCATGAGCGCCGGGCTCGAGCGCTTCGAGTACGGCGGGCGGGTCTACTGGCTCAAGTCGGGCGGGCGGTACGGATACACGGCGGTCATGGCGGCCACCCGCGATCTCTCCCGCACGCTCGTCTACTCGGTCAACGCCACGGACGCGAAGGGCGAGGAGATGAACCCGGTCGCCCTGCGCATCGCGATGGCGGCGCTCAAGCAGTAGCGGTTTCGGCCGTCGCATTCGCCGTCGGACGCGTCTCCGGATTCGCCGTCAGATTCGTCGTCACGAGATGCACGTTCATCCCGCACGGGACGACCCCGTTCGCCGCCGTGAGCTTCTTCGCCCCGGTGAGGAAGTCCGCGCGCAGGGACTCCACGGTGGCCGCGTCGAGCGGGCCGACGTCATAGACACCCGCCAGGGCGTCCCACACCTGCTCGACCGGTCCGCTCAGGTCGATGGGGACGGTCTCCCAGTCGACCGGAGCGAATCCCGCAGGCGCGAGGACGCTGTCGAGCCCCGCACGGCTGCGGGTCCTCCGGTCCCCGAGAGCGGGGATGCGCTGCTCGGCGGGAGCCGTCTCGATCGCGGACCGCAACAGCCCGACGAACAGCTCGTACGCCTCACCGCCCACGGCTCCGCCGCCGATCACGCAGGCCAGCATGCCTCCGGGGCGCAGCACCCGGGCCAACTCCGCGGCCACCTGTTCCACCTCGCCCATCAGCATCAGCGCCATGTGGGAGACGCAGGCGTCGAAGGTGTCGTCGGCGAAGGGAAGGTGCTGGGCCCGGCTCTCCGCCAGTGTCGTCCCGGCGGGCAGCGGTCGGCGTCGCGCCAGCGCCAGGGCTTCCGGGGAGAGGTCCACCCCGGCCGGCCGGCGTCCCTCGGTCCGAGCGAGCAGTTCGAGCAACAGGCCGTCGCCGCAGCCGAGATCCAGTACCCGCCCGTGTCCGGCGACCCGGTCGCGCAAGATCTCGTAGCTGGACCGGCCGTCCGCGGCGCGGGCACCGGCGAACGCGTCCGTCGTCACCGCCGGCCGCTCGGCGTGGAAGGCCCGCAGAAAGGCTTCTTGCGATGTCGTCGTCATACCCGCGAACCTATCCGCCGCGCGGGTCGCCAGGTCGGCGGCCTCACACCTCCTGACAGCAATCACGGAAATCCCGGGAAACCGGGTCCGGAATGTCGAATTTCCAGGTTTCCCCCGCCGTGGCTGGCCCCGGCCCGCAGGCGGCCCCGAAGGTGAGCGCCGTATCAAGCGATCGCGGCGCGGTGCGCCGCAGGGGAGAGGGAGTTCCGTGAACGTCACGACAACGGCGCACGAGCCGCGGGAACGGCGGGCGGCCACGCTCGTCATGGCCTGCGTGGGCGTGTTCGTCGCCTATCTGCCGGTGACCACCGTCTCGGTGAGCCTGCCGGCCATCCAGCGGTCGCTGAACGCGTCGACCGCCCAACTGTCGTGGGTCTCGGACGCGTTCGTGCTGCCCATGGCCGCGCTGATTCTGACCGCCGGTGTCTTCGGCGACGTCCACGGCCGCAAGAAGGTCTTCCAGGCGGGCCTCGCGTTCAGCGCGGTGGGGGCGGCGATCGCGCTGTGCGCGCGGTCGATCGAGGTCCTGTGGGTGGGCCAGGCCTTCGCCGGTCTGGGCGCCGCCGCGCTGCTGCCCACGACGCTGGCGCTGATCAGCCACGCCGTGCCCGACCACCGCGAGCGCGGCAAGTTCGTCGGGCTGTGGGCCACGGCCCTGATGGCGGCGCTGGCCGTCGGCCCGGTGATCGCGGGACTGATCCTGGAGCACTTCTCCTGGCGCTGGATATACCTGCTGCCCGTCCCCGCCTCGCTCCTCGCGATGGCCTTCGCGGCCCGGCTGGTGACCGACTCGCGCGCGCCCGGCTCACGACGTCTGGACTGGCCCGGCCAGATCACCGCCGCGGTGGCGATCACCGCGCTGGTCTACGGCGTCATCGAGGGCGGCGCCGGCTCCTTCACCGATGGGAAGGTGATCGTGGCCCTGGTGGCGGCGGCGGTCGCGGCCGTCGCGTTCGTCCTGGCGGAGCGGCGCAGTGACAGCCCGATGCTGGACCTGACGCTCTTCCGCAGCCCCGCCTTCACCGCCACGACGCTCGTCGCCATGATCAGCTTCCTGGGCCTGATCGGCTTCTTCTTCGCCCTCAGCCTCTACTTCGGCATGGTGCAGCAGCTCAGCACCCTGGAGGCGGCGGCCCGGATGCTGATGGTCACGCTGATGTGCATCCTCGTCGGGGCACCGGCCGGACGGCTGATGCACAAGGTGTCGCCCCGCGTCCTGATCACCGGTGGGCTGCTGGTGACCGCGGCCTCGCTGCTGTCGCTGACGTCCATCGACGCCGGTACGTCGTTCGGTTCGCTGGCCTGGCGGCTGGCCCTGCTGGGCCTCGGCCTGGGCTTCGTCATCACGCCGATGACGGCCGCGGCCGTCGCCTCCGTACCGTTCCGCCAGGCGGGTATGGCGGCCGCCGGGAACAGCGCGTTCCGGCAGGTCGGCGGCGCGCTCGGCCCGGCCGTCCTCGGCGCCGTGCTGTCCACCAAGGCCGTGCACACCCTGCCGGGCCACCTCACCGACGTCGGTCTGCCGGCGGCGACGGTCCGGAGCGTCACCTCCGTGGTGGACGCGAACGGCCTGGGCGCGGTCGCGGGCATGAACCTGGGCGCCGACCGGGGCCGTGCCCTGGGCGCCCTGTCCGAGGCCTTCCTCGACGGCCTCCACCTGTGCCTGATCATCGCCGCGGTGCTGACCCTGGTCGCCGCGGCGGTCGGTGCCGTCCTGCTGCGCAGCCCGCGGCAGCCGGCCACCAGGCCGGTGGCCGGGTCCGGCGCCGCCCCGGCGGCGCCGCGGGAGACCGGGGCGGCGGAGCCCCGGCTGGGGCAGCGCGGCTGACCCCGGCGCCAGGGCGCGTCTGCGGCACGGTCCGCCGGACAGGCCCTGGGGGCGCCCTTTCGTGGGGACGGAACGGGCGCCCGTACGAGGCCCGGGACCACACCGGTCCCGGGCCTCACCGTCATGCTCGATCATTGACTCCGGGAGTCCGCATGGAGCGAGAGGAGGCGGAGCCGATGGCGTCCCGCGCGCTCGACGCACTCGACCTGAGACTGCTCCAGTGCCTCCAGATCGACGGACGGGCGCCGCTCTCCCGGATCGCGGAGGTGCTCGGGGTCTCCGACCAGACCGTCGCCCGGCGCCTGCGGCGGTTGCGCACCACGGCACGGCTGCGGGTGCTCGGCGTGATCGACGAGAGCCGGCTCGGCCGCACCAACTGGATCGTCCGGCTGCGCTGCACCCCGGACGTGGCCGAACAGCTGGCGGGCGCGCTCGCCCGGCGCCCCGACACCTCGTACGTCTCGCTGATCTCCGGCGGCACCGAGGTGATGTGCGCGATGAAGCCGCGCAGCCGGCAGGCCCGGGACGAACTGCTCTTCGACCGGTTGCAGCGCACCCCCCGTGTCGTCTCGGTCAGCGCCCACTGCGTGCTGCACTCGTTCTACGGCGGACAGCTGGACTGGCTCAACAAGGCCAACGGGCTCGCCCCCGACCAGCAGGCGGCCCTGCGCCCACCGCCGGTCGAGCCGGTCACCGACCCCCTCACGCTGGAGGCGGCCGACGAGGCGCTGCTGGCCGTACTCGTCCGGGACGGGCGCGCCACGCTCACCGAACTCCAGGCGGCCACCGGCCAGTCGGAGTCCGTGGTCAAGCGGCGTCTGGAGCGCATGCGGGCCACCGGGGTGCTCTACTTCGACGTCCAGTTCGACCAGGAACCCCTCGGCCACGAGGTGGAGGCCATGCTGTGGCTCACCGTGGCCCCGGCCGCCCTCGCCGACGTCGGACGGGCACTCGCCGCGCATCCCGAGGTGCGTTTCGCCGCGGCGATCACCGGCCAGGCCGGCATCGTCGCCTCGACCGTCTACCGCAACAGCGGGGAGCTGTACACGTATCTGAGCGAGAAGATCGGCGCCCTCGACGGCGTCCAGGCCGTCGAAACCGCCCTGACCCTGCGCCTGGTCAAGCAACTCGCCTACGACCCGGGCCGCTGACCCCGCCCGGGACGGGCACGAGGTACCTGGAGCGTCAGCCGCGAGCCGTGGCGCCGAGGGCCTCGGCCCGCTGGTCGAGCCTCCTCAGGACCGTCTCGCCCCACTGGAGGTTCGCCTGCTCCAGGGCCATGCCGCCGAGCAGGGTGAGGTAGGGGCCCACGCGTTCGACGGTGACGAGGTACTCCTCCTCGCTGCGGCCGGCCAGCATGCGTTCCTGCGCGCGCCGGTAGCGGGCCAGTTTGACGCCGGCCCGCTCCACACGCTCGACGACCCCGGCCCGTACGGCTTGGGCGTCTCCGATGTCGACGCAACTCACCTTGACCATCAGCTCGTCCCGGATCGCCGTCGGCTTGCTGGGGACTTCGGCCGTGTAGGCGCGCATCGCGTCGAGTCCGGCCTCGGTGAGCGAGAAGAGCCGCTTGTTGGGCCGCCGTTCCTGCTGCACGACGCGGGCGGAGACGAGCCCTTCGCCCTCCATGCGCTCCAGCTCGCGGTAGATCTGCTGAGGGGTGGCCATCCAGAAGTTGGCGACCGAGGCCTCGAATCCCTTCGCGAGGTCGTATCCGGACGCCTCGCCCTCCAGAAGCGCGGCCATCACCGCGTTGCGCAGAGCCATTTCCCCAAATTAACACCCTGTATCGACACTCCATTGATTAGTCAACGGAGTGAAGGTCGTCCGGTCAACGGCGGGGAGAGCTGCTCGGCGCGATCGACGGCTGGGCGACGGGCGTGGTCGGTGTCGGCGTCGACGACGGTGCCGGGGTGGGGACGGCCGGCCGGGTCGTGGCGCGGCCGGTCGTCCGGGCCGCCTGGGTGGGACTTGCCGTCCGGTTCCCCGGGGTGGGACTGGCCGTCCGACTCTGCGGGGTGCGGGTGGGGTCGGAGGGCGCGGGGGACGCCGACGGGCTGGGGGGCACGGACGAAGGACGGCCCTCGGAGGGCGGGGCGAGCGGGACCGTCGGGGACGCGGGTGCCTGGGACGTCGACAGGCTGATCGGCAGCGCGACGAGGGCGGCGACGGCGCACACCGACCCGACCCCGACCGCGGTGCGCAGCAGCCGGCGGCGGGCCGCGCCGCGGCGGATCGCCTCGTAGTGACCGGGGGGCGGGCCGAGGTAGTCGGAGGCGGGCCGCAGGATGACGGCGAGCGGATCGTCGGGTTCGAAGTCCGGACCCTCGTCAGAGTGTGTGATCAAGGCTTCTCCTCAGGTGGGCGCGGAGCAGTTCGCGGGCCGCGTGGAGGTCGGCCTTGATGGTTCCTTCCTTGCGTCCGGTCAGCACGGACACCTCCCGGATCGGCATGTCAGCGTAGTAGTGCAGGAGGATCGGGACGCGCAGTCGTTCCGGCAGCGACTGCACGAGCAGGCGTACGGACGGGTCGGACTGTTCGGTGTGCGGGCGGACGGCGGCCTCGGCGGTGGCGCGGTGTACGGCTCTGCGTTCGCGCTCCAGCTTGCGCCAGTGGTCCCGGACGAGGTTGGCCGCGGTGACGTAGAGGAAGCCCCGGGGTTCCGCCACGGAGGTCCAGCGGGCCCAGAGCCGGGTGAACGCCTCCGAGGCGATCTCGTGGGCCGTCTCGTCGTCGTCGACGAGACGGCGGCACCAGCCGGCGAGGCGCGGATAGAGGGCGGCGAACAGCTCGGACGCGGCCTTCTCGCGGGACCGTTTCAAAGCTCTCCATGGTCGTGACGTCGTGCGGGCACTCGTGGGAAAGAGCCCGGGCCGACGGCGTGCGTTCCATCGGCCCGGGATCGGACCCGGCGGGTCAGGGCGTCGCCGAGCTCAGCGCGGCGAAGACGATCACGTTGTCGAGGTAGCCCGTACCGGTACGGGCCCCTCCGCACGTGATGAGTCGTAGCTCGGGACGGTCCACGTCCCCGTACACCTCGTCCGACGGGAAGTCGGCCTTGGCGACCGTCCGTACGGCGTCGACCGTGAACTCCGCCGTCCTGCCGTTCTCCAGGCGCGCCACGATCCGGTCGCCCTTCCGCAACTGCGCGAGACGGCGGAAGACCCCGTCCCCGTAGGAACCGACCGTGACATGGCCGAGGATCACCGACGGACCGGTCTGACCCGGCGTCGGCGAGTTCCGGTACCAGCCCGCCCGGTCGTGCGCCGTGATCG
The DNA here is from genome assembly GCF_019091445.1 of Streptomyces sp. GbtcB7. Taxonomy (NCBI): domain Bacteria; kingdom Bacillati; phylum Actinomycetota; class Actinomycetes; order Kitasatosporales; family Streptomycetaceae; genus Streptomyces; species Streptomyces sp. GbtcB7. The sequence goes on from NZ_JAGXJM010000032.1 coordinate 128,746, forward strand.
GGGGCACCTGGACGCTGCCGTCCGCGGCCAGCCCCAACTGCATGACCGGGGTGTCGACCCCGATGGCCGGGATCCGCAACCCGACCGGGACCGAACGCCCGAGGACGTGCGCGGCCTTCGCGGAGGTCCGCGAGGGCACCGGCGTACTCCCGGGGTGTTCGGGTGCGGTCGAGTCGGTGCCGTGGCCGCCGCAGCTCACGAGCAGCGAGGCCATCGCCGCGGTGACGAACGCGCGCCTGGAGAGCGAGGTCATTCCCCGGTCGCCCGCCGGCGACGTACGACGAAGACCGCCGCGCCACCCATGGCGAACGCCGCGGCGGCACCCCCGCCGATCAGGCCGCCCTGGCCGCCGGACTTCGACGCCGTCGGCGCCACACCGGTGTCGGGCGCTCCCTTCGGCACGACGGCGACCTGCGCCGGGGACGGCGCCCGGGTCGGCCTGCCGACGCTCGGAACCGGGGACGGGGTGCCGGAGGCCGGACGGGTGGTCGGCACCGCGCTCGGGGCGGCGCTGCCGGACGGCGCCTGGGAGGGGGCGGCGGTGGCGGTCGGACGGACCGTCGGGACCGGGCTCGCCCCACTGGCGAAGGCGGGCACCGTGCTCGCCAGCACGGCGGTACACGCGAGTGCCATGGTGCTGAGGACAGTTCGGCGCATGAATCGCTCTCTTTCGTCGGTCCGCCCGCCCGGTGACCCGGCGGGCTGAGTTACGGATCGTGCGAAGAGACGAGGCAGCGGGAGACCGGGTTGTAAAGAGATGGCAAAGCCGTCAGAGTCCCGCGATCGCGTTCCAGCGCTTGGCGAACTCCGTGCGTTCCGTGGACTTGATGTCGCGCGCGATCGCCAGCCGCTTCCGCATGGTGGCGTCGGGGAAGATCAGCGGGTTCTCGGCGAGGGCGGCGGTGTCCTCGTCCTTGGAGGAGGCGAGGACGTGCTGGGCGGCCGGGACCGGGCAGACGTAGTTGACCCAGGACGCCAGTTCGGCGGCGACCTCGGGCTCGTAGTAGTAGTCGACGAGCTTCTCGGCGTTGGCCTTGTGGCGAGCCAGGTTGGGGATCATCAGCGAGTCGGACCACAGCTCGGCGCCCTCCTCGGGGACGACGAAGCGGATGTCCGGGTTGTCCGCCTGGAGCTGGATCACGTCGCCCGAGTACGCCTGACAGGCCAGTACGTCACCGCTGACCAGGTCCTTGGTGTAGTCGTTGCCCGTGAAGCGGCGGATCTGGCCGCTGTGCACGTACTTCTCGACCTGGTCGCAGATCTTGTGGAAGTCGTCGGCCTTCCACCGGGTGATGTCGACGCCGTTGCCCTGCATGAGCAGCGCGAACGCCTCGTCGAGGCCGGAGAGCAGGGTGACCCTGCCCTTGAGGTCGGGGGCCCACAGGTCCGAGACGTGGTTGATCTCGCGGCCGAGCTTGCGACGGTTGTACGCGATGCCGGTGATACCCGACTGCCACGGCACGGTGGACTTGCGACCCGGGTCGAACGCGGGCCGACTCAGCAGCGGGTCGAGGTACTTGGCGACGTTCGGCTGCCCGACACGGTCCATCTCCTGCACCCAGCCGAGCCGGACGAAGCGCGCGCACATCCAGTCGCTGATGACGATCAGGTCGCGGCCGGTGTGCTGGTGGTTCATCAGGGACGGGCTGATCTTGCCGAAGAACTCGTCGTTGTCGTTGATCTCCTCGATGTAGTCGACGGAGATCCCGGTGCGCTTGCGGAATGCGTCCAGCGTGGGCCGCTTCGTGTGGTCCTTGTCGTCGGTGTCAATGTAGAGCGGCCAGTTCGCCCAGGTCAGTTTCTTGTCGCGGGCCGAGAGGTCGGCTCCGGCGCGGTCGCCGGGTGACACGTACGCGGCGGGCACCCCGCAGCCCGCGAGGGCCCCGAGCGCCGCACCCCCGCCCAGGGCGCGCAGCAGGGACCGGCGGGAGCGGGGCGAGGTCTTCCGAATCTCTGGCACCCCGGCAGCATGCCTGCTGCGACTCGGCGCGAACAATGGACGCTGCGTCGAGCGGCCGCGCGCCGACCCGACACCCTGTCGATCGCCTCATTTCCGGGCGGTTACCTCGGGCGATCGCCTCAGGCGGATGCCTCAGGCGGATGCCTCGTGCGGTTCCTCGTGCGGTTCCTCGTACGGTTCCTCATACGGAGTCAGCGCGGCGGAAGCGTGACTGCCGGATCCAACTCCCCGCTCCGGCCTGATGGTTGTGGCGTACGGCGTTGTCGACGAGGTTGGCCACCGGGCGCTCCATGAGCTGCGGCTTCGTTGAATTCCCCCTTGGCTGCGCGCAAGGGTCAACAGGGCGTCGATGAGCCGCTCCTGCTCCCGGCCCGCCGCCCGTACCCGCAGACAGGCGGCCCGCAGGGTGTCCACGGACGCGTCGGAGTCGGCCAATGCGACGTCCACGATCGCCTGCTGGAGGATGAACGGGGTGCGCAGCTAGTGCGAGGCGTTGGCGACGAACCGCTTCTGCGCCTCGAACGCGTCCTCCAGACGGGCGAGTACGTCGTCGAAGGTGTCGGCCATGGCCTTGAGCTCGTCGTCGGGGCCCCGCACCGCCAGTCGCCGGCGGAGGTTGTCGGCGGAGGTTGTCGGCGGAGATACGGAGGGCGGCGGCGGTCATCGTCCGCAACGATGCGAGTGCCCGTCCGGCCATCAACCGGCCGAGCGCCAACGACGCCACCGTCATCACGGCGAGCGCGATGCCCGCCTCGACGAGCAGCTGGTGCAGCTGATCTGCGCGCAGGGCCTCGGCGCACGTCGTGAGGCTCGGCGGATCGGGACTCGGAACCCCCGGGCCTCCCGCCACACCCGGCACGCCCGACCCCTCGTATCCCTCGTATCCCTCGTATCCCTCGTATCCCTCGTATCCCTCGTATCCCTCGTACGAACCGACGGCCGTCGACGGCTTGGACCGCGAGGCGAGGAGATAGGTGAAGCCGAGCAGCAGCGCACCGGCCACCATGAACAGGGCGCTGTAGAGCAGGGTCAGGCGCCGGCGGATGCTGCGCAGCACCAACGGCCCCGGCCACCGGCCCGGTCGGCCCAGCCGCGCCGGCCGACCCGGTCCAACCCCTCGCCCTCTCATCGGATCCGGTACCCCGCCAGCTCCACCGTCTCGATCAGCGGCGGCTCCCCCGGCTTGCGAGCACGGCGAACTCCTTCGGGCTGAACGCCAGTCCCGTACCAGCCCGGGTGGCGAGCCGCCGCGCCGGGTCGAGCCGCAACTCGCCCCGGATCAGGACGGGCGGCAGGGCGGGGTGCGCACGGCGCCCCAAGGCCCGTATCCGCGCGACGAGTTCCGCGAAGGCGAACGGTTTCGAGAGGTGGTCGTCGGCGCCCTCCTCCGCCTTGCAGCTGGACGCACCAGGCCCCGCTCACCTGCGCTGATGAGGCGCCGATACTTTCCTCCGACCTGATCCGCCGGACAGACCCTAGCCCCGCCACCCGGCCGGCCACCGTCCCCGACGCGGTCAGCATCACCCCCCCCTGGACACCTGCGCGCCGATCCTGAAGAAGGTCGGCATCACCTTCCCGGACCCCTCCACCTTCCCGGCCCCCTCCGGCCCGCCGCCGCTGCCCGAGCCGGGCAAGGGAGCGGGCAAGGGCACGGGCCCTGGCAAGTCCCTGCACATCGAGCCCGGAACCCCCGGTGCCCCGGGCCTTCCGCCGCTCACGACCAGCGGCAGCCGGCACGCCTGACCACCACGAGGGGGGGGAACACCGCGGCCCCGGACGGGATCAACTCCCGTCCGGGGCCGCGCGGTTCACACCGTGCGCACTACGCGTCCAGCGACGTCATCACGTGCTTGATCCGCGTGTAGTCGTCGAAGCCGTACGCCGACAGGTCCTTGCCGTAGCCGGACTTCTTGAAGCCGCCGTGCGGCATCTCGGCGACCAGCGGGATGTGGGTGTTGATCCACACGCAGCCGAAGTCGAGGGACTTCGACAGACGCATCGCGCGGCCGTGGTCCTTCGTCCAGACCGAGGAAGCGAGGGCGTAGTCGACGCCGTTGGCCCACTCGATGGCCTGGGCCTCGTCCGTGAAGGACTGGACGGTGATGACCGGCCCGAAGACCTCGTTCTGGATGATCTCGTCGTCCTGCTTGAGGCCGGAGACGACGGTCGCGGCGTAGAAGTAGCCCTTGTCGCCGACCTGCTGGCCGCCCGCCTCGACCTTGGCGTGCGCGGGCAGTCGCTCGATGAACCCGGCGACCTGCTTGAGCTGGTTCGGGTTGTTCAGCGGGCCGTAGAGCACGTCCTCGTCGTCCGGCTGACCGGTCTTCGTCTCGGCGGCGGCCTTGGCGAGCGCGGCGACGAACTCGTCGTGGATGGACTCCTGGACGAGGACGCGGGTGGCGGCCGTACAGTCCTGGCCCGCGTTGAAGAAGCCCGCGACCGAGATGTCCTCGACGGCCTTGGCGATGTCGGTGTCTTCAAAGACGACGACCGGGGCCTTGCCGCCCAGCTCCAGGTGGACCCGCTTGAGGTCCTTGGACGCCGATTCGGCGACGGACATGCCCGCGCGGACGGAGCCGGTGATGGAGGCCATCGCCGGGGTCGGGTGCTCGACCATCGCGCGGCCGGTGTCCCGGTCGCCGCAGATGACGTTGAAGACGCCCTTGGGCAGGATGCCGCCGATGATGTCGGCGATCAGGACGGTGGAGGCGGGGGTGGTGTCCGAGGGCTTCAGGACGACCGTGTTGCCGGCCGCGAGCGCCGGGGCGAACTTCCACACCGCCATCATCATCGGGTAGTTCCACGGCGCGACCTGCGCGCAGACGCCGATCGGCTCGCGGCGGATCATGGAGGTCATCCCCTCCATGTACTCGCCGGCCGAGCGGCCCTCGAGCATCCGCGCCGCGCCCGCGAAGAAGCGGATCTGGTCGACCATGGGCGGGATTTCCTCGGACCGGGTCAGTCCGATCGGCTTGCCGGTGTTCTCGACCTCGGCGGCGATCAGCTCCTCGGCCCGCTCCTCGAACGCGTCCGCGATCTTCAGGAGGGCCTTCTGGCGCTCGGCGGGGGTCTGGTCGCGCCAGGCCGGGAAGGCCGCGGCGGCGGCCGCCATGGCGGCGTCCACGTCGGCCTGACCGGACAGCGGCGCGGTCGCGTACGCCTCGCCGGTCGCGGGATTGACGACCTCGGTGGTCCGCCCGTCGGCGGCGTCCCGGAACTCACCGTCGATGTAATTGCGCAGACGACGCAGCTCGGTGCTCACTGCCGGCCCTCCAAGTTCAGGTGTCCAATCGCTGAGACACCCACCCTAATCCGTGGGCCCACGTTTTCAACACCCCCAGTCACCTCCTGACTGCGAAATCCGCAAGCTACGTCCTCGTAAACAACGAATTTCATCGCTACAGCCTTGCGGAACCGTCGAGACCTCGTGCACAGTGAGCTCGTGGCCAGTCGAAGCGCAGACCCCAGGGACTCCACCCGCGAGTCCAGGAACGGCAGTCCCCAGCTGGACTCCGTATCCCTCGCCATCATCGAGCAGCTCCAGCAGGACGGACGCCGTCCGTACGCCGCGATCGGCAAGGCCGTAGGCCTGTCCGAGGCGGCCGTGCGCCAGCGCGTCCAGAAGCTGCTCGACCAGGGCGTGATGCAGATCGTCGCCGTCACGGACCCGCTCACCGTGGGCTTCCGCAGGCAGGCGATGGTCGGCGTCAATGTCGAGGGCGACCTCGATCCGGTGGCCGACGCGCTGACCGCCATGTCGGAAGTCGAGTACGTGGTGATGACCGCGGGCTCGTTCGACATCCTCGCCGAGATCGTCTGCGAGGACGACGACCACCTGCTGGACGTCATCAACAAACGCATCCGGGCCCTGCCCGGGGTGCGCTCCACCGAGAGCTTCGTCTATCTGAAGCTCAAGAAGCAGACCTACATGTGGGGAACCCGATAGCCGTGAGCACACAGGACCTGAGCAAGACCGCGTACGACCACTTGTGGATGCACTTCACCCGCATGTCCTCGTACGAGAACGCGCCCGTTCCCACCATCGTCCGTGGTGAGGGCACCTACATCTACGACGACAAGGGCAAGCGCTACCTCGACGGTCTTGCGGGCCTGTTCGTGGTCCAGGCGGGCCACGGCCGCGTGGAGCTGGCCGAGACCGCCTTCAAGCAGGCGCAGGAGCTGGCCTTCTTCCCGATCTGGTCCTACGCCCACCCGAAGGCCGTCGAACTCGCCGAGCGCCTCGCGCACTACGCGCCGGGCGACCTGAACAAGGTGTTCTTCTCCACGGGCGGCGGCGAGGCCGTCGAGACCGCGTGGAAGCTGGCGAAGCAGTACCACAAGCTCACCGGCAACCACACGAAGTACAAGGTCATCTCCCGCGCGGTCGCCTACCACGGCACCCCGCAGGGCGCCCTGTCGATCACCGGCCTGCCGGCCCTGAAGGCCCCCTTCGAGCCGCTCGTCCCGGGCGCGCACAAGGTGCCGAACACCAACATCTACCGCGCCCCGATCCACGGCGACGACCCGGAGGCCTTCGGCCGCTGGGCCGCCGACCAGATCGAGCAGGAGATCCTCTTCGAGGGCCCCGAGACCGTCGCCGCGGTCTTCCTGGAGCCGGTGCAGAACGCCGGTGGCTGCTTCCCGCCGCCGCCCGGCTACTTCCAGCGCGTCCGCGAGATCTGTGACCAGTACAACGTGCTGCTCGTCTCGGACGAGGTCATCTGCGCCTTCGGCCGCCTCGGCACGATGTTCGCCTGTGACAAGTTCGACTACATCCCGGACATCATCACCTGCGCCAAGGGCATGACCTCGGGCTACTCCCCGATCGGTGCCACCATCGTCTCGGACCGGATCGCCGAGCCGTTCTACAAGGGCGACAACACCTTCCTGCACGGCTACACCTTCGGTGGTCACCCGGTTTCCGCGGCCGTGGCGCTCACCAACCTCGACATCTTCGAGCGCGAGGGTCTCAACCAGCACGTGCTGGACAACGAGGCGAACTTCCTGCAGACCCTGCAGAAGCTGCACGACCTGCCGATCGTCGGCGACGTCCGCGGCAACGGCTTCTTCTACGGCATCGAGCTCGTGAAGGACAAGGCCACCAAGGAGACCTTCACGGACGAGGAGTCGGAGCGCGTGCTCTACGGCTTCGTCTCCAAGAAGCTCTTCGAGTACGGCCTCTACTGCCGCGCCGACGACCGCGGTGACCCGGTCATCCAGCTCTCGCCGCCGCTGATCTCCGACCAGTCGACCTTCGACGAGATCGAGGGGATCGTCCGTCAGGTGCTGACGGAGGCGTGGACGAAGCTCTGATCTTCCTCCGGGATGATCAACAACGGCCCCGGTGGCGCCCGTTCGAGTGAGAATGGGCGCCCCGGGGCCGCGTGCTGTCCGGCCTCCCGGCCCCGACTCCCTAGCGTGCCCAGTGACCGATCGGCCCTGCCTTCGTTCCCTCGTCCGGGGGATTGGCAGCGCAAATCTGATCTGAACGAGGTGTACGCGATGGTGGCCCCGCCGGACAACGACGTGCTCTGGGCACGTGCCCTGCACGTCAAGCACAACGGCTCGCCCGCGCTCAGCGGTGTCTCGCTCGGCATCCGCGACGGCGAGATCCTCGCCGTCGGCGGCCCGCGCGGCAGCGGCAAGACGACCCTGCTCCAGTGTCTGTCGGGGCAGCTGCTGCCCCAGCAGGGCGAGGTCTGGTTCAACAGCACGCCGGTGCACACCATGGACCCCGTCACCCGCGAACGGCTGCGCCGCGACCGCTTCGGCTGGATCGACCCCACGCCCGTCCTCGTACCGGAACTGAACGCCTGGGAGAACGCGGCGCTGCCCCTGATGCTGCGCGGCTGCGGCCGCCGGGCCGCCAAGACCGCCGCCCTCGAATGGCTGGAACGCCTCGACATCCGCGACTGCGCCCGCAAACGCCCGCACGCCCTGCTCCAGACCGAGCGGCAGCGCGTCGCCATCGCCCGGGCGCTCGCCCTCTCCCCCAAGGTGCTCTTCGCCGACGAACCGTCCGCCCCGCTGCACCGCGCCGACGGCGCCCACGTCCTGCGTACCCTCACCTCGGCGGCCCGCTCCCACGGCATCACGGTCGTCCTCGCCACGCACTACGCGGACACCGCCGCCCTCGCCGACCGCACAGTGTCGCTGCTCGACGGACGGCGCGTGAACACCCTCCACCTGCCCCCGGTCGTCGAGACGGAAGGTCGGGCCGCGTGCTCGCTCTCCGTCTAGCCCGCGGGGCCCACTCCCTCGTCCAGCTGCGCAGACTCCTGGTCGCCGCCGCCTCGGCGGGCACCGGCTTCCTGCTGCTGTGCACGCTGGGGTACGCGCTGGCGCACCCGGACCCCTCGGCCGGCGCGCTGCTCCGGCTCCTGTGGTGCCTCGCGCCCGCCGCCGCCACCGTGCAGTTCGCGGTCGCGGTCGCCCGTACGGACCCGGGAACCCGGCCGCGCCCGGGGCTCTCGGCGGTCGGACTCGGCCCCGGCCAGCTGATGGCGATCTCGGCGGTCACCACCGCCCTGTCGACCACGCTCGGCTCGGTGCTCGCGCTGCTCGTCTTCCTGCACCTGCGCGGCGACCTCCCCGGCATGCCCTTGGACGGCGACGCGGCGGCCTTCCTCGCCTCCGACCACCCGCTGCCCCTGCCCGCGGCCCTGACGCTGCTGCTCCTGGTCCCGCTGGCCGCCTCCTCGGCGAGCGCGGTGGTGCTGCGACCGCGGGGTCCCCGGCCGACCCGCCCCCGACGGCCGGGCGCCGACGGGGACTCCCCCGGTGAGCCGTCCCGTACGCGCGCCAAGTCCGGCCCGTACGCCGACCAGCCGGGGCGCCCGCTGGATCCGCAGCAGCCCGCCCCTCCGCTGCCCACCCCCGGGGGACTGCCCTGGGGCACCGCCGTCCTCGCGGCGGGCCTTGCCGTGGAGGCGTACGCGAGCCGTTCGGGACCCGGCCTGGCGCTGCCCGGCCGTTTCACGGGCGGCCCCGCCCGGGTGTTCGGCGGCTGGTCCCTGACCGCGCTCGGGCTGATGCTGGCCGCCCCCGCGATCACGCACCTGTGCGGGCGGCTGCTCCAGGCCGTACGCCCCGGCGTGCTGCGGCTGCTCGCCGGGCGCGTCCTGCAGGAGGAGGCCCGGCGCATCGGGCGCCCGCTCGGCGTGGTGTGCGCGGTCGCGTCCGGCGCGTACGCCATGGCGACGGTGTACTCGGGGGCGCGGCCCTCGTTCGGTCCGCTCAGCACGCTCGGGGCACTCCTCGTGGCCGGGTGCACCGTCGCGACCCTGCTGACGGCGGCGGTCGAGGCCAAGCACGCACGCGCCGACACCACGGCGGCGCTGCTGCGCATGGGGGCACCGACCAGGGTGCTGCGGGGCGCCGCGCTGCTCCGCGCGAGCGCGCTGCTCGCCGCGTTCGGCCCGCTGACCTGGGTGGTCGCGGAACTGGCGGCGGTACCGCTGGTGCGCTGAGCACGCGTACGCGCTTCCTTCCCACTCCCTTCCTGCTTCTTTCCCCTTTCTTTCCCGCCGGGCGATGAGTTCCGCGCGGAGTGATTGTCTACCTCTGCGAACGGCACCACATCACTTCACCCTCGCCGGGAGAGACCCCTCATGTACCAGCAGATGATCTTCGTGAACCTCGCCGTGAACGACGTCGACACCTCGAAGAAGTTCTTCACCGAGCTCGGCTACACGATCAACCCGCAGTTCACGACGGACGACTGCGCCTGTGTCGTCATCAGCGACACGATCATCGCGATGCTGCTGAGCAAGCAGCGCTACGCGGACTTCACGAAGAAGGAGATCGCGGACCCGACGAAGACCAGCGAGGTGCTGCTGTGTCTGAGCGCCGAGAGCCGCGAGAAGGTCGACGAGCTCTGCGACAAGGCCCTCGCGGCGGGCGGCTCGGGGACCCGGGAGGCCCAGGACCACGGCTTCATGTACGGCCGTACCTTCGACGACCTGGACGGCCACACGTGGGAGGTCATGTGGATGGACCCGGCCGCGGTCCAGAGTTGAGCACCCCCGGGGGACACCCACGCGCGTGTCCCCGTCAAAAGGGGGGAGACCGCCGCCCGCCGTCGAAGGACCCACCCCTAGCATGGCCGCGTGCAGCCAACTCCCCTTCACGCCGCCCATGACCGCGAGATCGAGTCCCTCGCCGAGTTCGACAAGGTCGTCTCGGAGCACGGCTCGCTGGCCCGGTTCCGCGTCCAGGCCGTGGATCTGACGGACCGTACGGACGCCCTGCTCGCCGTGGACACCGCGGGCGCCGTCTTCCTCGGCTGCCCGATGGACCCCGCGGCGGCGGCACGGGTACGGGCCACCGGCGCGCTCGTCTTCCCACCGATACCCGGACTGCCCTTCGACCCCTACCGCGGGCTGCTCTACTCCCCGGACGAGCTCTTCGCGGCGCTCGACGACGGCTACGAGGCGACCCCGGACGCCCGCGCGTACGCCTGGTTCCAGCAGACCAAGGCCGACGGCGACGTCTTCGCCTCGATGCTGCGCGCGATCCACGACGACTCGGTGTCGGACGCGCTCGACGAACTCCTCGTCGGCACCCGAGTGGTGGGCGTGATGGGCGGTCACGCGATGGCACGCGGCACGGAGGCCTACGAGGGCGCCGCCCGCCTGGGGCGCGAACTGGCGCGTGCCGGGCTCACGGTCGCCACCGGCGGCGGCCCCGGCGCGATGGAGGCGGCGAACCTCGGCGCGTACGCCGCCCCGTTCGACGACGAGATGCTCACCGAGGCGCTCAGGCTCCTCGCCGAGGCACCGTCGTTCACCCCCTCCATCGGCGACTGGGCGCGCGCCGCCTTCGCCGTGCGCGAGCGCTGGCCGGACGGCGGCCCCTCCGTCGGCATCCCGACCTGGTTCTACGGCCACGAGCCGCCGAACGCCTTCGCCGCCCACATCGCCAAGTACTTCGCCAACGCGACCCGGGAGGACGGTCTGTTGGCCCGCTCGAACGCGGGTGTCGTCTTCCTGCCGGGCGCCGCCGGGACCGTACAGGAGATCTTCGACAACGCGACCCCGAACTACTACGAGTCGCGCGGTGAGCCCACCCCCATGGTTCTCGTGAACCGTGCGCATTGGACCGAGAAACACCCCACTTGGCCCCTTCTCCAATCCCTTGCCCACGAACGGTCGATGGCGTCCCGGATCGCACTGGTGGACCGGATCGAGGAAGCACCGGAGGCGCTCAAACGCCTCGGCGGTTAATGACAAGGCAAAGCCGTCGGCATGGCGGGGCATATGCATTGACAGCCCTTAGGTGGCACTTATAAACCTGTGAGGCCCGAGGGGGCCCTGTTGACACAGCAGAACCCCCCTTAAACCCCCCGCAGTTGCGCATTCTGTGAAGGGCAATCGTGTCCATATCTCGCCGTACCGCACGTTCCGTGCGAATCCTCGGTGTTGCCTCCGCCACGGCCGCGCTCGCGCTCGGCGTCGCCGGCAACGCCCTTGCCTGCAACATCAGTGAGTTCTCCGCCGAAGCCAAGTGCGACGGCACCAAGGGCATCATCTCCGTCAAGGACGTGGATGCCTCCGGCACTTCGGCGATCGTCTCCGTGTTCCTCGAGAACAACGGTGCCGACGTGCAGAAGGTCGGCCAGCAGGAGGTCAAGGGCTCTCGCGAAGGCGTCACCATCACCTTCGCCGAGGACTGGAAGCCGAACGCCACGTACCGCGTCCACGTCAAGGCCGGAAACCAGGTCGACGAGGACATCAAGGACAACGTGACCGCTCCGTCCACGGCCTGCGCGACCGAGTCGCCTTCGCCGTCGGCCTCGGAGACCCCGAAGCCCTCCGAGACCCCCTCCTCGCCCGCCTCCTCGGGGACGCCTTCCGCGAACCCGTCGGAGTCGGAGAGCAGCGCCGCGCCCGCGACGCCGGGCGACAACGCCCCGTCCCCCGCGGCCGGTAGCTCCAACCTCGCCGAGACCGGTGCGAACTCCAACACGCCGATGATCGCCGGTATCGCCGGTGCCCTCGTGGTGGTCGGCGGCGGAGCGGTGTTCTTCGGCATGCGTCGCCGCGGCGCCTCGAAGTCGAGCTGAACCGCACACCGTACGTCCGCGTGAAACGTGTGGCCCGTCCCTCTCGAAGGGGGCGGGCCACACGCCTGTCCGGGTACGCCGGCTAGCCGAAGGTCGCCCGCTCCAGCCAGAAGTCCAGCAGCTCCCGCTCCCCCAGCACCTCCAACCGCCCGTCGTCCAGCGGCAGTCGGCGGTAGAAGGCGAGCAGGATGTCGGTGAGCGGGCCGCGCAGCGCGACGGTCGCCTTCTCGTGGTCCCGGCGCCAGACGACACCTTCCTCGGTGAGCTCGACGACCCACTCGGCGTCGAGTTCGGGCGGGGTGTCGGTGGCGTGCAGGTGGATGCTGCGGCCCGGGCCGCGCAGTTCGGCCGCGGCGGCGTCGTGCGGCCGCGTCCGCTGCACGAACTGGATGATCCCCAGCCACTCGTCGATCGCGTCCGCGGCCACATCGGGCGCCACCTCGTACGGCAGCCCGGCCGCCAGCGTCGCGTCGGCGCGGTGGATCACCAGCTCGTGCGTCATCCGGCGGGCCCAGAAGCCGGAGCTGAGGTCCCCGGCCCAGGCCCACACCTTGGTGTCGGGCCCCGCCTCGCGCAGCGCGGCGACGAGCATCTCGCCGGTCTCGGCGAGCCAGGCGTCCAGCGCGGCGGGATCGCCCTCGGCGGCGGGTCCCTCACGGAGCGGCACCCGCTCGTCGTGGACGTTCTCCTGCGCCTTCGTGCGGACGATGAGATCGACCCAGCGCAGCGCCCCGCCCGTGTGCCGCACGAGCCGCTCCAGCGACCAGTCCGGGCAGGTCGGCACGGTCGCGGACAGGTCGGCCCCGGACGTCACCACGTCCCTCAGCCGCCGCACCTCCAGCTCGATCGCGTCGCAGTAGCGGTCATGTGCGAGTAGCGTCATGATCCGCACCCTATGGCGCCTACGGCTCCCCGAGCACCACGATTTCGGCTGCCTCGAACGCCACGCCGACCTCGTCACCGGGCGCGGGCGCCTCCCGCAGCGCGCACGCCGCCTCGATGGGCGGCGCGCCTTCCGGCTTCAGCCGTACGGCGACGTGGGTGCCCCGGAAGGTGCGTGCGGCCACGGTGCAGCGCAGCCCGTCCACGGGGTCGACCAGCCGCACCCCCGCGGGCCGTACGAGAAGCGTGCCAGGGCCCTGCGCGGTGCCCTCCGGCACCGGGACCTTCCCCCACGGGGTGTCCGCCAGCCGATCCCGCACCGTCGCCGCGACCACGTTGTCGAAGCCGAGGAAACGGGCCACGAACTCGTCCGCCGGGTACTGCCAGACCTCAAGTGGCGTGCCGGACTGGGCGATCCGTCCCTCGCGCATCACCACGACCCGGTCGGCGAGCGCGAAGGCCTCGCCCTGGTCGTGGGTGACGGCAAGAACCGTCGTGCCCAACTCGCCGAACAGCTGCCGGAGTTCGACGACCAGCCGTTCCCGCAGCGAACGGTCCAGCTGACCGAGCGGCTCGTCGAGCATCAGCAACCGGGGGCGCGGGGCGAGCGCTCGGGCCAGCGCGACCCGCTGCTGCTCACCGCCGGAGAGGGCGGCGACGGCGCGTGCCCGGGCTCCGGGCAGCCCCACCAGCTCCAGCAACTCCTCGACTCGTGCGCCCTGTTGCTCCTTCGACGCGCCATGCATCCGCAGCCCGAAGGCGACATTGCCGCCCACGTCCCGCTGCGGGAAGAGCTGGTGGTCCTGGAACATCAGCCCGACACCCCGCTTGTGCGCGGGCACCCCGGCCTGGTCGCGTCCCGCCAGCAGGACGCGGCCCGTGTCGAGCGACTGCAGTCCGGCCACCGCCCGCAGCAGCGTGGACTTGCCGCTGCCGCTCGGTCCGAGCACACACACGATCTCGTGCTCGGCGACGTCGAGGCCGACGGCGTCGAGCACCGGCCGACCGCCGAAGCGTACGGTCGCTGCCTCGACCCTCAGCAGGGCCTCGCGCGTCCGGGTCCGGGTCTGGGTCCCGGTCCGGGTCCGGGGATGCTCCGTCGTCCCCTCTTGCGCCTCTTCAGTCGCCTGCTTCGCGAGTCGCGCCATCAGAACTCCCCCGTCCGTTCGGTGCGGATGCGTTCCAACAGCAACAGAGCCACCGCGCACACCACCATCAAGATCGTCGAAAGGGCCATCGCCTGGCCGTAGTTGAGGTCACCCGCGCGCCCGAGCAGCCGGGCCACGGCGACCGGCAGGGTCGGGTTGTCGGGCCGCGCGATGAAGACCGTCGCCCCGAACTCGCCCAGCGACACGGCGAAGGCGAACCCCGCCGCGATCAGCAGCGCCCGCCGCACCATCGGCAGATCGACCTCCCGCCACACCCGCCAGGGCGAGGCTCCGAGGACAGCGGCGGCCTCCCGGAGCCGTCCGTCCACCGCCCGGAGCACCGGCAGCATGGTGCGTACGACGAAGGGGACGCCCACCAGAGCCTGCGCGAGCGGCACCAGGATCCAGGAGGAGCGCAGATCCAGCGGCGGTTCGTCGAGCGCGATCAGGAAGCCGAACCCGACGGTCACGGCGGACACGCCGAGCGGCAGCATCAGCAGCGCGTCGAAACCCCGTACGAGACGCCCGGTCATGGGGGTCCCCCCGGTCGAGCGAAGCCGAGACTGGGGGAGGGTGAGCGCGGCGGCCGCCAGACCGCCGATCACGACGGCGATGGCGGTGGCGGCCAGCGCGTACTCCAGCGAGTTGCCGATCGCCGCGATCGGCGCCACCAGGAAGATGCCGCTGTCGGCCGAGGTCAACGCCTTGTAGTACGCGAATCCGTAGCCGCCGGGCGCGTCCAGGGACCGCTGGACCAGTACCCCGAGCGGCAGGACGAGAAGAACGAGGATGCTCGCCAGGACCCCGCCCAGCAGCGCCCACTGGCCGGCCCCGCGCGGCCTGCGCACGGTCACCTCCGGAGCCACCAGGCGCAGGGCGGTCTCCCGGCGGCGTACGGTCCAGGCGTGCACGGCGAGGATCGCGCCGACCGCCACGAACTGGACGATCGTCAGCACCGCCGCGGTCGCGAGGTCGAAGATCTCCGAGGTCTGCCAGTAGATCTCGACCTCGAGGGTGGAGAAGGTCGGCCCGCCGAGGATCTGCACCACACCGAACGAGGTGAAGGTGAACAGGAAGACCATCAACGCGGCGGCGGCCACGGCCGGGCTCAGCGCCGGCAGCGTCACCTTGCGCCAGGCCGCGAACCGGGAGGCACCCAGCATCCGCGCGGCCTCCTCCTGACGCGGGTCGAGCTGCGACCAGAGCCCGCCGACGGTCCGTACGACCACCGCGTAGTTGAAGAAGACGTGCGCGAGCAGAATCGCCCAGACGGTGGTGTCCAGCCGTACGCCCCCCAGCTGGTCGAGGAGTCCGCCCCGGCCCACCAGGGCCAGGAACGCCGTACCGACCACGACCGTCGGCAGTACGAACGGGACGGTCACCACCGCCCGCAGCACCTGCTTGCCCCTGAAATCGAAGCGCGCGAAGACATACGCGCCGGGGAGCGCGATCAGCAGCGTGAGCGCCGTGGAGGCGAGCGCCTGCCAGGTGGTGAACCACAGGACGTGCCGGATGTCGGACTGCGCGAGCACCTCACCGATCCGTCCGAACCGCCAGGCCCCGTCGATCTTGAGGCCACGGGCGACGATCGCGGCGACGGGATAGGCGAAGAAGACGGCGAAGAACGCGACGGGCAGGGCCATCAGCCCCATCCGCGTCGCGCTCTCCTTGCGGCTCCTTCGAGGCGCTACTTCAGTACGAGCGAGGTCCACGACTTGACCCACTGGTCACGGTTGGCGGCGATCTTGGCGGGCGCCAGGGTCTCGGGGTTCTTTGCCTGCGGGCCGAACTTCACGAACTCCTCGGGCACCTGGGCGGTCTCGCGGACCGGGTACACGAACATGTTCAGCGGCATGTCGTCCTGGAATTTGACGCTGATGAGGAAGTCGAGAAGCGCCTTGCCACCCTTGGTGTTCTTCGCGTTGCTCAGCAGCCCCGCGTACTCGACCTGGCGGAAGCAGGTGTCGCTCGCGACCCCGGTCGGCGCGGTCTTCGGCTTCGGGTCGGCGTAGATCACCTCGGCGGGCGGGGAGGAGGCGTACGAGACGACCAGCGGCCGGTCGGCCTTGGCCTTCTTGCCGCCCGCGGACCCGGAGAACTCGTCGTTGTAGGCCTGCTCCCAGCCGTCGACCACCTTCACGCCGTTGGCCTTGAGCTTCTTCCAGTAGTCCTGCCAGCCTCCCCCACTCTCGGCTCCGCTCGAGCGGGAGGTGCCCCCATCCCCGTACTTCGCGGCGGTCCCGAGCAGGAAGCCGAGGCCGGGCGAGGACGTGGCCGCGTTCTCGGTGACGAGGAGGTTCTTGTACGCGGGCTTGATCAGGTCGTCGAAGGAGGCCGGCGGGGCCAGCTTGTGCTTGCTGAAGTAGGCCTTGTCGTAGTTGACGCAGATGTCACCGGAGTCGATGGGCGTGACCCGGTGCCTGTCCTGGTCGATCCGGTACTGCTGGACGATCTGGTCGGAGCCCTTGGCCTCGTACGACTGGAACAGCCCGTTGTCGAGCGCGCGGGACAGCAGGGTGTTGTCGACGCCGAAGAAGACGTCGCCCTGCGGGTTGTCCTTGGTGAGGATGGCCTTGTTGACGGCCTGCCCGGCGTCGCCGTCCTTGAGGACCCTGACCTTGTACCCGGACTGCTTCTCGAAGTCCTCCAGCACGCTCTTCGACACGGCCCACGAGTCGTGGCTGACGAGCGTGACGGTCTTGGAGTCCCCGGCACCGCCGCTGTCGGAGGACCCGCACGCGGACAGCGTGACGAGGCCCAGCCCGATGACGACGGCCGTGGTCGTCCTCTTGGTGATCACTGAATTCCTCCTGGGATGACCAGGAAGAGACGCGGCCCTGCCCGGGATCCTCGGAAGGTTCCCGGGCAGGGCGCAACAGCTTGAGTGATGCCCGAACTTCCTACCCAGAATGACCTGGGCAAGGTTCAGAGGGTCTGCGGCCCACCGGTGCTCCGGCTACCGCACTCTCAGCGCTGTGGCGCTCCCCTGTCGGAATATGAAGATGTGGTTGGACCTCGCCAGATTACCGCTCGGTGGCGGCGAGCTGACCACAGGCTCCGTCGATCTCCTGGCCCCGGGTGTCCCGGACGGTCACCGGCACCCCGTGAGCCGCGATGGCCTCGACGAACGCCTTCTCGTCCTCGGGCCGCGAGGCGGTCCACTTCGAACCCGGTGTCGGGTTCAGCGGGATGAGGTTGACGTGTACGGGCTTGCCCCTGAGCAGCCGCCCGAGCCGGTCACCACGCCATGCCTGGTCGTTGATGTCCCGGATGAGGGCGTACTCGATGGACAGGCGACGCCCGGACTTGGCCGCGTACTCCCAGCCTGCGTCCAGCACCTCGCGCACCTTCCACCGCGTGTTGACGGGGACGAGGGTGTCGCGCAGCTCGTCGTCCGGGGCGTGCAGCGAGATGGCGAGGCGGCACTTGAAGCCCTCGTCGGAGAACCGGTGGATGGCGGGCACCAGCCCGACCGTCGACACGGTGATCCCGCGCTGCGAGAGCCCGAGCCCGTCCGGCTCGGGGTCGGTGAGCGCGCGGATGGCGCCCACCACTCGCTTGTAGTTGGCGAGCGGCTCGCCCATGCCCATGAAGACGATGTTGCTCAGCCGCGCCGGGCCGCCCGGGATCTCGCCGTCCCTGAGGGCCCGCATCCCGTCCACGATCTGGTGCACGATCTCGCCCGTGGACAGGTTCCGGTCCAGGCCGGCCTGTCCGGTGGCGCAGAACGGGCAGTTCATCCCGCAGCCCGCCTGCGAGCTGATGCACATGGTCACCCGGTCCGGGTAGCGCATCAGCACGGACTCGACGAGTGTGCCGTCGAACAGGCGCCACAGAGTCTTGCGGGTGGTGTCCTGGTCGGTCGACAGATGCCGCACGACCGTCATCAGCTCGGGAAGCAGCGCCTCCTGGAGCTTGCCGCGCGCGGCGGCCGGGATGTCCGTCCACTCCGCGGGATCGTGCGCGTACCGCGCGAAGTAGTGCTGCGAGAGCTGCTTGGCGCGAAACGGCTTCTCACCGATCGCGGCAACCGCCTCTTTGCGCTCGGCGGGCGTGAGGTCGGCGAGGTGCCGCGGCGGCTTCTTGGCTCCGCGGGGGGCGACGAATGTGAGTTCTCCGGGCTTCGGCATAACCCTTCCAGTGTCGCAGATCAACTCCGCCGGCCCAGGCCAGAGCGGGGTGGGGGCGGTCACCCGTGGGCGGCCTCTGTCAGCTTCGGTCGGCCTCGCACGGCCCAGGGACGGCCCAGCGCGGTACTCGGGCGGACCTTCCTGGCGATGTCAGTGCCGGTGGCTATGGTGCGACGACCATCGAGCGCGACTCATCGGGGAGGGGCCATGGGAGCCAAAACGGGACTGCTCATCTATGCCGACGGCGAGGTGCCGGGCCTGCTGCGACAGGTGGAGGCGGCGGACCTGCCGCGGACGTCCGAGATGATGCGGCGCCTTTACCCGGGCTGGGAGATCGAGCAGCTCTCAGGCTCGTCGCTGGGAGGCGGCGTGTATCCCCCGAAAGACACGGCGTATGCCGCGAGCCGACCGGGCGTGGAGATCGTCTGCGACCAACGGGTAATGATCGACTTCCCGTCCCAGCTTCCCGAGCACCTCGTCGCGGCAAGCGCCGGCCGACGGCTCGTCCTGCACGCCATGCACAGTGTCGTCGACTGGCTCGCGTTCGCAGTGTGGGAGGACGGGCACCTGGTCCGCTCCCTGAGTCTGTCGCCGGACAGCGGCATCATCGAGAACATCGGCGAGCCGCTCCCCTTCGAGCTGCCCTACTGGGCCGGGGACCGTCCCGCCGACGTCGTCCCCTGGCCGGACGAGGACGAAGAGCCGTATCCGCTGCCCTTCCACCCCCTGGAGCTGGGCGAAGACGCGCTACGCGCGCTCTGCGGCTTCGTCCAGGAGGGCCGCCCCGAACCTGACGACATAGACGCATACGGCATCGACCTCCACGGATTTCACGTGCGGGATCCTCACGGGCCTGACCCTGCGGAGGACGAAGCGAAGTTGCGGAGGATCATGGAAACCATGGGGCCGCCGCGCTTCTACAAGCTGGGCCCCGATGGCTCGCTGATCGAGCGCGACGGCCTGTAGCCCACGACCTCTTCGTCCCGAAGCAACTTGAGCAGGCGCTCCACCTTGGGCCCGGGCGCTGCTCACCTGCGGCAACCGTCCAAGGGCGTCCGTGGGTGTCCGACGCTGTGCGCAGGCGTTGTCACGCAGATAGACACTCACCGACTAGGAGGCAGTGTCGTAGGGCACGGCTAAATTGCCCGCATGACTCACAGGGATCCGCTTGTGCCGGCACTCACCGGCCTGGTCGTCGATGTCGTGTGGTGGCTGGAGAGCCGCGGGGACGAGGAAGTGGATCCCGACTCCGCAGTGAAGATGATGGAGAACGTGGGCTGGGCGCTCGTGCAACTGCTCCCAGATCAACGCCAACGGCTCTTGCAGGTACTTGCGGATTTGGCCGAATCGGAGCAAGACCCTGCACGGCGGCAGTTTCTGGAGTCATTCCCCTTCGCCATCGGAATGGTTGAGGACAAAGAGAGCTGAAGTCAGGCCGGTTGGTAGGCGCAGCCCCTCCGGTGTGCCTGAGTAGTCGTCGTGGCCCCTGCCGAGAGGCCTCGGAGGGCTCAGGGATGGCCCAGCCGACAAGCCACTTGGGGGACGCGTAGCGACTAGCGGCTGAGGAAGTAGACGCCGGCAAGGTGCGCGATGTACATCACGCCGATCATCGTGAGGCAGGGCGATGGACCGGTCAATGCCATGGGCGGGGCTGGGATCGTGGTCAAAGCGATCTCTACTCACAGCTTGAGGCCATCAGCTTGGGAAGCGACGGCGCTTGAGGGGCCGAATAGCTTCTGACCTGGGCATTAGTGCTCGGGTGTGGCGCTCGG
>NZ_JAGXJM010000319.1:0-266 GCF_019091445.1 Streptomyces sp. GbtcB7
TCCGCGTCGAAGGAGGAGGGCTCCTCCATGGCGGTCAGGGCCATCAGCTGCAGGAGGTGGTTCTGGATGACGTCCCGCGCGGCGCCGATGCCGTCGTAGTAGCCGGCCCGGCCGCCGATACCGATGTCCTCCGCCATGGTGATCTGGATGTGGTCGACGAAGGACCGGTTCCAGATCG
Organism: Streptomyces sp. GbtcB7; assembly: GCF_019091445.1. Lineage (NCBI taxonomy): Bacteria > Bacillati > Actinomycetota > Actinomycetes > Kitasatosporales > Streptomycetaceae > Streptomyces > Streptomyces sp. GbtcB7. The sequence goes on from NZ_JAGXJM010000319.1 coordinate 179, forward strand.
GCTCGAACATCGTGTTGGCGAAGCGGAGCGCCAGGATGTTCTGGACGGTCTCCTTGCCGAGGTAGTGGTCGATGCGGAAGACCTGGTC
>NZ_JAGXJM010000320.1:0-266 GCF_019091445.1 Streptomyces sp. GbtcB7
TCTTATGGATCCAATCGACGTCGGCGACATCTCTGACCTTAGAATCCGCCTTGAGGGGATAGCCGAGGAGGCGGATCGCCGCCTTGTCACCGTCTTCGGTTCAGGGGTCAGCAGTGCGGTTCTCCCGGGTGTCCCGGAACTCACTCAGATCTTCCGGGATCATGTGCCGAAGCGGGGGCGCGCCAAGTTCGATGTGACGATCACGCCCATCAACGATCCTGGCCTGAAGAACCAGAACGCCGCCGCCCTGCTGTCCAAGCAGGCCG
>NZ_JAGXJM010000321.1:0-266 GCF_019091445.1 Streptomyces sp. GbtcB7
GTACGCAATCACCGCGACGGCGGTTGGATCACCGTGCTCTGGCGTCACCTTCGCACCACACCGGCCCCGTTGGGCGAGCTGGCCTGGGGTCACACCCGCCGCGTCCTCGCCGAGCGCGGCACCGATCCGGTCACCGAGCAGGAGATCGCCCAGGCCGCGGTCGACCTGCTGGACCGAGCCGCCGACGGACCCCAGGAATCGCCGGCCAAGCCCTCCCCGCGCAGCCACAAGGACCGCAGGGTCGCCGCCCGCACCCGCACCACCAG
>NZ_JAGXJM010000322.1:0-266 GCF_019091445.1 Streptomyces sp. GbtcB7
TACCATCGATTGGGGCTATTTTCACCCTGTTACCACCCTAAATCGGTCGATGGTGGTCGATGTCGACCGTCGCCGCCCGTTACCGGATGGTATTAGCAGAGGGAGAAGAAAGAAGAGGGAGAACCTGGAGATCCGACGCCGCTCTCCCTCGTCTGAGGCGACGAGACCTCGGTGATGTCGCGGGGAGAAGAAACCGAACATCGTCAAGGCGGTGTTTCTTCTCCCACGTAAGTAGAAGAAACGAGGCGACATCGCCTTGTCGCCCT
>NZ_JAGXJM010000323.1:0-266 GCF_019091445.1 Streptomyces sp. GbtcB7
TGAAGTAGAATTTACTAGTAATAGAAAGAGATTTTAATGATTTTAATTTGTCTACATACGTTGTATTACATAAGAGTGAAAAAAGATTCATAGAGCTAAATAGTTCCAATATTATGACTTTTGTTATTATTATGATTGTTTGCACTTGCAGGTTATATTGACGAATTTTCCATCTATATTATGTTAGTGATGCTTCTCAATAAAAAAAATATATATATATTTTCATCAATAATGTGTAGCTGAAGCTATATATAATTTTTTTTCTT
>NZ_JAGXJM010000324.1:0-266 GCF_019091445.1 Streptomyces sp. GbtcB7
TTCAGTTTGTAGTAGATTGTTTCGGTTTGTGTCGATCCTTTTGGCTTCTGGTTTCATTTGCCTAGTTGAATCAATAAGATGGAGATGCCACATAAGAACTGCAAATGCAACAGATACTTGTGTGGCTGTTGAAAGAACTCCCAGGAGCTATGTTAAATTTTTGGCATAAACCTCTTATTTGTTAAAAAAAATATGTTTGAAGCTCTACTTGATTTAAAAATGTGAATTTTGTTGTGCAATTCGTACACTCGATTATTGTTCTTTGA
>NZ_JAGXJM010000325.1:0-265 GCF_019091445.1 Streptomyces sp. GbtcB7
ACTGGCGATTGGGACGAAGTCGTAACAAGGTAGCCGTACCGGAAGGTGCGGCTGGATCACCTCCTTTCTAAGGAGCATCTAGGCTGCCGGGCTTGCCCGGTGGTCCAGGGCCATTACGTCGGCACACGTTCGACGGTGGTTGCTCATGGGTGGAACGTTGATTATTCGGCACACTTGACTGTCTTCTCCTTCCAGTACTGCTCTTCGGGGCGTGGAACGAATGAGGGAAGCGGCAAGGGTGCCGGGCACGCTGTTGGGTGTCTGA
>NZ_JAGXJM010000326.1:0-265 GCF_019091445.1 Streptomyces sp. GbtcB7
GGAACACCTACGATAGATATCACTACTAGTACATTTACTTTTAGTAAGCCGCACGGGATGGGGAATGGAGCTAAAATTTGTTTCGAGCAGTGGATTGGTAAAGTTCCTATCGGAATTAGCGTGGATAAGTTGTATTACGCTATAAATGTAACTGAAACAAGTTTTCAAGTGTCTGAAATGTTGAATGGAACTCCAGTAACTATAACTGATTTAGGTATTTCAGGATTTAATATTAGTCGATATGATTATGGTAGATGTTACATTT
>NZ_JAGXJM010000327.1:0-265 GCF_019091445.1 Streptomyces sp. GbtcB7
TGTTTGCAGGGCAATGACCTCTTCAGGAAGTAAAGGGGGGAGGAGAAGGAGCTCTCTTGCCAAACACCAATTTCTTTATCAGTCTCATTCAGCAAACTTTGGAGAAAGCAAACTGTCATGGAAAGCCAGAATCAACATGTCATTGTTGCTGCATCTCATCCACCTGTTTGTGATTATTCCTAGTCTCCCCAAACTGCTCTCTTGGCTTGCTTCTTCTACCGGATGAGCTTCAAACATATCCAAAGAAGACAAAGAATTCTTCCTC
>NZ_JAGXJM010000328.1:0-265 GCF_019091445.1 Streptomyces sp. GbtcB7
TTTCAGTTTTTTGTATGTGTATAAATGCAATAGCCTGCAACAGCTATTGGTTTTGATAACATATTCTAAAATAATTGCATGCAATTTTCGTGGGCATCTAAATGCAGCTTTCCAGTGTGTTTTTCTGATAGTTAACATCCAAGAAATTGACGAATTGTAATGTTTCTGTGTTGCTTTTTATTCTTTCATAGGAGTTCGACTGAACATCTACCTTAATAAGCAAATCTACCCTAATAGGAGTTAGAACAAACATCTACCTTATTAG